>DASVZI010000049.1:0-34532 GCA_036391735.1 Rhodocyclaceae bacterium
CTCGACTCCGCCGCCAACGTGCGCGCCATCGACAGCCTGCTCAACTACGAGACGGTCAAGTACTTCAACAACGAGCGCTGGGAAGCCGAGCGCTACGACGAGCACATGCAGAAGTGGGAGCGCGCCATGGTGAAGAGCCAGGTGTCGCTGTCCTACCTGAACCTCGGGCAAGCGCTGATCATCGCCATCGGGGTTTCGCTGATGATGTGGCGCGCTGCCGTCGGCGTGGCGGCGGGCAGCATGACGGTAGGCGACATCGTGCTGGTCAACGCCTACCTGATCCAGCTCTACATGCCGCTCAACCACCTCGGCGTGCTCTACCGCGAGATCCGCCAGTCGCTCACCGACATCGAGCGGCTGTTCGCCCTGCTCGAGCAGCACCGCGAGATCCAGGACGCGCCCGACGCCCGCGAGCTGCCGCGCAACGGCGCCTGCGCGGTGCGCTTCGAGCATGTCGGCTTCCACTACGACCCCAAGCGCCAGGTGCTGTTCGACGTCGATTTCGAGATCCCGCCCGGCCGCACCGTCGCCGTGGTGGGCCACAGCGGCTCCGGCAAGAGCACGCTGGCGCGCCTGCTCTACCGCTTCTACGACGTGAACGACGGCGCCATCCGCGTCGACGGCCACGACATCCGCCAGCTCAAGCAGGCGTCCCTGCGCGCGGCGATCGGCATCGTGCCGCAGGACACCGTGCTGTTCAACGACACCATCTACTACAACATCCAGTACGGCCGCCCTGCGGCCACGCGCGACGAGGTCGTGGCGGCGGCGAAGTCCGCCCACATCCACCATTTCATCGAATCGCTGCCGGACAAGTACGACACGCGCGTCGGCGAACGCGGCCTCAAGCTGTCGGGCGGCGAGAAGCAGCGCGTCGCCATCGCCCGCGCGCTGCTGAAGAACCCGCCGATGCTGATCTTCGATGAAGCCACCTCGGCGCTCGACTCCAAGACCGAGAAAGCGATCCAGGCCGAACTCGAGCAGGCGGCCGTCGGCCGCACCACGCTCATCATTGCGCATCGCTTGTCGACGGTGATGAACGCCGACGAGATCCTGGTGCTCGACAACGGCCGCATCGTCGAGCGCGGCCGCCACCGCGACCTGCTCGAGCGCGGCGGCGCCTATGCGCAGATGTGGGCGCTGCAGCAGCAGCAGGAAGACGAGGCGGCGGAAGCCGCTTAGAACCGCAACTCGCCCGGATGCCCCATGGCCATTGAACTCTCACCCCGCGAGGCCCGACTGATCGGCTGCCTGATCGAAAAGCAGATCACCACGCCCGAGCAATACCCGCTGTCGCTCAACGCGCTCACCAACGCCTGCAATCAGAAGAGCAACCGCGATCCTGTCATGGATCTCGGCGAAGCCGACGTCCAGCAGGCCCTGGACGGCCTCGTCAAGAAATACCTGGTCGCCGAGCACGGCGGCTTCGGCAGCCGCGTGGCGAAGTACCAGCATCGCTTCTGCAACACCGAATACGGCACCCTCAAGTTCTCCCCCGCCGAGCTCGCCGTCGTCTGCGAGTTGCTGCTGCGCGGCCCGCAGACGCCCGGGGAACTGCGCAGCCGCGCCAGCCGCCTATGTCCGCTGAAGGACGTCGCCGAGGTCGAAGGCGTGCTGGAAAGCCTGGCGCGCCGGGAAGACGGCCCGTTCGTGGTCCGCCTGCCGCGCGAGCCGGGAAGGCGCGAATCGCGCTACGCGCACCTGTTCGGCGGGGAAGTCGCGGAGCACGCCGAGCAGAGCGCGGCGGCCGAGCCGGCGGACGGCGGACGCCTCGCCGAACTCGAGGAACGCGTCGCGCGCCTCGAGGCGGAGCTGGCCGAACTGAAGCAATGGGCGGCCGCCCGATGAGCATCGACCCGTCCTTCTTCCTCTACTGGCTCCTTGCGGCCGTCGTGCTGGCGCCGATCGTCCTGATCGTCAAGGGCATCGCCGCCGGCGAGCGCAAGGACAAGGACAAGCAGCCGTGAACCATCCGATTCGCCGCGAGCATGATCTCCTCGGCGAACGCGACGTTCCCGCCGATGCCTATTGGGGCATCCACACCCTGCGCGCGCTGGAGAACTACCCGATCAGCGGCCAGGCGATCGGCGGCTACCCCGACCTGGTGAAGGCGCTGGCGCTGGTGAAGCTGGCGGCGGCGCGCACCAACTTCGAACTCGGCGCCCTCGACGAAGCGCGCTACCAGGCGATCGCAGCGGCCTGCAACGAGATCGTCGGCGGCGCGCTGCACGACGAATTCGTCGTCGACGTGATCCAGGGCGGGGCCGGTACGTCGACCAACATGAACGCCAACGAGGTGATCGCCAACCGCGCACTCGAACTGCTCGGCCGCCCAAAGGGCGACTACGAGGCGCTGCATCCGATCAACCATGTGAACATGTCGCAGAGCACCAACGACGTGTATCCGACCGCCCTGAACGTCGCCGCCTGCTTCGGCATCAAGGGCCTGCTGGTGGCGATGGCCGAGCTGCGCCAGGCCTTCGAGGCCAAGGCCGCGGAATTCGCCGACATCCTCAAGATCGGCCGCACCCAGCTGCAGGACGCCGTGCCGATGACGCTGGGCCAGGAATTCTCGACCTACGCGGTGATGCTCGGCGAAGACGAGCAGCGGCTGGCCGAGGCGATGGCCCTGATCCGCGAGGTCAACCTCGGCGCCACAGCCATCGGCACCGGCATCAACACCGACCTCGACTACGCGCGCACGGCCGTCGCCCACCTGTCGTCGCTGTCCGGCCTGCCGCTGATCGCGGCGCCCAACCTGGTCGAGGCGACCCAGGACACCGGCGCCTTCGTGCAGCTGTCGGGCGTACTGAAGCGCATCGCCGCCAAACTCTCCAAGACCTGCAACGACCTGCGCCTGCTGTCCTCGGGGCCGCAGGGCGGCTTCCACGAGATCAACCTGCCGGAGCGCGCGGCCGGCTCGTCGATCATGCCGGGCAAGGTCAATCCGATCATCCCGGAGGTGGTCAACCAGATCGCCTTCGAGGTGATCGGCAACGACATCACCATCACCCTGGCCTCCGAGGCCGGCCAGCTCCAGCTCAACGCCTTCGAGCCGATCATCGGCCACAGCCTGTTCAAGAGCCTCGAGCACCTCAAGGCCGGCTGCGTCACGCTGGCGCGCCAGTGCGTCGCCGGCATCACGGCCAACCGGGAGCTGTTGGCCGAGCGGGCGCGCCGCTCGGCGGGTCTCGCCACCGCGCTGAATCCCTACATCGGCTACGAGAATGCCAGCAAGGTGGCGCGCGAATCGCTGCTCACCGGACGCGGCGTGGCCGAACTGGTGCTCGAGATGGGGCTGCTCGACCGCGCCACGCTGGAGGAAATCCTGCGACCAGAAGTCCTCACCGCGCCGCGGCGCCGTCCCTGACGGCCGCTACGCCGCTGGAGTATGCTAGCGGCCGCGCACGCAATAACAAGGAGCGAACCATGACCCGTCGCCTGCTTGCCGTCCTCTGCACCGTTTTAGCCGTCTCGGCCTCGGCCGCCGGACCGACCGGCACCCTGAAGAAGATCAAGGACAGCGGCACCATCTCGCTGGGCCACCGCGAATCCTCGATCCCCTTCTCCTATTACGACGACAAGCAGCAAGTGGTCGGCTACTCGCAGGAGTTCATGATGAAGGCGGTCGACGGGATCAAGGCGGACCTGAAGCTGCCGAACCTCGCCGTGAAGCTGGTGCCGGTGACCTCGCAGAACCGCATCCCGCTGATCCAGAACGGCACCATCGACATCGAGTGCGGTTCGACCACCAACAACCTCGAGCGCCAGAAGCAGGTGTCGTTCTCGACCACCATCTTCGTCATCGGCACGCGGCTGCTGACGAAGAAGAATTCCGGCATCAACGACTTCCCCGACCTGGCGGGCAAGAACGTGGTTACCACCGCGGGCACTACCTCCGAGCGGCTGCTGCGCAAGTACAACGACGAGAAGAAGCTCGGCATGAACATCATCTCGGCGAAGGATCACGGCGAGAGCTTCCTGACGCTGGAGAGCGGCCGCGCGGTGGCCTTCATGATGGATGACGCCCTGCTCTACGGCGAACTCGCCAAGGCCAAGCGCCCGGGCGACTGGCACGTGGTCGGCACGCCGATGTCGCGCGAGGCCTACGGCTGCATGCTGCCGAAGGACGACGCGGCCTTCAAGAAGGTGGTCGACGCCGCGATCATGAAGACCATGAAGTCCGGCGAGGCGGAGAAGATCTACGCCAAGTGGTTCATGAGTCCGATTCCGCCGAAGGGGCTGAACCTCAACATGCCGCTGTCGGACGACATGAAGGCGCTGTACGCGAATCCTAACGATCGGGCTTTGGACTGAGTAGGGATGTTTCTCGTCTCCCGGCGCTGCGGTGCTCGGGCCGGCAGGGTGCCCTGCTGCGCTCCGTGTCCCCCGGCGGACAAGAGCGATAAGGCGTCCGCCTCCTCCTTTACCTGCGCGCAGCAGGGCACCCCACCGGCCCACTGGAGCGCTGTAGCCGTTCGCTCCTGCGAAGCCATCAAGCCGCGGGTGGCGGGGGAGTGCCGACGCGTAGGTAAAGGAGGAGGCCCGGGCCTTTGCCTCATCCGGGCCGGGGGACACGGAGCGTCGGCACTCCCCCGTCGCCCTCGGCGGGTCGCCAGCCGGCGACTGCGCTGGCACGACGCCGCCAATCAATTGCCTTCCCGATGAGCTACGCCTGGCACTGGGAAGTCTTCCTCCAGCCCGCCGCCTCCGGGAACACCACCTACCTGGGCTGGATGCTCGCCGGCTTCGAGACGACCATTGCCCTGTCGCTGCTCGCCTGGGTCATCGCGCTGCTGCTCGGCGGCATCTTCGGCGTGCTGCGCACCGTCCCCAACCGGCTGCTCGCCGGCGTTGCCGCCGCCTACGTCGAACTGTTCCGCAACGTCCCGCTGCTGGTGCAGCTGTTCTTCTGGTACTTCGTCATGCCTGAACTGCTGCCGCCGGCCTGGGGCGACGCGATCAAGCAGATGAACCCGTTCGCCCAGCAGTTCCTCGCCGCCTGCGTCAGTCTCGGGCTGTTCACCAGCGCGCGCGTCTGCGAGCAGGTGCGCGCCGGCATCGAATCGCTGCCGCGCGGCCAGAAGAACGCCGCGCTGGCGCTCGGCTTCACCCTGCCTCAGACCTATCGCCACGTGCTGCTGCCCATGGCGCTGCGGCTCATCGTGCCGCCGCTGACCTCCGAGTTCCTCAATATCTTCAAGAACTCCGCCGTCGCCTCGACCATCGGCCTGCTGGAACTCGCCGCGCAAGGCCGGCAACTGGTCGACTACACGGCGCAGCCCTACGAGTCCTTCATCGCCGTCACCGTGCTCTACATGCTCATCAACGTCGTGGTGATGACCGGCATGCACTGGGTCGAGCGCAAGACGCGCGTGCCCGGCTACATCGCCGGGAAATAGCGACGACCATGGGCTACGAATTCGACTGGTCATCGATCCCCGGCGCCCTGCCCTTCCTCTGGCAGGGCATGAAGGTGACGCTCGAGATCACCCTGACCGCCATCGCGGTGGGCATCGTCTGGGGCACGCTGCTGGCGATGATGCGGCTGTCGTCGATCAAGCCGCTGGCCTGGCTGGCGGCCGGCTACGTCAACCTGTTCCGCTCCATCCCGCTGGTGATGGTGCTGCTGTGGTTCTTCCTGATCGTGCCACGGCTGCTCGAAGCCGTGCTCGGGCTGGCGCCCGGCACCGACGTGCGGCTCGCCTCGGCGATGACCGGCTTCGCGCTGTTCGAGTCGGCCTACTACTCGGAGATCATCCGCGCCGGCATCCAGAGCGTGCCACGCGGCCAGGTGGGCGCCGCCTTCGCGCTGGGCATGACCTACGGCCAGGCGATGCGGCTGGTGATCCTGCCGCAGGCCTTCCGCAACATGGTGCCGCTGCTGCTGACCCAGGCCATCATCCTGTTCCAGGACACCTCGCTCGTCTACGTCTCGGCGCTGGCCGACTTCTTCGGCGCCGCCTACAAGGTCGGCGACCGCGACGGCCGCATCGTCGAACTGCTGCTGTTCGCCGGCGCCGTCTATTTCGCCATCAGCTTCGCGCTCTCGCTGCTCGTCAAACACTTCAGGAAGAAGCCGGCATGATCTCCATCCGCAACGTCTCCAAGCGCTACGGCGATTTCGAGGTGCTGACCGACTGCTCCAGCCAGGTGGAGAAGGGCGAGGTCATCGTGGTGTGCGGCCCCTCCGGCTCCGGCAAGTCGACGCTCATCAAGTGCGTCAACGGCCTCGAACCCTTCCAGCAGGGCGAGATCGTGGTCAACGGCATTTCCGTCGGCGACCCGAAGACCGATCTGCCGAAGCTGCGCGCCCACGTCGGCATGGTGTTCCAGCACTTCGAGCTGTTCCCGCACATGAGCATCGAGCGCAACCTCACCATCGCGCAGGAAAAGGTGCTGCACCGCCGCCACGACGAGGCGATGGAGAAGGGCATGAAGTTGCTCGATCGGGTCGGCCTCAGGGCGCATGCCCACAAGCGCCCCGGCGAGCTGTCGGGCGGCCAGCAGCAGCGCGTGGCCATCGCCCGGGCACTCGCGATGGACCCCATCTGCATGCTGTTCGACGAACCCACCTCGGCGCTCGATCCCGAGATGATCAACGAAGTGCTCGACGTCATGGTGGAACTGGCGCAGGAAGGCATGACCATGATGGTGGTCACCCACGAGATGGGATTCGCCCGCAAGGTGGCGAACCGGGTGATCTTCATGGACCAGGGACGGATCGTGGAGGATGCGGGGAAGGAAGACTTCTTCGGCTCGCCGCGCTCGGAGCGGGCGCAGCAGTTCCTGGCGAAGATACTGCATCACTAGGATTGGCTCTTCGCTTCAGCGAGTAGCGGCGATCGGGCCGGCAGGCTGCCCTGCTGCGCTCCGTGTCCCCCGGCGGACAAGAACGATGAAGCGGCCGACGGGGGACACGAAGCGGCGGTAATCCCCCGTCGCCCTCGACGGGTCGCCAGCCGGCAACTGCACCGGAACGCGCCTCGTATGGAACTTCCGACCAAACCAATTGCCGCAACAAGCATGCTGCGAACGCAGAAAATCCGCCCCTGCCTCTGGTTCGACACCAATGCCGAGGAGGCCGTCGCGTTCTATCTCTCGATCTTCCCCAACTCGGTCATCAACCGCATCACCCGGTACGGCGAAGCCGGCTACGACGTCCACCACATGGAACCGGGCACGGTCATGACCATCGCCTTCGAACTCGAGGGGGAAGCCTTCATCGCCCTAAACGCCGGTCCCTCGTTCAAGTTCACCGAGGCGGTGTCTTTCGAGATCGACTGCGAAAGCCAGGCGGAAGTCGACTACTACTGGGACCGCCTGTCGGTCGGCGGCGACCCTGCCGCGCGGCGCTCCGGCTGGCTCAAGGATCAGTACGGACTATCGTGGCAGGTGGTGCCGCGCGGCTTGGTCGAACTCATCAACGATCCCGATCCCGGCCGTGCCCAGCGGGCCATGACCGCCCTGCTCGAGATGAAGAAGATCGACATCCTGGCGCTGCGGCATTTCGCCGATCAGGCCTGAGCGGCTTCGCCGTTGATCTTGACCACCAGGCCGTCCTTGCCGTAATCGAGCGCGATCGCCGTGGGCGGCATGCGGCCGCCGAGCAGGTCGGCATAGCGCGCATTGACCCTGTCGATCTCCGCCGGCGTGCGCGCCGCCCGGTACTCCTTGTCGTACTGCAGCGCGCGGTCGATCGAGGGAATCTGGCTGGCGATGGCGTAAGCGTTGTGCACGGCCATCTGCAGTTTTGGATCGGCGTTGATGAGGTCCTCGATGGCCCTGGTGTCGCCCCGCGCGCCCTTGACGGTCACGTGGGCGGAATTCGGATCCTCGATCTCGAGGGCGAATCCCGGCTCCCGAGGAATGCCCGCGGCGTCGAGCTTCGCGCCGATCGCTTCGCCGGCCTCGAAGGCGAGCCGCGCTGCGTTCGCGCGGGTCGGCAGCAGCAGCACGCTGCCGAGCAGTTCCTGGGCGGCGCCGGACAGCCGCACCTGGGTCGACGCGGTCGCCTCCGTCCCGGCGTCCGCCGGCCGCGGTCGAGCGTTGCCGGCAGGTTTTTCCGCCAGGTATATCGAGCCGACGGCAGAAACGTTCATCGCGGTTCCTCCTTCCTTGGGTTGCAGGCATGCCATGCAATTCGCACGCCAGGCGCTGATGCCCTCATCCCCTCGGCATTGCCCCCGAACGCCGGCATTGATACCCTTGGCGCTTTCCGAACGGCGGGGCATCCAAGATTGTCTGGGCAAGACGCGAAGCAGAACACAACGCCGAGCATCCGCAGGATCGCGCTCGCGGTGCTGCTTTGCGTCGCAGCGGCAGGCCTGCTGATGTCCCAGCGCGCCGAACTGCTGGAGTACAGGCTTTACTTCACCGAGGATCGCAAGGACGTTTCCTTCGCCATCGGAGAACTCTCGGAGACCTGGACGGAACAGACGCTGCGCGAACGCTTCGCCGGCCTGCCGATCCACTGCCAGCCGAATCCCGGCGCCGGGCTGGGCGACCTCGCCTGCGCCGTGGACGTGAAGTCGTACAACGGCCTCCCGGCCTTGTTCATTTCCTTCTTTTTCGAGGCAGGCCAGCTCCAGCAGGTCTCGGTAAACGTTCCCTGGTGGAAGCACGATGCGGCCTACGCACGGCTGCGGCAGTGGCTCGGGCCGCCGCATGCCTCGCAGGTCTTTCCGCACAGCGGCGTGCGACTGCACGGATGGCAGCTTGCCGGCGGCGCCGGGGTCTTCTTCAATCGAGATGCCTCGCTCAATCCGCTCGAGTGGAGCGCGATTCAATGGCGCAGCGCGTCCTCCTGCGCCGCCCTCCCCTGTTTCGGTTCCTAATCTCTCCATGACACGCCGCCTCTATCGCTTCCCGGTCCTGCTCGCTTTGGCGCTCGCCATCCTGGCAGGCGACGCGCAAGCAGGCCCATTGGCCGAGCGCCTGAAGGAGCGTCTGCAGCAACGCGCGCAGCGCCAGGAGGCCGATGGCGCCGATCGCGAGGACCTGGCCGATCTCGGTGCCGGCGGCAGCGCCCTGTCGTGCGCGGAATGGTCGCGCAAGGTGGAACGGCTGCAGAGTCTGTCGCAGCGAAGGAACGCCGGGCCGGCGCCCGACCTGGCGGACGTGACGTACGGCAGCGGCCAACTCGAGAAGCTCGACGTCTTCATGCCGAAGCGTGCCGGCCGCGAGGCCGCGCCAATCATCATGATGGTCCACGGCGGCGGCTGGTGCGTCGGCGACAAAGGCGCCGCCTCGGTGACGGGAAACAAGGTCGCCCGCTGGGTGCCGAAGGGCTTCGTGTTCGTCTCGGTCAACTACCCGATGGTCGCCGATGGCGCCGACGCGCTCGCCCAGGCCGGCTACGTCGCGAAAGCGGCGGCCTTCGTGCAGGCCAACGCGCGAAACTGGGGCGGTGATCCGGCACGGCTGATCCTGATGGGTCATTCGGCGGGCGCGCACTTGGTATCGCTGGTGAATGCCGATGCCGAACTGCGCCAGGCCAACGGGATGCGCGCGGTGCTCGGCACCGTTTCGCTGGATGCAGGCGCCATCGACGTCGTCACGCAGATGCCGCGCGTCTACCCCTTCCTCCGGATGCGCTACCGCGAAGCCTTCGGCGATGCCGAGGCCGGATGGATCGCCGCCTCGCCGTTCCACCGGCTCGACCGGAAAGCGGCGCCGTGGCTCGGCGTCTGCTCGGCCCTGCGCAAGGACGACCCCTGCGGACAGGCACGCGCCTATGCGGAGAAGAGCAAGGGCCTCGGCTTGCGGGCCGACGTCCTGCCCGAAAGACTCGCCCACGGTGCCATCAACCAGCAACTCGGGCTGCCCGGCGAATACACGACCCAGATGGAGGCCTTCATGGCGGCGCTCGATCCGGTCGTGGCACGATTGCTGACAGAAGATCGGCGTCCCTGAGGACCGCATCGCGTTGATCGCTTGTCCACCGCCGCTCAAGCGCCGGACCCTGCGCCATTGCCGTCGTCATTCCATCTTGATACCCTTATGCCAATGAGGTGTAAGACCGGATGAACGACGAACAGCTGCGCCACTATGCGGACAAGCTCGCCTACGAGATCGACTCGTGGGACCTCAAGGTCGCGCTCGAGAGCGGCGAGAACCTCGTCGTCCTCGATACGCGGTCGCCGCAAGCCTTCGCTGCGGGCCACATACCCGGCGCCATCTCGCTGCCGCACCGTACCATGAGCGAGGCCACCACCGCCGGACTGGACCGCGGCGCACTGATCATCGCCTATTGCGACGGTATCGGCTGCAACGCCTCGACAAAGGGCGCGCTGAACATGACCCGTCTGGGATTTCGCGTAAGGGAGCTGATTGGCGGGCTCGACTGGTGGAAGCGCGACGGTCACCCGATAGAAGGCAACGAGGCATCCCAGGCCGGCCCGGCCTGCGGATGCGACTGACATCGGGAGACGCGCCATGGCATCCCCCGCCAAGACCCCCGAGCCCCCCTACTACGCGGTGATCTTCACCTCGCTGCGGACCGAGGGCGACAACGGGTACGGCGACGCCGCACAACGTGCGCTCGAGATCGCGTCCGCCCAGCCGGGCTTTCTCGGCTTCGAGGGCGCACGCCAAGAACTCGGCGTATCGGTTTCTTACTGGGCAAGTCTCGACGCCATCGGCGCGTGGAAGCGCCATGCCGCGCACCGCGAAGTGCAGGCACGGGCCAGGGACTGGTACAAGGCCTTCCGCGTGCGCGTCTGCCGCGTGGAACGCGACTACGGGTTCTGAACCATGATTACCGTCGACTTCCTCCTCACCTCGCTGATCGTCGTGCTGATTCCCGGCACCGGCGTGCTGTTCACCGTATCGACCGGCCTCGCGCGCGGCAAGCGGGCCAGCGTCTTCGCCGCGCTCGGCTGCACCGCCGGCATCCTTCCCCACCTGCTGGCCGCCATCGCCGGGCTGGCCGCCGTGCTGCACATGAGCTCGCTCGCCTTCCAGGCGCTCAAGCTGGCCGGCGCGGCCTACCTGCTCTACCTGGCGTACGCGACATGGCGCGACACCGGCGCATTGCGCGTCGAGGCCGCGGCGACGGCCTCCGCGAGCCCGCGCACCCTCGTCACCCGCGCCTTCCTGCTCAACATCCTCAATCCCAAGCTATCGATCTTCTTCCTCGCCTTCCTGCCGCAGTTCGTCGCGCCGCAGGCGGCGTCGCCGCTCTCGCAGATGCTGACGCTGAGCGGCATCTTCATGGCCATGACCTTCGCCGTGTTCGTCGGCTACGGCGTGCTGGCGGACGCGTTCCGCCACGCCGTGATCGACTCGCCGCGTTTCCAGGCCTGGCTGCGGCGCGGCTTCGCTGCCGCCTTCGCGGGGCTCGGCGTCGAGCTCGCCCTGGCCGAGCGTTGACATGCAGATCCTCAACATCCACGAGCGCAGCATCGCACGGCCCGCCGCGGCGGTCGGCGCGCTGATCGACACGCTATCGTCCGACGGCGATGCGCTGTGGCCACGTTCGCTCTGGCCGGCGATGCGCTTCGATCGCCCGCTCTCGGTCGGCGCCGACGGCGGCCACGGCCCGATCGGCTATGCCGTGACCGAGTACCGGCCCGGCAACTACGTGCGCTTCCGCTTTTCCGGTCCCAACGGTTTCAACGGACACCACTGGTTCGACCTGGTCCCCGAAGGCGAAGGCGCGTGCACCCTGCGCCACACCATCGCCATGGATGCGCGCGGCCTCGGGCTCCTGCTATGGGGCACCGCGATCCGTCATTTGCACGATGCGGTGATCGAGGATGCCTTCAGCACCGCGGAGGTTTCGCTCGGCCTGCAGCCGACCGTCAGGCCGTGGTCGGCGTGGGTCAGGTTCCTGAGGCGACTCGTGGCTGGTCGGCAGGCGCGGTCGCAGTCGTTCGACAACCAGGGATAGTCATTTGCGCCTATGAGGGACTCGGCTTCTCGCGGCCGCACGTTACCCGCAGTTGCGCGACTAGGAAATCAATCAGCTCCCCGGCGGGCCGTTGCAGGCCCTTCGTTCCCGGCAAGGAATCCGCGAGGGCCATGACGGCCGCGCGCGCATCGAGGCCGAGGCGCTCCACGGTGACGTCGCTCGAGCACTTCAGATTCCGCTGTATGACTGCCAGCACCTCGGACAAGGCCTTGGCGTCGCTAGACGGAAACACCTGGCAATACTTCTGTTTCTTGGCGGTAAAGACGACGGCCGGAATCTGGTCGGGATGGAGCTGCCGGCAATTAAGCTTCTGCAGTACCCCCGCATAGGTCTTGAATTCGCGAACATTTACGGTGGTCGCCCCGTTGTATTGGCCAATCAATTCCGCGAATTGATAAAACATGTCGGCGATCTTCATATCGGGCTTGCCGTCCGTGAAGAACACCGTCACGCTTTCGAAGCGATCCATGTGCGACAGATCCTTCGGGTTGAAGTACAAGTGCTGATACGGAACGTTCGTGTCGAGCTGGTACTCCTGGCCGTGCGCGCTTGCCGCAAACAGCGCGGCCAGCAACAGAACCGCCACCATGGCATTCAGTTTCGTCATTTCGCCAATACCTCCCTGAACATTGCACCCACGCCTTCAAGTTCGCTCGGCAGATAGCGGCGTCCGGTGCCCGCCGCCAACCGGTCCGGACGGTCCTGGTAATGCTTCATCAGCTGCCGGAACAGTGGTTCGTAGAACTCCCGCTCCTCCTTCGGCAGGACAGTGGGAAAGACATCGAACAGGCGCATCAGCGCTTTCGATTTGTCCGCCGGGTCGCTCATCGCCTCGTACTTGAGCATCGCGTCGAACAGCGGCGCGGCCTGGTGCAGACCCAGGCGAACCGGCGGGCGCGGCCAATCGCCGGCATCAAGGTGGCGGTTCAGGTAAGCGATGATGGCACCGCGCTGCGAGTCGGGCTCCAACCGCTGGATCATGGCCTGGTAGCGCCGACGCTGATCCGGCTGGGCCGCGAAATGTTCGAGGACACCGGCATCTACATCCGTTTCCACGTCCAAATTCAGGAACTTTCGCCTATCCGCCACTTCCCGGGACTTCAGAACATTGCCCATGGGTCCCATGGATGGACCGAGCGGCATCAGCCACGACAGCAATTGGCTGGCCGGCGGCAGGGTCAAATGAATCGCTTCGTGGGCCAGGACGAGATCCAATTCCGACCTGTCCAGACGAAGCATTGACTTGGGGAGATAAAGAGTTCCGGCTTGGTCGACCCAGGACGATGCCGGACCGGAGCTGTCATCGAATACCACGACCTGCTTGTCCAGGTCGCTATAGACGAGCCGCAACTGGTAGAGGAATTCGGCCAGAAACGGAACGATGTTCACGGTCTGAAACTGTGCGCGGTCGCCTTGGGCCTGCAGCGCGGAATTCAGCACGGCGACCAACTGCCTCGCATCCTCCTGGGGAAGTTCTGTGCCGACGACGACCCCGTACATGTCGCTCAGCCCGTCTGCATCGAACCGCGCTCGCGGCTTGTCCGGCAGGCCCGAGACACGAAGGGCAGGACGAGTCTCGATGGAGATCTTGAACAACTTCTGCTGGCTCATGCCGCCGAAGATTGCTTGGTAATAGGCGGACCTGTCGGTCGGCGATCCCAGCACCTCGGCGGCAACCCGGTTCCATCTGATACTGAGCGACCGTACCGGATAGTTCCTGATAATGCGACTCGCCACGGGAGAGCCGGCCTGCAGTGCGGGGCGGCCTGCAGTGATCACCTCGCGCAGCTTGGCGGGATTGATTGCTCGCTCGACGGCTTCCGATTCCATGCAGGCTTCCACGAACTGCATGTTCACGCATGTCTCGGCGAGGCTGGCGCCCGATACCGCAAGGCCGAGCAGAAACAGTGGGCAGCGCCAGCCGGCGACATTCCGGCCGCGGTTCCCCAGATTTGAAGTTCGCGGAACAGTCATTCGGGTCTCCCCCAGCGAGCCACGGCAAGCAAGGGCGCCCCTCCCAGGCGCATGCCAACATCATTGCACAGATGCAATGACGTTGGCAACATTCAGCCGTGGCACGCGTCGACTACAACCCAGGATCCTCCCCATCCCCCCGCAGCGCCGCCTCGATCACCTTGCGCGACAGCTGCGGCGCGAACAGCTCCATGAACACGTAGGCATACCCACGCAGGTAGGCGTCCTTGCGAATGCCGATGCGCGTGGTGGATGAACCGAACAGGTGCGAGGCGTCCATGGCGCGCAGCCCTTTGTCGGCGCGCTCGTCGTAGGCCATCGCGGCGACGATGCCCAACCCGAGCCCGAGCCCGACGTAGGTCTTGATGATGTCGGCGTCCAGCGCGGTGAGCACCACGTTCGGCTGCAGCTCGCGCGCGATGAAGGCCTGGTTGATCTTGCTGCGTCCGGCGAAGGCGAAGTCGTAGGTGACCAGCGGATGGCGCGCGATCGCCTCCAGGGTGAGAATCTTCTCCTTCAGGATCGGATGGCGCGCCGGCGCCATCACGCAGTGGTTCCATTGATAGCAGGGCAGGATGGCCAGTTGGTCCGGATAGTTCTCGATCGCCTCGGTGGCGATCGCGATATCCGAATAGCCCGACATCACCCATTCGCAGATCTGCGTCGGGCTGCCCTGGTGCAGTTCCAGCCGCACCTTCGGGTAGCGCGCCATGAAGGCCTTGATCGCTGCCGGCAGCGCGTAGCGCGCCTGGGTGTGCGTGGTGGCGATCGACAGGCTGCCTTCGGTCTCGCGGCTGAACTCGTCGCCGATCTGCTTGAGGTTGGCGAGGTCGCGCAGCGTGCGCTCGGCGATGGCGATGATCTGCCGGCCGGGATCGGTGACGCCGGTGAGCCGCTTGCCGTGGCGCACGAAGATGTCGACGCCGAGTTCCTCCTCGAGCAGGCGGATCTGCTTCGATACTCCGGGCTGGGAGGTGAACAGCGCGTTGGCGGCCTCCGAGACGTTGAGACCGCGGCGCGCCACCTCCTGGACATAGCGCAACTGCTGCAGATTCATGTTCGCCCCCTTATTGCCAGTTGTTCTTACGATGTGACTATAAAGTATTTTTTAAGCTTATAGCGAATCGCTACGATCGCCGCACCAACAACCCAGCAGGGAGGCATCGTGGAAGTCGCACAGGTCGTTTCGGGTTTCGCCGTCGGCGCCGTGGTCGGCATCACGGGCGTCGGCGGGGGATCGCTGATGACGCCCCTGCTGGTGCTGCTGTTCGGCGTGGCGCCCGCCACCGCCGTCGGCACCGACCTGCTCTACGCCGCGATCACCAAGTCCGGCGGCACGCTGGTTCACGCGCGCCGCGGCAATGTCGACTGGCGCATCACCGGCCTGCTCGCTGCAGGCAGCCTGCCCGCCGCCGCGATCACGCTCTTTCTCGTCTCGCGCTTCGCCCCCGGCGGCCTTGGCGGTGCCGCGCCGGTGATCAAGGTCTCGCTCGGCGTCGCGCTGCTGCTCACCGCCGTCGCCCTCGCCTTCCGCCGCCGCCTCCAGGCCTGGGCGCAGGCCAACGATGTCGACGCCTTGCCGGCGCATCGCCGCAAACGCCTCACGGTGATCACCGGCATCGCGCTCGGCACGCTGGTCTCGCTGTCCTCGGTCGGCGCCGGGGCGCTGGGCGTCACGGCGCTGTTCTTCCTCTACCCCAAGCTGCCGGCCATCCGCATCGTCGGCGCCGACCTCGCCCACGCCGTACCGCTGACGCTGGTCGCCGGGATCGCCCACTGGTGGCTGGGCAGCGTGGACTGGTCGCTGCTCGCCAGCCTGCTGGCCGGCTCGCTGCCCGGCATCTTCGTCGGCAGCCACCTTGCCCACCGCATCCCGGACCGGGTGCTGCGCCCGACGCTCGCCGGAATGCTCGTCCTCGTCGGCAGCAAGCTGATCGCAGCGTAAGAACGGAGAACTCCATGTACCAGTACGATCCCATCGATCGCCAGCTCGTGCAGCAGCGCGTCGCCCAGTACCGCGACCAGACGCGCCGCTTCCTGGCCGGCGAACTCTCCGAAGACGAATTCCGTCCGCTGCGCCTGCAGAACGGGCTCTACATCCAGCGTCACGGCCCGATGTTCCGCATCGCCATCCCCTACGGCCATGTGTCGAGCCGGCAACTGCGCGCGCTGGCCCGCATCGCCCGCGTCTACGACCGCGGCGTCGGCCACTTCAGCACCCGCCACAACATGCAGCTCAACTGGGTGCGGCTCGACCAGGTGCCGGACATCCTGGCCGAGCTCGCGAAGTTCGATCTCCACGCCATCCAGACCTCCGGCAACTGCGTGCGCAACGTCACCGCCGATCCGCTGGCCGGCGTCTCCGCCCAGGAGATCGCCGATCCACGCCCGTGGGCCGAGATCGTGCGCCAGTGGTCCGCCTTCAACCCCGAGTTCGCCTACCTGCCGCGCAAGTTCAAGATCGCCGTCAGCGGCGGTCCCGACGACGGCGCGAACGTGCGCATCCACGACCTCGGCCTGCAGCTGGTGCGCGATGGCGCCGGCGAGCTGGGCTTCAAGGTCTGGGTCGGCGGCGGACTCGGCCGCACCCCGATCCTCGGCCAGGTGCTGCGCGAATTCCTGCCGTGGCGGCACCTGCTGAGCTACGCCGAAGCCGTGCTGCGCGTCTACAACCTGCACGGCCGGCGCGACAACGCCTTCAAGGCGCGCATCAAGATTCTCGTCAAGGCGCTCGGGATCGCCGAGTTCGCCCGCCAGGTCGAGGCGGAATGGGCGCATCTCGAGGATGCCCCGGCCACGCTCACCGAGACCGAGGTCGCGCGCGTCGCCGGCCACTTCGACAACCCGGCCTACGAGGCGCTGCCGCGGCTCGACGCCGGCTTCGAATTCGCGCGGCGCCGCGATGCCGCCTTCGCCGCCTGGGCCGCGCACAACCTGCACGCGCACCGCGTGCCGGGCTACGCGGCGGTGACGGTGTCGCTCAAGGCGCCCGGGCACGCCCCCGGCGATGCGACCTCGGAACAGATGGAACTCGTCGCGGACCTCGCCGAGCGCTACGGCTTCGCCGAGATCCGCACCACCCAGACGCAGAACCTGCTGCTGCCCGACGTGCGCCTGCGCGACCTGCATGAGCTTTGGCTGGCGCTGCGCGAGGCCAAGCTCGCGACGCCGACCGTCGGACGCATCGCCGACATCACCGCCTGCCCCGGCGGCGACTTCTGCGCGCTCGCCAATGCGCGCTCGATCCCCCTGGCGCAGGCGATCCAGGCGAGGTTCTGCGACCTCGAAACGCAGGACGACATCGGCGAGCTCAAGCTCAACATCTCGGGCTGCATGAACGCCTGCGGGCATCACCACGTCGGCCAGATCGGCCTGCTCGGCGTCGACCGCAACGGCGAGGAGTACTACCAGGTGACGCTGGGCGGCGCCTGGGGCCTGGAAGCCTCGCTCGGCGAAGTGATCGGGCCCGCGGTCGCGCGCGATGCCGTGCCGGCGACGATCCATCGCATCGTCGAGAACTACCGCAATCACCGGCGTCCGCACGAGCGCTTCATCGACACCTTCAACCGCATCGGCGCCGCCAGCTTCCGCGACGCCGCCTACCAGAACGAATCCACCCAATACGAAAGAGAGACCGCCAATGGCTAAGATCATCAAGCATCGCGAAATCGTCGAGGACGCCTGGACCGTGCTGCGCCTCGCCGCCAACGAAGCGCCGGACTCCGTCCGCCTTCCCGCCGGCCCGACGCTGGTGCCGCTGTCGGTCTGGCGCGCCCGCAAGGAAGACCTGATCCG
The DNA here is from genome assembly GCA_036391735.1 of Rhodocyclaceae bacterium. Lineage (GTDB taxonomy): Bacteria > Pseudomonadota > Gammaproteobacteria > Burkholderiales > Rhodocyclaceae > Nitricoxidireducens. Next base: position 17,684 of record DASVZI010000049.1, read on the forward strand.
CCGCGAATGGGAACAGGGCGCGCCCTACGGCGTCTGGCTGGCGCCGACCGACGATGCCGCCGAACTGGCCGCCGACCTCGATGACCTGCCCGTCGTCGCCGTGGATTTCCCCAAGTTCACCGACGGCCGCGGCTATTCGATCGCCACGCTGCTGCGCACGCGCTACGGCTACCGCCACGAGTTGCGCGCCATCGGCGACGTCGGCCGCGACCAACTCCACTACCTCTACCGCTCGGGCTTCGACGCCTGGGCGACGAAGCAGGAACCGGAAGCGGCGCTCGCCGGCCTCGACGACTTCAGCGAGGCCTACCAGTCCGCCGCCAACCAGCCGCTGCCGCTGTTCCGGCGGCGCGCCTCCTGAGGACGGCCATGAACCAGCCGATCGACCCGGCGCTCATCAACAGCGTCGCCGCCAGGACCACCGCGGCGCGCAAGCTGCTCGAGCGCATCGCCACCGACTACGCACCCGCCGTCTTCGCCAGCAGCCTCGGCGCCGAGGACATGGTGCTGACCGACATCATCCTGACCGAGAAGATCGGCATCGAGCTCTTCTCGCTCGATACCGGCCGCCTGCCGGCCGAGACCTACGACCTGATGGGCAGGCTCAAGCGCCACTATGGCCTCACGCTGAAGCTCTACTACCCGCGTCACGAAGCCGTGGAGGCCTACACGCTCCAGCACGGCATCAACGGCTTCTACGAATCGGTGGAGACGCGCAAGGCCTGCTGCCACGCGCGCAAGATAGAGCCGCTCCAGCGTGCGCTCGCCGGCCACAAGGCCTGGGTGACGGGGCTGCGTTCCGAACAGGCGGCGACGCGCACCGGACTCGCGCTGCAGGAGTTCGATGCCGCCAACGGCTTGGAGAAGTTCAATCCGCTGGCCGATTGGTCGGAACAGGAAGTCTGGGCCTACCTCCACGCCAACGCCGTTCCCTACAACCGCCTGCACGACGAAGGCTACCCGAGCATCGGCTGCGCGCCCTGCACGCGTGCCGTGGCACCGGGGGAGCACGTGCGGTCCGGCCGTTGGTGGTGGGAAGACCCCTCGTCAAAAGAGTGCGGCCTCCACGTCAAGCGCGCCTGAGGAGATCGACATGACTGCAACCCTGCTCAGCCGCCCCGTCCTCGCCCACCTCGACTGGCTGGAAGCCGAGGCGATACACATCCTGCGCGAGGTCGCCGGCCAGTGCGCCAGTCCTGCGCTGCTGTTCTCCGGCGGCAAGGATTCGATCTGCCTGCTGCGGCTGGCGGAGAAAGCTTTCCGTCCCGCGCGCTTCCCCTTCCCCCTGCTGCACGTGGACACCGGCCACAACTATCCGGAAGTGATCGCCTTCCGCGACAAGCGCGCCGCCGAACTGGGCGAGCGGCTGATCGTGCGCTCCGTGGAGGACTCCATGGCACGCGGCAGCGTGGTGCTGCGCACGCCCGGCGAATCGCGCAACAAGCATCAGTCGGTGACGCTGCTCGAGGCCATCGAGGAATTCGGGTTCGACGCCTGCATCGGCGGCGCACGCCGCGACGAGGAGAAGGCGCGCGCCAAGGAGCGCATCTTCTCCTTCCGCGACGGCTTCGGCCAATGGGACCCGAAGAACCAGCGGCCCGAACTCTGGGATCTCTACAATGCGCGCGTCCATCCGGGCGAGAACATCCGCGTCTTCCCGATCTCCAACTGGACCGAACTCGACGTATGGCAGTACATCGAGCGGGAAGGCCTCGAACTGCCGTCGATCTACTTCGCGCATCCCCGCGAAGTGGTGCGCAGGAACGGCCTGCTGCAGCCCGTCACCGCGCTGACGCCGGCCAGGGATGGCGATGCCGTCGAGACGCTGAGCGTGCGCTTCCGCACCGTCGGCGACATCACCTGCACGGCGCCGGTCGAATCCGCCGCCCGCACGGTCGCCGACATCATCGCCGAGACGGCGACCACCACCCTCACCGAACGCGGCGCCACGCGGCTCGACGACCAGACGTCGGAGGCCTCGATGGAGCAGCGCAAGAAGGAAGGCTACTTTTAGATGAGCGCCCTCGAAGACCTCCCCATCGCCGACAATGGCCTGCTGCGCTTCCTCACCTGCGGCAGCGTCGACGACGGCAAGAGCACGCTGATCGGGCGCCTGCTCTACGACACCAAGGCGATCCTCGCCGATGCGCTGCGCGCCATCGAGCGGACCTCCAGGAAGCGCGGCCTCGACGCCGTCGACCTGTCGCTGCTGACCGACGGCCTGCAGGCCGAGCGCGAGCAGGGCATCACCATCGACGTCGCCTACCGCTACTTCTCCACCGGCACCCGCAAGTACATCATCGCGGACGCGCCCGGCCACGAGCAGTACACGCGCAACATGGTCACCGCGGCGTCCACCGCGGACCTCGCCATCATCCTAATCGACGCCCGCAAGGGTGTGCTGATGCAAACGCGCCGCCACTCGGCGATCGCCCACCTGCTCGGCATCCGCCATCTCGTGGTGGCGATCAACAAGATGGACCTGGTCGGCTACGAGCAGGCGACGTTCGAGTTCATCCGCGACGAGTACCTGGCCTTCGCCGCCAAGCTCGGCATCGAGGACGTGCGCTTCGTGCCGATGTCGGCGCTCGCCGGCGACATGATCGTCGAACGCGGCGAACGGCTCGGTTGGTACCGCGGTCCGACGCTGATCGAAATCCTCGAGACGGCGCCCGCAGCGCACGCCGAGCGCGATGAACCGCTCCGGTTTCCGGTGCAGTACGTCTGCCGTCCGCAGCGATCCGCCGACCCTGCCTTACACGATTTCCGCGGCTTCATGGGACGCGTCGAATCCGGCGAGGTGGCCGTCGGCGACGAGATCATGGTGCTGCCTTCCGGACGCGTCTCGCGCGTCAAGGACATCCAGATCGCCGGCGAGTCGCGTTCGCTCGCGGTGGCCGAACAATCCGTGACGCTACTGCTCGACGACGAGATCGACATCTCGCGCGGCGACATGATCGTCGGGCGCGAGTCCCCGCCCAGGCTGCTCGGGACGCTGAAGGCCGACCTGTGCTGGCTCGCCGAGGCGCCCCCGGACCCGAACCGCCGCTACCTGGTGCGCCACACCACGCGCGAGACGCGGGCGCGGCTGGCGGCCATCGAGAACCGATTGAACCTCGAGACGCTGGCGCGCGAACCGGCCGACGGCATCGCAATGAACGACATAGCCCTGGTCTCGCTGAAGCTGGCCCAGCCCGTCTTCGGCGACGCCTATGCGGAGAACCGGGTCACCGGCGCGTTCATCGTGATCGACGAAGCGACCCACGACACCGTGGGAGCCGGCCTGCTGCGTTGACGACGTCATGCCGCCCCTGGCTTCCTGGGTTCGTGGACTTCACCAGGACCCTAGAGTACGATCTTATGGCTAAAGTCATGACACTTGCTCTCTCGGCGCAATGGCGGTCCCTCATCCACTGGCGAAAACCGCGGCGGCATTCGCGGCAGCCGTAATCGGACTGCTGGCGCTCGTCCTCGCCATCGTCTGGCGCGTAGGTTCGCCCTCCCCCCCGGCACCCGCGCCCGCTGCGCCGGCAGACGCCCTGGCCGGCGCCGCTTTCAATCCCGAGCCGGTCGCGCCGTTGCCGCAGTCGCTGCCGCTCGACGCCGACAAGGTGACGCTGGGCGCGAAGCTGTTCCACGATACGCGGCTCTCCCACGACGATTCTGTTTCCTGCGCGACCTGCCACGCGCTCGATCACGCCGGCGTCGACGGGCGCCGCACGGCGATCGGCATCGGCGGCCAGGTCGGGGCCATCAACACCCCGACGGTTTTCAACAGCGGCTTCAACTTCCGTCAGTTCTGGGACGGCCGCGCACCCACGCTGGAGGAGCAGGCAGCCGGCCCGGTTCACAACCCGGCCGAAATGGGATCGAACTGGCCTGAAGTGATCGGCAAGCTCAGCGAGGATCATTACTACCGCAACGCCTTCGGTCACCTCTACGCGGGCGGCGTCAGCGCGGCGGCGATCAAGGATGCCATTGCGACCTTCGAGCGCAGCCTCGTCACGCCCGACGCGCGCTTCGACCGCTACCTGCGCGGCGAAAGGAATGCGCTCTCTGAGCGCGAGATGCGCGGCTACCGCCTGTTCAAGGAACTCGGCTGCGCCTCGTGCCACCAGGGCATCAACATCGGCGGCAACCTGTTCGCCGGGCTCGGCGTCTTCGGCGACTTCTTCGCGGACCGCGGCAAGGACGCGCCCGAGGACCAGGGACGCTTCAACGTCACCGGCCAGCCTGCGGATCGGCACTTCTTCAAGGTGCCCAGCCTGCGGAACGTCGCGCGCACCGCGCCCTACTTCCACGACGGCAGCATGGCGACGCTCGAGGACGCCGTGCGCGCCATGGGGCGGTACCAACTGGGCCGCGAGCTGTCGCAAGAGGAGATCGCCCTGATCGTCGAGTTCCTCGGCACGCTGACCGGCAACTATCAGGGCGAGCCGCTGTGATCCGCCAGATTCCGCGCTGGACCTGGCTCGCCGGCGGCCTCATGGCGCTCGCGCTGCTGCTTGCGCTGGCGGCGGGGTCGCTGTCGAACGCCAGCCGCATGGCGCAGGCGGGCAATGCCCTGGACGCCCTCGACGAGGGACACGCCAAGCTCAGCGAGAACGTGCTGAAGCTGCGCTACGGGCTGGTCGCCAACTACGACGGCGTCAATCGCATCTTCACCGATCTGGCCGGCGCGACCAGGATGCTCACCGGCGGCGACAGCGCGATCACCGGCCAGGGCAATGCCCGCATAGACGGCCTGCTCCGCCAATATGGGGAGTCCCTGGACGCGCTGCGCGGCGATGTCGAGCGATTCAAGTCCGTGAACGCCCTGCTGAAGAATTCGCTGCACTATCTGCCGGGCGCCGCCGAGGACCTGCGGCGGCGCCTGCCCCGCGATCGCGACGGACAAGCGCTCGGCGAGCGCATCGGCGCGCTCTACTTCGACACGCTGCGCTACGGAACCGGGGTGGACGATGCGCTCGGAGCCGCCGTGGCCGGCAACGTTCGCGACATTCGTGCCCGCGCCGGGTCGCTGCCCGCTCCCCTGGCACGCGACGTCCGCAACCTGGCCGCACACGCCGACCTGATCCTGCGGCTGCGGCCCCAGCTCGAAGAGCTGACGCGGCGCATCGTATTCCCCGCCACCGCGCCGCTGATCCACGAACTGAACCGCGCGGTCGAGGACGACGTGCTGGCCGAAGAACGCCAAGCCAATCGATCCCGCATCGGGCTGGCCGCACTCGCCGCCATGCTGCTCCTGCTGGTGTCGCTGTCGCTGCTGCGCCTGTTGAGGAGCGCGCGGGCGCTGGAGGACAGCTACCGCTTCATGGAGCGCATCGGCGAGAACATCGGCGACGGCGTCCTGGCCACCGACAAGCACGGCACCATCGTCTTCGCCAACCACGAGGCCGCCCGCCTCACCGGCCATCGGCACGAATCCCTGGCCGGCATGGGGCTGCGCGAAGTCCTGCCGCGCAGCGTGAACTGGGCGGCCGACAGCGGCGCCGGCGCTTTCCGCAACGACGACGAACTGCTGCATTGCCGCGACGGCAGCAGCGTTCCGGCCGCCGTCGCACACGTACGGATCCGGGAAGCCGGCCCGCTCGGCGCCGTCACGGTGTTCCGAGACATGAGCGAGATCCGCGCGCGCGAGAAGGATCTCCTGCTGGCCGCCACCGTCTTCGACAACAGCCCCTACGGCATCACGCTTACCGATGCGAAGGCGCGCATCCTGCGCGTCAACCCGGCCTTCACCGCCATCACCGGCTACAGCGAGGCCGAGGCGGCGGGAAAGACGCCGGCCATCCTCAAGTCGGGACTGCAGCCGGACGACTTCTACCAGTCGATGTGGCAGGCGCTGAACGCCCGCGGGGAATGGAAGGGCGAGCTGCAGAACAGGCGCAAGGACGGCAGCGTCTATCCCGAGTGGCTCAGCATCCGCGCCGTGCGGGACGCGCAGGGCCGCGTCAGCAACTACGTCGGCATCTTCTCCGACCTTTCCGAGTACAAGGAGTCGGAACGCCGCCTCGAGTACCTCGCCAATTACGACACCCTGACCGGCCTGCCGAACCGCGTGCTGTTCCAGGACCGGCTGAACCAGGCGCTGGCGCACATGACGCGCAACAGCGGCATGCTGGCGGTGATCTACGCCGGCCTCGACCACTTCAAGGTGGTCAACGAGACACTCGGCGTGGACATCGGCGATGCGCTGCTGAAGGGCGTCGCCGGGCGGCTGCTGGCCTGCCTGCGCGACACCGACACCGTGTGCCGGCTGGGCGGCGACCAGTTCGCCATCCTGCTCGACGACGTGCGCAGCGCGGCCGATGTCGCCTCCAAGGCGCAAGGCCTGCTGGCCGAATTCGAGGCCCCCTTCGAGGTCGACGGCCACCAGCTGTTCACCAGCCTGAGCATCGGCATCACCCTGGCGCCGCTCGACGCCGGCGACGCCGCGACGCTGCAGCGCAATGCCGATACCGCGATGTTCGGCGCCAAGGAACTCGGCCGCAACACCCTGAAGTTCTACAGCGCCGACATGTCGGCGCGCATGGCCGAGGCCATGCGCATCGAGAACGGGCTGCGCCGCGCGCTCGAGGCCGGCGAATTCACCCTGCACTACCAGCCGCAATGGGCGCTCAGTACCCAGCAGGTCGTCGCCGTCGAGTCCCTGCTGCGCTGGAATTCGCCCGAGTTCGGAGCGGTTTCGCCGTCGGCCTTCATCCCGATCGCCGAGAAGTGCGGCCTCATCGTGCCCATCGGCGAATGGGTGCTGCGCCGGGCCTGCGCGCAGATCGCCGCGTGGCGGGCACAGGGCATCGAGGGGCTGCGGGTGGCCGTTAACCTCTCCGCCGTGCAGTTCCGCCAGAGCGACCTCGTCGACCTGGTTCGGCGCACGCTGGTCGAGTACCGCATCGAAGGCCGCCAACTGGAGCTCGAGATCACCGAAGGAGCGGTGATGGAGGACGTCGACCGTTCGATCGCCACGCTCAACGGACTGCGCGAGCTCGGCTGCGAGATCGCGGTGGACGACTTCGGCACCGGCTATTCCAGCCTCAACTACCTCAAGCAATTCCCCATCAACACCCTCAAGATCGACCAGTCCTTCGTGCGCGGCCTCGGCCGCAACAGCGACGACGACGCCGTGGTCAACGCCATCGTCAGCCTCGGCAACAGCCTGTCGCTGAAGATCGTCGCGGAGGGGGTCGAGCACGACGAGCAGCGCCGTTTCCTCGAGAACATCGAGGGCGGCGAACAGCTGCTGCTGCAGGGCTACCAGGTCTGCCGCCCCGCTCCCGCCGCGGAGATCACCGATTTCCTGCGCCGCTACGGCGCATCGCAATAGCGATATCGAGCCGCCGGCGAGGCTAGAATGGCAGCCTCGCTTCCGCATTCCACCGCATGAACAAGCTCCTGCTGCATCCGCGCGCGCCCTTCGCCGCCGCGGCCCTCGTCAGCCTCGCGCTGGTCGCCGGCGGCGTCGCGCTGGCGAAGCTGCTCAATCTGGCCGCCTGCCCGCTGTGCATCCTGCAGCGCATGCTCTACCTGCTCGTCGCGGCCGTCGGCATCCTCGGCCTGTTCGCCGACCGCACCCTCGCCCGGCGCCTCGCGGCGCTCGCCATGGCCGCCGCGGCCGGCACCGGCGCCTTCGTCGCCGGCTACCAGGTCTGGATCCAGAACTTCGCGCGCGAGACAGACTGCGTCGCCAACGCGCCGTGGTGGGAGCAGATGGTCGACTGGGCCAGCGAGCGCATGCCGCTGCTGTTCGGCGTCAGCGGCTTGTGCTCCGAGCCCGGCTGGCGCCTGCTCGGGCTGACCATCGCCGAGTGGTCGCTGATGGCCTTCGCCGCGCTCGCCGCCGCGGGCCTGTTCGCGGCGCTCCGCCGCGCGCGGTAGATACCTCCGTCCGCTCAGGCGGGCCGGCGCCCCGCCATCCTCCTCGCATCGGAGTTGATGTCGTCGGACGACTTCTGGAAGAAGCAGGTGGCCAGGCTGCTGACGAAGCAGAATGCCCAGAAGAGGAAGAAGCCTATCGTATAGGTGCCGATGGCCGAAAGCTCGATCGGTTCGCCGAGAAGAAACAACTCGCCCGGATTGACGAGGGCGAAGAACACGACTTCGGCCACGCCGGCAACCAGGAAAGAGGGCCAGGCGATCCAGTACAGCTTTTTCATCTCAGTCTCCTTCTGTCAGGGCTGGGGGTGGAGTGCTTCTTGGTGAGCATTTTCCAACGGCATTGCGATGTCGACCTTATCGCCGGCCGATCCCTACGGCTCCCTGTCGTGGACTCACGACAGGGCGCAACGGCGGAAGAGAGTGGGAGTCGAACCCACCAGGGACCGCTTGGCCGCCCCTGCCGGTTTTGAAGACCGGCCGCCCCACCGGGGAACGATCTCTTCCGTTGTTCATTCCAGGACCCATTGCCTGCCTGCGCCCGCCATGCGGCGCACGTGCTCGTCGCGAACGCGGCGTGTGTAGCCGACGCGATCGAAGAACTCGAGGATGTGGATGGCCACCTTGCGGCCGCCGCCGATGGCATCGCGCAGCGCGGCGGCGCGCGCCGCCCCGTCGCGAGCATGGAGGATGTCGACCTGCTCGGCCAGCCGGGCCAGCGCCTGCGCAGTGAAGTAGTGATCCTGCGCGACCGGATAGGCGAGGCCGACGCGGGCGACGCGCTTCATCAGCCCGCGCACGGTCTCCTCCGGCGTGCCGCTCGCCTTCGCCACGTCGCGCACGCGCGGCGGCTGGAAGGGCGACGCGTCGAGCAGCGGGCGCACCGCTCGCCATAGGTCGGCGTCCGCCGCGGCCAGGGTGGCGCGGTGCGCCGGCAGATGCAGCCAGCCACCCGTTTGCGCCAGCCGATCCTGCGCCAGCAGCCCGACCACGAGGCGATCGAAGGCGACCGGCGCCAGCGCGGGTGCAATGAGGCGGCGCAACCGGTCGCGTGCGACGCCGATCATGTCCGGCACCCGCTCGTGCTCCGCCGCCAGCGCGTCGAGCAGACGCTGCCCCAGGCCGTGCCAGACGGCAGGATCGAAGCCGCGGCGGACGCCGTCGTCCTCGACCACCACCAGGCCAAGCGTCTGCCATGGCGATTCCGCGTCGTCGAGATTGCGGTTGAGCGCAAAGCGATCGAGGTCGACGCCTTCGGGCTGCGCCGCCGCGCCGCGCAGCGCCGGAAGCGGATCGTCGAGCGCCATCAGCCGCAACGCCGCCAGCCGATGCGGCGCGCGCTTGTGGCGGACCGGAGGAAACACGTCGAGCACGCGCCCGCCCCCAATGGTGCGCATTGCGGACTGGTCGCGCAGGATGAAGCGGTCGCGCGCCAGCGCGCCGATCGGCCGGTCGAGGACGATTTCCGCGAGCGCCGCGCCGCCCGGCGCCAGCGCCTCGCCTTCGAGCAGCGCCAGCCGTCCGATCACGTCCGCCGCGCCGAGGTGCAGGTGCAGCGGCTGCCAATGCCGGAGCGGCTCGAGGGCCTGCACCTCGCACTGGAAGCGCTGCACCGGGCAATGGAGCTGCGGCGCCACGGCCCACATGCCGCGCGCGATGTCCGCGCGTTCGATGTCGCCGGCCAGGTTGAGGGCGATGCGCTGGCCCGCATGCCCGCACTGCGTGGCGCGGTCATGCACCCGCAGGCCGCGCACCCGTACCGGCTTGCCGGGCGGCGTGATCGCCAGCCTGTCGCCCACGGCGACGCTGCCGGAGAAGGCGGTCCCGGTGACGACGAGTCCCGCGCCGGAGAGGCTGAAGACGCGGTCGATCGCCAGCCGGAAGCCGCCCGTCGCACGGCGCTCGCCGAGGGCCGCGGCGGCAGCGAGCAGGTGCTCGTGCAGCGGCGCGATGCCTTCGCCCCTGGCGGCCGCTACGGGAAACACCGGCGCCTCGGCGAGCGGGGTAGCGCGAAGCATCGCGGCAACCTCGGCGCGCGCCGCCGCGAGGCGTTCCTCGCCGACCCTGTCCGCCTTGGTCAACGCCACCGCGCCGCGCGTCAGCCCGAGCAACTGCGCGATCGCCAGGTGCTCGCGCGTCTGCGGCATCGGTCCGTCGTCGGCGGCGACCGCCAACAGCAGGAAGTCGATGCCGGTGGCGCCGGCCAGCATGTTGTGCAGCAGCTTCTCGTGGCCGGGCACGTCGACGTAGCCGAGCCGGCCGTCGTCGGCAAAGGCGTAGCCGAGATCGAGGGTGATGCCGCGCGCCTTCTCCTCGGGCAGCCGGTCGGCGTCGACGCCGGTGAGCGCCTTCACCAGCGTCGTCTTGCCGTGGTCGATATGGCCCGCGGTGCCGACGATCATCCGAAGCGTCCGAGCAGCGGCAGCTGGGCAAGGAATTCGGCCTCCTGCGCGACATCGAGGCAGCGCAGGTCGAGCCGCAAGGCGCCGTCGGCAATGCGGCCGACCACCGGCACGGGCAGCGCGCGCAGGCGCTCTTCGAGCCGGTGCAGGACGCCGGCCTTGCTGCCTTGCGGGCGCACCACCAGGCCGGCCGACGGCAGTCGATCCACCGGCAGCGAGCCCGAGCCGATCTGGCTCGACAGGCGATCGATGCCGGCGATGACCGGCCAGCCGGCGAGCATCGCCGCAAAGGCGGGCAGCAGGCGCTGCGCCTGCGCGCGGATCTCTTCCTCGTGCCGGGTCAGCAGGCGCAGCGTCGTCATGCGCGAGGCCAGCCGATCGGGATCGCGGTAGAGCCGCAGCACGGCTTCGAGCGCGGCCAGCGTGAGCTTGCCCACGCGCAGCACCCGCTTGAGCGGGTTCTTCTTGAGCCTGGCGATGAGGTCCTTGCGGCCGACCAGCAGGCCGGCCTGCGGACCGCCGAGCAGCTTGTCGCCGGAAAAGCAGACCAAATCGGCGCCGGCGGCGATCGATTCCTGGGGCGTCGGCTCGTGCGGCAGGCCCCATTCTTCCAGGTTCGCCAGGGTGCCGCTGCCGAGGTCGACGACGAAGGGCAGGCCATGATCGTGCGCGAGCGCGGCCAGTTCCTTTTCCGGCACGGCCGCGGTGAAGCCGGCGATCGCGTAGTTGCTGGCGTGCACCTTCATCAGCATGGCGACGCGGGCGCCGCCGCCGGCGACGGCCTCGGCGAAGTCGGACCTATGCGTGCGATTCGTCGTGCCGACCTCGACGAGCTTCGCGCCGGCGCGCTGCATGATGTCCGGCACGCGGAAGGCGCCGCCGATCTCGACCAGTTCGCCGCGCGAGACGATCACCCGCTTGCGCTGGGCCAGGGTGTTGAGCAGCAGGAACACCGCCGCCGCGTTGTTGTTGACCACCGTCGCCGCCTCGGCGCCGGTGAGCTCGCAGAGCAGCTCGTTCACGACGTCGTCGCGGTCGCCGCGGCCGCCGCTGTCGACGTCGTACTCGAGCGCGCAGGGCGAGCGCGCCGCCAGCGCGAGGGCTTCGACCGCCTCTTCGGGCAGCGCGGCCCGCCCGAGGTTGGTGTGCAGCACGGTGCCGCTGAGATTGAAGACGCGGCGCAGCCGGGACCGCGCCTGCATGCAGGCAAGGCTCTGCACGGCGCTCGCCAGCTCGGCTTCGCTCGGGGCGCTGCGTCCTTCGCCAAGCCCGGCGCGGGCCGACGCGAGCACATCGCGCGCCGCATGCTTCACGGCTGCGCGGCCATGCGCCTCGGCCAGCGCCGCAACTTCGGGCCGGGCCAGCAGACGGTCGACGGCGGGAAGCTGCGCGAACGGGTTCAAGGTCTCGCCCCGGCGAATGGAGACGGGACGATTGTAGCGATCAGCCGCGGGCAGAACATCCCGCCGGCATGAGGGCTATTTCGCCTTTGCGCGGATGCGGGATTGGCGGCGTTCGGCCACGAGCAGCACCAGCATGATCGCGAGGACCGCCCCGGCGGCACCGAGGACTTCCTTGGCGTGGCCCGGTCCGTCGACGAAGCCGAACTGGATCAGGTAGCGGTCGACCGGATGAAGGAAGTACTCGAGGTTGTGCTGGGACTGCCAGATGCCGCGGCCCGCGGCGCGGCGCCAGAGGCGCACTGCCTCCACCTGGTCCTGATCGACGCCGTTGCCGTACCAGAGTGCGAGACCCAGGTCGTTTTCCGCGGGCCCGTAGCCGAGATCGGCCGCTTCGCGGTAGTACTGCGCGGCCTTGCGCAAGTCGATCGCGACGCCCGGCCCCCGTTCGTAGAGCTTGCCCAGGGCGAACAGCGCCGAGGTGTCCCAGAAATGCGCGGCGACTTCCAGCCAGCGCACGGCCTCCGCCACGTCGATGCCGACGCCTTCGTTGCCGCTGAGGTAAAGGTTGCCTAGCAATGCCGCCGCATGGACGTCTCCAAGTCCGGCCGCGTCGCGCAGGTCCGCCACTCCGAGCGCCGGCTGCCTGGCGTTCAGGTAGGCCTGGCCGCGAGTCGCGTAGCAGAAGGCCGAGAGCGGCGCGAGTGCGACGCCGCGATTCAGGAGATCGATCGCATTCTGCGTCTGGCCGATGGCGGCGTAGCTGCGGGCGAGACCGCACAGCGCCTGCGCGTCTTCATGAACGGCGCGCGCCTCGCCGTAGAAGCGCACGGCGGCGACGTAGTCGCGCGCGGAATGGGCCAGATCCCCCTGGTCCGCCAGCGCCGCCGCCTGCGCGATTTGCGGCAGCGGCCTGAGCTTCGCATGCGCCGCATCCTTGAAACCATCGCCGAAGGCGCGCATCGCCTGGTAGCTGCCACCCCACCGCGGCAGCAAGGCGCCGAGATAAGCCCGCCGCGGCCCCATCGCGTTGGCATCGAGCAGCACCGCCTTGTCGAGTTCGGCCTTGATCTCTTCCCCGCTGCCGGACAGGCTGAGCAGCCGCATGCGCGTCTCGATGGCGAACACCGGTTTTGCGGTCGAACGCACTGCCGCGGCGATGTCCTCATCGGCGGCTTGCAGCCAGCGGTTCATCGCGTCCCAGCGCGCCGGCGCCACATCGCCCGACCACGCCCCGCCGCGCCAGGCATGCGCCGTCTCCACCCGATACGCGGCGCGCGCCGTCCGCGCGGCGTACGAGGCCGGCATTGCCTGCACCCACTCATCGAGCAGCGGCTCGAGCTCCGGATCGGCGCGCTTGAATTCCCAGAATGCCGTTGCCATGGCCATCTCGCCGGCGGTGTCCGCCTCATAGTCCGTCTGGAGGCGATCGAAACTGGCCTGGAGCTCGACGAAGGCGCGGTTGCGCAAGAGGTCGAGCGAGGGAGTGGGAGGGCCGGCGAAGGCGCAGAGCGAAACGCCGAGTTGCAGGAGCAGCAGTGCGAGACGAGCGCGGTACCTGGCGGTCATGTTGCCATTCCTCGATGGGCTTGCGGACAAGGCGCATAGAATATGCCGCCGTCACATGCATGGCAATTCGCCCATGATTGCGAAGCTCAGATGCATTGTGTTCCAGCTCACCGTCGCCGAAAAGGCCGAGGCGGCCGCAAATTGCACGCCAGCGGCACCACGGAAACGGCGCTCCGGTCAGACCTCCAGATGCTGGTACAGCACCGTGGACAGGTAGCGCTCACCGAACGACGGAATGACGACGACGATCAGCTTGCCCTCGTTCTCGGGACGCTTCGCCACCTGCAGCGCGGCCCATACGGCGGCGCCGGAGGAGATGCCGACCAGCAGGCCCTCCTTCGTCGCCAGCTCGCGCGCGGTGTTGAGCGCGTCGTCGTTCTTGACGCGGGCGATCTCGTCGTAGACCCGGGTGTTCAGGATGGCCGGAACGAAGCCGGCGCCGATGCCCTGGATGGGATGGGGCCCCTTCTGGCCGCCGGACAGCACGGCGCTGGCGTCGGGTTCGACGGCGACGACCTGGATGCCGGGATTGTGGGCCTTGAGCGCCTCGCCCACGCCGGTGATGGTGCCGCCGGTGCCGATGCCGGCGACGAAGATGTCGACCTTGCCGTCGGTGTCGCGCCAGATCTCCTCGGCGGTGGTGCGGCGATGGATCTCGGGGTTGGCGGGATTCTCGAACTGCTGCGGGATGAAATAGCGCGAGTCGGAAGCCGCCAGTTCCTCGGCCTTCTTGATGGCGCCACCCATGCCCTCGCTGCCCGGCGTGAGGATAAGTTCGGCGCCGTAGGCCTTGAGCAGCAGCTTGCGCTCGCGGCTCATGGTCTCGGGCATGACGAAGGCCGCCTTGTAGCCCCGGGCCGCGCAAACCATCGCCAGGCCGATGCCGGTGTTGCCGGAAGTCGGCTCCAGGATCACCGTGTCCGGCCCGATCTTGCCGGCCTGCTCGGCGGCATCGATCATGGCGACGGCGATGCGGTCCTTGACGCTGTGCGCGGGATTGAAGAATTCGAGCTTGAGCGCCACCGTGGCCCGGGCGCCGGCGGCGACGCGATTGAGCTTCACCAGCGGCGTATTGCCGACCAATTCCGTGACGTTGTTGGCGATTTTCATGGAATTTCCCCCTTCGATGGCGCGAATGATAGCCGGAGGCCGAACTTACCAGCGGCATGATGCGGCGCGGAACGAATTAATAGTTCTTTCGATATTCCGGCATGCGCCAACGGCGCGATAATCCGCCCTTTCGGGAGCGGGGAACCCCAGCGATGTTCGACCGGACGAGAATCGTCACCCGGCTGGTGATCGGCTTTGCCGCGATCATCATCGGCGCCCTGGTAATGGGCTTCATCGGCGCCCGCGGCGTCTCGCAGCTGTCCAGCATCAGCAGCGACATCCTCGACCGCTCGCTGGCGTCTTCGAATGCGGTCCTGGAAATGCGTGGCGACATTCTCGCTGTGCGCTCGCTCCTGGACGGGCTGATCGCAAAGGACAACCCGGGCGACGCAGCGGAAGTCGCAGCATTGGCCGTGCGCATCGATGCCGATGCCGCCCTGCTGCTCGAGCGCTTCCCCGGAGACGAGGCCGCGGCCGCGGCGCTCGACAAGAACGTCGCCGCCTGGAAGGCGACGCGCGACGAAGTCCTGGCGCTGGCCGGCAAGGGGCTGCGCCGGGAAGCGGCTGCCATGAACGCGGCCCGCGGCGCCCCCCTGGTCGACTCCCTGCTGCGGCAGGCGGAGGCCGTCGGCAGCTACAGCGCCAGCCGAGCGGCCGAACTCGAGCAGCAGGCGCGCCGCGCGCGCGACTTCGCCATCGGCACCATCGCCTTCATGCTCGCCATGATCATCACCGGCGGCGTGGTGCTGTCCTTCCTCGTCACGCGCAGCGTCACCCAGTCGCTGCAGCTCGCGTTCGGCACCGTGCAGGACATCATCGCGGACAGCCGCGAAAAGGTGCGGGTGGCGGAGGCGATCGGCGCCGGCGACCTCGACCAGGAGATTCGGGTGTCGGCGCCGCTGGAGATCGACGCGGCCGGCCTGCCCGACGATGAGCTGGGCCACCTGATGCAGTCGATGCAGCGCCTGTCGGAAGTGCAGCACGCCTTCGACGAGGCCTTCCGCACGATGACCGGCTCGCTGCGCGCGGCACGGGACGGCCAGCGCGACCGCGAGTGGCTGAAGTCGGGCAGCAACATCCTCGGCAGCCTGATGCGCGAGGAGCAGACCACCCAGGCGATGACCCTCTCGGTGCTGACCTTCCTGGTCGAGTACCTCGACGCCAGCGTCGGCATGCTCTACCTGTTCGACGAGCGCACCGTCCAGCTGCGCCTGGCCGCCAGCTACGGCACCAGCCGCCGCCGCGAGGAAGGCGAGTTCTTCCGCCTCGGCGAGGGCCTCGTCGGCGAAGCGGCGCGGCGCCAGAAGACGCTGTTCCTGCGCGAACTGCCGCCCGACTACCTGGCGGTCGGCTCGGGCCTCGGCGCCGCCGCGCCGGCGCTGGTCGCGGCCATCCCGCTGCTGCACGGCAACCGGCTGGTCGGCGTCATGGAGATCGCGGCGCTGCGCGAATTCAGCGACATCGAGCTGAAGTTCATCGAGGCGGCGCGCGACGCCATCGCCATCGGCATCGACGTCAACCTCGCGCGGCTGCAGACCGCGGAATTGCTGGAAGTGACCCAGCAGCAGACCGAGGAGCTCCGCGTGCAGCAGGAGGAGCTGCAGCAGAGCAACGAGGAGCTCGAGGAGCGCGCGCAGATGCTCGAGCAGCAGCGCGAAGCCATCCGCGTCAAGAACAAGGAGATCGAGGCGACCAGCGAGACGCTGCGCCAGAAGATGGCGGAGCTCGAGCGCGTCAGCACGTACAAGTCGGAATTCCTCGCCAACATGTCGCACGAGCTGCGCACGCCGCTCAACAGCCTGATGATCCTGTCGAGCCTGCTCAAGCAGAACAGGGAGGGCAACCTGACGCCCAAGCAGGTGGAGTTCGCCGCCACCATCAACTCGGCCGGCACCGACCTGCTCGAGCTCATCAACGACATCCTCGACCTCTCCAAGGTCGAGGCAGGACAGATGCAGTTCAACTTCGGCGCGCTGCCGGTGCGCGATCTTTGCGAGAGCCTGCGCTCGCTGTTCGAGCCGATCGCCCAGCAGCGCACGCTCGATTTCGGCATCGTCATCGACCCCGATGCCGCGCCGCTCGTCTACGGCGACGAGCAGCGCGTGCACCAGATCCTCAAGAACCTGCTGTCGAACGCCATGAAGTTCACCGAACGCGGCAGCGTGACGCTGCGCGTGGCGCGGCCGGACGCGGCGGAGAATCCCCTGGCGGTACCGGCACTGGCGTTCTCGGTGGTCGATACCGGCATCGGCATCCCCGCCGACAAGCAGCAACTGGTGTTCGAGGCCTTCCAGCAGGCGGACGGCTCGATCAGCCGCAAGTTCGGCGGGACCGGCCTGGGCCTGTCGATTTCGATGCAGCTCGCGCACAAGATGCACGGCGAGCTGCGCATGAAGAGCGAGGAGGGCAAGGGCAGCACCTTCACGCTCTACATGCCGCTGTCCGCCACGGCGGCGCACGCCGCGGCAGCCGCGAAGCCCGCCGCCGCGCCGA
>DASVZI010000050.1:0-27034 GCA_036391735.1 Rhodocyclaceae bacterium
CGATGCGCGGGAAATCCGTCTTGGCGCCGGGCTGTGCCTCAAGCGCGTCCCGCTGGAGCGGCGCCTGCGGCTGCTCGGCGTGAGGGCGGGGAAGCTATGCAAGACCGGCGAGTACTCCGAATTGACCGCGGAAGAGCCGCGCGAAGCGCTGCCGCTGTTCGCCGAGCTGGAATAATTGGCGGAGGCGGTGAGATTCGAACTCACGAAGGGTTGCCCCTTGCCGGTTTTCAAGACCGGTGCAATCGACCACTCTGCCACACCTCCGAACTACTGACTTCCTTGCCGGTTGTGGCTCCGGCCGCCGCTTCGCGGCTTAACGCGAAAGGCCGCGTTAGCCTACGCCGCAACGAGCCCTGCGGGCGCGTTGTGGCTCCGGACGTCGGACACAATCGCTTACGATCGCCCGATTTCCGTAACACTTCCTTAAGGCGCGCGGATTATAACGCCCACGTGGCAACCGCCTTGAAAGCATGACATCGGCCCCCATATGCGGCTTGAAACTTGGCATTGCTTTCTATAGTCTTACCCGCAGCACCTTTCCCCCACGGAGGATTCGTTTCCATGCAAGACATCCAATTCGGCCAATATCCGTCTAGCGCCCAGGACCTCGCCCGCCAGCAGAACCGCGTGCTGCGCAACACCTATGCACTGCTCGCGCTGTCGATGGTGCCGACCGTGATCGGCGCGCTGGTCGGCGTGCAGACCGGCTTCTCGATGTTCGCCGGCAGCCCCCTGATCTCCTTCCTGCTCTTCCTCGGCATCGCCTTCGGCTTCATGTGGGGCATCGAGCGCACCAAGGAAAGCGGCATGGGCGTCGTGCTCCTGTTGGGCTTCACCTTCTTCATGGGATTGATGCTGTCAGGCATGCTGCGCGTCGCGCTGGGCTTCTCCAACGGCGGCACGCTGATCGCCATGGCGGCTGCGGGCACGGGCGGCATCTTCTTCGTGCTGGCCGGCATCGCCTCGACGACCAAGCGCGACTTCAGCAACATCGGCAAGTTCCTGTTCGCCGGCCTGGTCCTGATCCTGCTGGCGTCGCTGGCCAACATCTTCTTCCAGATCCCGGCGATGGCGCTGGCGATCTCGGCGATCGCCATCGTGTTGTTCTCGGGCTACATCCTCTTCGACATCAACCGCATCGTTCACGGCGGCGAGACCAACTACATCACGGCCACGCTGGCGGTGTATCTCGATATCTACAACATCTTCGTGAACCTGCTGAACCTGCTGATGGCCTTCTCGGGCGATCGCGACTGAGTTCGTTCGCAGCCGCGACGGAAGGGCGGCCGAGGCCGCCCTTTTTGTTTGGCTTCAGCGCTCGAACAGGGCGATGGATTCGACGTGCGAAGTTTGCGGGAACATGCTGGCGATGCCGGCACTGCGCAGCGCATATCCCCTTTCGTGCACCAGGATTGCGGCATCGCGCGCGAGCGTCGCCGGATTGCACGACACGTAGACGATGCGCTGCGGTCCGTCGTCTCCCAGGCACTTGACCAGTTCGGCCGCCCCTTCGCGCGGCGGATCGATCAGCATCTTATCGAAGCGACCGAGCGCCGCGACGCTCTCCGGCGTCGCCTCGAAGAGGTTGGCAACGCCGAAGTTGCAGCGCTCGGCCAGGCCGTTCAGCTCGGCATTGGCATGCGCCCGGTCGACCAGCGCCTGGCTGCCCTCGATACCGACGACGCTCGCGCCGGAACTTGCGATGGGCAGCGTGAAATTGCCCAGGCCGCAGAACATGTCGGCAATGCGCTCGCCCGTTTCGGGCTTGAGCAGGGCCATGGCCCGGCGCACCAGCATGCGATTGACGCCGTGGTTCACCTGCGTGAATTCCGTCGGCGAGAAGCGCAAGCTCACGCCGAAGTCGGGCAGCGAATAGGCCAGCGGCGGCGCGCCGGCGGGATGGAACAGCGCCGCGGTGGCCGGCCCTCCAGTCTGCAGATAGATCACGACGCCGTGGCGATCGGCAAACTCGCGCAACAGCTTCCGGTCCTGCTCCGTGAGAGCTTCAAGGATGCGGAACACCAGAACCGTCTGGCCGTCGCCGATCGCCAATTCGATCTGCGGCAGCCGGTCGGGGATCGAGAGCTGCCCCACCAGCTCCTTCATGCGCGGCAGCAGGGTCGATACGGCAGGCGGCAGCACCGCGCAGGAGTCCATCACGGCGACATAGCTGCTGCGCTTCTCGTGGAAGCCGACCAGCACGCCGCCCTTCTTCGCCACCAGGCGCACCGACAGGCGCGCGCGGAAGCGATAACCCCAAGCCGGGCCGGCGATCGGCGGCATCATGCTTTCCGCCTTGAGCCGCCCGATGTGCCAGAGGGCATCTTCGAGCACGCGCTGTTTCGCGGCCGTCTGTGCGGCCGGCTCGAGGTGCTGCATGCTGCAGCCGCCACACACACCGAAATGCGGACATGCGGGCTGGACGCGCTGGCTCGACGGCTTCAGCACTTGCGTCGTCTGTGCCTGCTCATAGCTGGGCTTCTTCCGATAGCTCGAATATTCGACGACTTCGCCGGGGAGCGCCCCCTCGATGAAAATCACCTTGCCGTCGACATGCGCGATGCCGCGGCCTTCGTTGTCCAGCGATTCGATCAGTGCTTGCGGCATCGCGACGGGGAAACGGAAAAGGGCGCGATTATAATCCCGCGCCATGGACACGCCTTTCCTCAAGAACCTCTTCGGCGGCATGCCGGTGCAGCAGTTCCTCTCCGAGTACTGGCAGAAGAAGCCCCTGCTCGTCCGCAATGCCATCCCCGGATTCTCCGGCCTGCTCTCCCGCGACGAACTGCTGGATCTCGCATGCAGCGAGGACGCCGAGTCGCGCTTCGTGTCGCAGGCCGGCGGACGCTGGACGATAGAGCACGGACCGTTCACGCGTCAGCGCTTCGGCCGCGCGAAGAAGCCCTGGACCACGCTGGTTCAGGGCCTCAACCTGCTGCTGCCCGAGGCCGATCGACTGATGCGCGAGTTCAGCTTCATCCCCTACGCGCGCCTCGATGACCTGATGGTCAGCTATGCCAACGACGGCGGCGGCGTCGGTCCGCATTTCGACAACTACGACGTATTCCTCCTGCAAGGCATGGGAAAGCGGCGCTGGCGCATCGGCAACCAGAAGGACCAGCGTCTCATCGAAGGCCTGCCGCTCCGCATCCTGAAGGACTTCCGGCCGAAGTACGACTGGGTGCTGGAACCCGGCGACCTGCTCTACTTGCCGCCTGAATGGGCGCACGACGGCATCGCCGTCGGCGAATGCATGACCTACTCCGTCGGCTTCCGCACCGCGCCGGCGCAGGAGCTCGCCGAGCAGTTCCTGATGTTCCTCGCCGAGCGCGTCGACATGCCGGGGCGCTACGCCGATCCGGACTTGAAGCGTCAACGCCATCCGGCCGAGATCGCGCCCGCCATGGTGA
Organism: Rhodocyclaceae bacterium; assembly: GCA_036391735.1. Classification (GTDB taxonomy): domain Bacteria; phylum Pseudomonadota; class Gammaproteobacteria; order Burkholderiales; family Rhodocyclaceae; genus Nitricoxidireducens. The sequence continues at coordinate 3,411 of DASVZI010000050.1, forward strand.
AGCAGGTCAAGGAGATGCTCGACGGCATCCGTTGGAACGATCGCCTGGTAAGCGAATTCCTCGGCTGCATGCTGACCGAGCCGAAGGCTCAGGTTTTCTTCGAGCGTCCCGAGCGGGCGCTGCCCCTCACGCGCTTCGCGAGCGCCGCCGGCAAGCGCGGTCTGCGCCTCGATGCCCGCACCCAGTTGCTCTTCTGCGGCGGCGCATTCTTCATCAATGGGGAAGCGGCGGCGGTGCCGGCGGCGGACCGCGCGGTTTTCAGGCGGCTGGCCGACGAGCGGGGGCTCTCCGCCGCGACACCCCTCAGCGCTGGTGGCATGGCGCTCCTGCACGATTGGTACCGTTGCGGCTTCCTTGGCCCGGCCCGCGACTAGGCGAGCCGCCCTGGCATGACGCGCGGGATCTTTGCAATTTGACGGGCATTTCGGCCGAATTCCGCCTGGATCGCTTTTCCGCAACGATGATAGAATTGCCGGCTGGTCGGGTCGCCCCCGGTCATTTTTCCACTTTGTCGATAAAGGTAAACCCCATGAACAAGTCTCTTCTCGTTGCTGCCCTCCTCGCCGTGACCCTGGCTGCCTGCGGCAAGCCCGCTCCCGCTCCGGCCCCCGCCGCCCCGGCCCCCGCCGCCCCGGCCGCTGAAGCCCCGAAGGCTCCGGAAGCCGCCGCTCCCGCCGCCCCGGCCGCCGGCGCCCCCGCCGACCAAGCCGCTCCCGCCGCTGGCGCTGCTGCTCCGGCCGCTCCGGCTGCTCCCGCCGCCGAGCCGAAGAAGGACGAAGGCAAGAAGTAAGCTGCATTGAGATGAAGCCGGCCTTCGTCGCGAAGGCCGGCGTCCTCGAGGAAATGCCCCGGCTTCGGGGCATTTTTTTTTGCCGTGGCGCCTACCGGCTGATTGCCGCTTTCCTCGGAACCGAATGCGCCGATGGCGGTCTTCTCGCTAGACCGCCGGAAGGGAGCAGCACTCCCGGCACACCGACAAGAGCAAGTGGCAGGGAGCTGACCGACCGCGGGAGCAATTCCCATGCGAGTGAGTCTCCTGGCCGCAGTCCTTTCGGCATGCGCCTTCTCCGCAGTCGCGGCACCACCGTCGGCCGCGGACCCGTTTCCGGAATCGGGCATGGATCTGAAGCCCGCTCCCGCACGCCTCAGCAATGAGCGGCACACCGGTCCATACGCAAGCGGGAGCGCACTGAGCTTTACCGCCGCCATCAAGCCGCTCGATCCTGCGCACGACAAGACCATCCGGATCGATACCAGCCACAGGATCATCGAACTCGCACCGGGCGTTCAGTTCAGCGCCTGGACCTTTGGAAACCAGGTGCCCGGGCCGATCGTGCGCGCGCGCGTCGGCGATCGCATCCACTTCAGCATGACCAACCGCAGCGACGAGGTGGCGCCCGGTTCGATGTCCTTCTCGGCGCCGATGATGCATTCGATGGACTTCCATGCGGCCATGGTGTCGCCGCAGGACAAGTACCGCTCGATCGCGCCGGGGCAGACCATCGCCTTCGACTTCACGCCCAACTATCCCGGCGTGTTCATGTACCACTGCGGCACGCCGATGATCCTCGAGCACATTGCCTCGGGCATGTACGGCGTAATGGTGGTCGAACCGCGCGACGGCTATCCGACCAAGGTCGACCGCGAGTACGTCGTCATCCAAAGCGAGTTCTACACCAAGCCGGATCCCCAGCATCGCCTGATCGGCAAGGAGCCGCTCTACGTGCTCGACACCGAGCGTGTCAAGACCAAGGCGCCGACCTACACGGTCTTCAACGGACGCTACAACGGCATGGTCGAGCACCCCCTGCCGGCCAAGCCTGGCGAGCGCGTACGGCTGTTCGTGCTCAACGTGGGGCCGAGCAACACCTCGAGCTTCCACGTCGTCGGCACCATCTTCGATCGCGTCTGGCTCGACGGCAATCCGCACAACGAGATGCGCGGCATGCAGACCGTGCTGCTGGGATCGAGCGGCAGCGCCATCGTCGAGTTCCGGGTGCCCGAGAAGGGCAAGTACATCATGGTCGACCATCATTTCGCCAACGCTTCGCAAGGCGCGCTCGGGCTCATCGATGCCTCCGGCGGCACCCCGGAGAACGATATCGAGCACCACAACATCCCCGCCACGGCGACGCCGGCGGAGCCCGCCGCGGTGGCCGGCAAGCAGATCTTCGACGGCAAGTGCATCGCCTGCCATTCGGTGGGCGAGGGCGACAAGGTCGGTCCCGACCTGTTCGGCGTGACGCGCCGTCGCAGCGACGAGTGGCTGGCACGCTGGCTCAAGTCGCCCGACGCGATGCTGAAGTCGGACGATACGGCGAAGGGGCTGCTGGGGAAATACAAGCTGCCGATGCCCGACCAGGGCCTGTCGCAGGTCGACGCGGCGAACCTCATCCGCTATTTCCACTGGTTCGACGAAAGCGGCAAGCCGGTGCAGGTAATGGAGCACTGAAGTGACGCCGGGGACTCCTATCCGGGTGGCAGCCGCCCTGCTGGCGCTTTCGGCCGCGCCGGCAGCCATCGCCTGCGGCCATTGCATCGAGGACCGCGTCGCGGCCGTCTACGACTATCAACTCGAGTTGCTCGCCGGGCAGGAGCATTTGCGCATCGCCTATCTCGGCGTCAGGGGCGCGCGGGCGGAAACTCAGGCCGCCTCGGATCGCGTGGCCGCGGTGCTGCGCGAGAATGCGGTCGCAATGCCCGGAACGATCCGCACCTCCGTTGAGCCTGCGGCGGCGGCTTTCGCCTGGCATGGCGACGACCAGGCGCTGCGGGCCGCATTGCGCGATACCAATTCGCGCCTGGCGCCGGCCGGACTCAGCGTCGAACTGCTGCGCACCTGGGACGCGCGGCGCGGGCTGCGCTGAGCGCGGCGCTCAGACCACCGACAGCCAATCGAAGCCGCGGTCCTGATCGGCGGCCACGATCCAGTCCGAAGTGCAGCCGAGCACCGCGGCAAGCGCTGCCGTCGCCAATTCGGCGCGATTGTTTTCCTGGCTCAGGTGAGCGCATACCACGTGCTGCAGTCCGCCGTGGGCGACCTGCCGCAGGAGGTCCGCGGCCGCGGCGTTGTCCAGGTGCCCGAAGGGACCGGCGATGCGCCGCTTGAGCGGATAGGGATAGGAGCCGCCCGCCAGCATGGCGGCATCGTGGTTGCACTCGAGCACCAAGGCATCGCAGGCGGCCAGCATGGCAACCATGTGCGAGGTGACATGGCCTGCGTCGGTCACCAGGCCGAGGCGATGGCCGCCGTCGGAAAACACGAACTGCGCCGGCTCGCGCGCGTCGTGCGGCACCGGAAACGGGCTTATCTCGAGGTCGCCCACGGCGAATGGCGTATGGCTGTCGAACAGTTGGACCGCCGCGTTCCAGCCTGCCGCCTCCCGCGTGCCGTGGGTCATGAGGATGGGCGTCCCATGGCGCGCGGCGAAGGCAGCCACGCCGCCAACGTGGTCGCTGTGTTCATGCGTCACCAGCACCGCATCGATGTCCGCCGGCGCGAGACCGAGGCGCGCGAGCCGCGCGGCGGCCAGGCGCGGACCGAAGCCGCAATCGACTAGTATCCGCGTGCGACCGGCTTCGACGACCGTCGCGTTGCCGCGGCTGCCGCTGCCCAGCGAGGCGAATCGCATCATTGCATCCCTCCGGCATCGGCGCCCATAATCCGCTGGGAACGGTCCCAGGGAGACTTGAGATGGCTTCGACTTTTGCCGGCTTGCGCCGGCCTCTTTGGATTCTCGCTTTCGCCGTCGCCGGCTGCGCCAGCGAAGCGCCGGCGCCCGCACCCAGACTCGAACGGCTGACGGGCGCGGCCCTCGACGCGAAGATTCCGGCGCCCGTCGCCACGCTTTCCGCGGATGAAATCGTCGCCATGGCCAAGCGCGGCGAGAGTGCGCCCGCCATCATCGCGAAGATCGACGCCAGCCACTCCCATTACCGGCTGGGCGCAGCGCAGATCGCCGCCATGCTGGCTGCCGGGGTGCCGGCAGCCGTCGTCGACCACATGATGGAAGGGGAGCGCCGGCGAATCTTCGACGACGTCGCGGCCGACATCGCCCGGCGGGACGAGGCCTGCGCCGAGCGCATCGAACAGCAGATCCGCCAATGTCAATTGCAGTTGCTGCAGCCTGGTTTCGCGACTTGCTGGCCGCCGGATATGGGCTATCCGTACTGGCGCCGTTATTGACGCCGCTGGCTACGAGGGGCGGGATTCTACCCGCTCGTCCGCCTTACCGCTCGCGAATGCTGGCGCGGTAGTCGGGCGCTTCCGGCCGCCGATAACGGAACTCCACCAACCCGGCGCAAGCGCCTTGGCACGACGCCACCGCACCGGTACCGGCGACCGTTGCGTGGATCCGGCGCGGATCGACGCCCATGGCGATCAACGCCTCCTCCACCAGGGTGGCCAGGCGCTGCGCCAGGGCCACGCCGTAGGACGGGCTGCCCGTCTTGTCGGGATGGCCGACGAGCGTCAGCGAAGTATCGGGGTCGCGCTTGAGCCGCTCGGCATGCAGGGCAAGCGTGTCCAACGCCTCGTCGCTCAACTGCGCCGCACGTTCGTCGAAGCGAATGCCGGCCGATGGATCGATCGACGCCATCGGCGTCATGCCTTCGGCTCGCGCCGACGTCGCCGAACCGACCCCCAGCGCGAGGGCCGCGACGAGCAGCCCTGCGCACAAGCGAGCCCTAGCGGGCGGCATTGGCCTGCTTCTGCGCGAAGTCCACGCGGCGGTCCTCCGCCCAGCACTTCTCCTCGTGGCAGGTCGCGCGCGGCTTCTCCTTGCCATAGCTGACCGCCTCGAGACGGGCCTCGGGAACGCCCATCATCACCAGAGCCCGGCGCACCGCTTCCGCCCGCTTCTGGCCGAGCGCGAGGTTGTATTCCGTGCTGCCGCGTTCGTCGGCATTGCCCTCGAGGCGCAGGGCGAGGCTGGGCATCGAATTCAACGCTTCGAAGTCCGACTTCAACTGGGCCGCATATTGCGGCTTCACCGTGTAATTGTCGTAGTCGAAGTAGATGCTGTTGGTCGCCAGCATCTTCATGATGCGGTCGATCCTCTGCGCATCGGTTTCGCCGACCGAGCGGGTGTCGGCAGCCGCCTTGGGCGCGGGCGCTTCGGCGGTCTTCTGGGGCGTCGACGAGCAGGCGGCGAGCAGGCCGCAAACCGCCGCAGCGATCAAGGTGCGTTGCATATGCAAAATCTCCATGACGATGGTAACGAAAACTACCTGATTCAATGGGTTAATGAGGTCACAATAAAACTAACGACATATTGCCCTTTGTTCATTTTCCGTTCATTATACGTTCGTTTTTCATCTTCTCGCGCGCTCGGGATTGTCCGACGCTGCCGCTGATTCCATAAGAATGAACGCCGCCAAGCTTCGCCCCGCACTATTCCTGACTCTTGCGCTCTGCGCCGCTCCCGCCCTGGCAGCCACCGGCGCTTCCTCCGATATGCCGTGGTGGATCTGGCCGCTGGCGCTATTCGTCGTTTGCTTCGGGCTCGGTATCGTGGCGGTGCCGGCCGGCGTGGGCGGCGGCGTGCTGTTCGTGCCCATCGTCGGCGGGTTCTTTCCCTTCCACCTCGACTTCGTCCGCGGCGGCGGCCTCATGGTCGCGCTCGCCAGCGCATTGGCTGCCAGTCCGGGCCTGCTGCGGATCGGCTTGGCCAGCCTGCGCCTGGCGCTGCCCCTGTCCCTGCTGGTCGCCGTCAGCCAGATCGCCGGTGCCATGATCGGCCTGATCCTGCCGGCCGCCATCGCGCAAACGGCGCTCGGCATCATCATCCTCGGCATCGTGGCGCTCATGTGGACTGCAAAGAAGTCCGAGGTGCCGGGCGTGGAACGCGCCGATCCGCTTTCCGCGGCGCTGCGCATCAATGGCGTGTTCCACGACATGTCGCACGGCAAGGACATCGAGTGGATGGCGCACCGGACTCCGCAGGCGCTGGTGGCCTTCGTCTTCATCGGCGTGCTGGCAGGCATGTTCGGCCTCGGTGCGGGCTGGGCGAACGTGCCGACGCTCAACCTGCTGATGGGCGTGCCGCTGAAGGTCGCCGCCGGCAGCAGCAGCCTCATCCTGTCGATGACTTCCTCGGCGGCCTGGGTCTATATCAACCAGGGCGCGATCCTGCCGATGATCGTGGTCCCGTCCATCATCGGCATGATGATGGGCGCGATGATCGGCGTGCGGCTGCTGCGCGTCGTCAAAGCCTCGGCAATCCGCCGCATGGTCATCGCGATGCTGCTGTTCGCTGGCCTGCGGGCGCTGCTCAAAGGCCTGGGAATCTGGATGTGATCCGAAGGAACGAAAACGATGAGTGACCTTGCACGCTACGCCTCACCCGAACAGATCCGCTACGCCAAAGTGCTCACCCGCGGCGTACAGGTCGGCTTCCTGATCCTGATCGGCACCTTCGTCCTCTACATGGTCGGCGCGCTGAAGCCCGTGGTCCCGGTCGACCAGTTGCCGAAATACTGGGGATTGTCGGCAGCGGAATTCGCCAAGGCCACCGGCGAGCCGACCGGCTGGGCATGGATTCGGCAAGTCGGTCGCGGCGACGTGCTGAACCTCGTCGGCATCGTCGTCCTGGCCAGCGTCTCAGCCGTCAGCACCCTCGCGGTGCTGCCGATCTTCGCGCGCCGCAGCGACACGGCCCACGTCGTGATTTCGCTGCTGCTGGTTCTGGTGCTGGCGGTATCGGCCGCCAACGTCCTGCACTAGGAGCGCCGGTAGGCCTGGGCGGCAAGTTGCGCCGCACCCTCGACGTCTCCCCCGTCCGCCAATCCGGCCGCCGCGAGGCCGGTGGCCTGCGCCGCGACGAATTGCTGGATCAAACGCCCCGCGCGGCAGAGCCGGTTCGCCCTTTCGGGCCGCCGATCCTCGACGGATGCGGCTGTGGTTCTCAAAGCGGCTTTCATGGCGGAACCTCCCGGAGACGCCCGGCGGGACGCCCCGCCTTCTTGCCAATCTAGCCGGCCACTCGTTCTGATTTTGTTTGTATTACGTTCAGATTTCGTTAAGCCCGGATCACTGACCGCCCAAAGGCCAACCGCGCGGACGTTCCCTGGCCGACGTCGCTGGCAATGGAGATATCCCAGCCATACCGCTCGCAGATCCGCTTGACCAACGACAAGCCGATGCCGGCGCCATGGCTTTCCGCGCCCTTGAAGCGCTTCTCGAACACCTTCGCGAGTTCCTCGCGCAGCATGCCGCGCCCCGTGTCGCGGACGGTGACGCCGTCCGCATCGACGACGATATCGACCTCCTGGGCCTCGGAATGCGTAAAGGCATTGAGCACGAGGTTGCCGATGACGACCTTCAGCAACGTCGCGTCGACTTGAAGACGGGGCCGGTCGCGACAATCGACGTCTACTCGGGTACCCGGAGCGATCAGATGGCGATGGGCGTCCACCACCTCGCGAACCACTTCGCATGGATCGCAGGGCGAGTCGGCAGCTTCCCGATGGCCGTCTTCGCGGGCCATCACCAGCAAGGCCGTGGTGATGTCGATCATCCCGTCCACCGCGCGGCGGACGCGCTCCAGGCGATCCCGCTGCATCGGCTCCAGCGCCCGGTCGTCCTCCATCAGCTCGACCACGCCCCGCACGATGGACAACGGCGTGCGCAGTTCGTGGCTGACGTCGGTGGTGAACGCCTGCTCGCGGCTGATGAACGCATGCATGCGGCTGACATACTCGCCGAATACGCCGCTGGCGAGCTTGCCGATCTCGTCGTCCGAAAAATCCGCCGTTGCCGCGCCCGGCGTCTCCGCATGTTCGCTGATGAGGCGGGCGAGATCCGCCATGGGCGCCACCACCCTGCCCGCAAGCCACCAGCCAAGGGCGGCCGAGACCAGCGCCATGGTCATCGCGCCGATCACCAGGAAGACGAAGAAGCGTTCCTCGCGCTGGCGCTGCCGCGACTCGTCGTACATCATCACATAGCGTGCGCCGCTCTCGTCCACGGCACTCACCCGATAGGGCACCCCGTCGATCGCCAGTTGGTGGGTGCCGGGGGGAAGCTCGAGCACGGGCCTGGGAATCCCCGGATTCTCTTCGCCCGCAACGATGACGTAGCCGCGGATGTTGAGGGTCGCAGGCGGCGGCGACGCCGGATTGCGCGCGCGGCGGGAAAGATAATCGTCGAGCTCGGAGCGAAGCGTCTCGTCCATCAGCCGGTCGCTGGTGTGCTGCGCGGCGAGAAAGATCCCTCCCGACAGCAGCAGGCTGACGAGCATGCCGAACAGCGCGAACAGCGCCGCCAGCCGCGGGCGCAGGCTGTGCCGAAGACGCATCAGCGAACTAGGCACGTTTCGTCCCGCCAGCTTGGCCGGAAGTTCGGCACGGCTCACTCATCGCTGAATTGGTAGCCGATGCCGCGGTAGGTCTTGAGCAAGGGCTTTTCGCCCGGCATGTCCACGGCGTGCCGCAGGGAATGGATATGGGTGCGCAACGTCTCCCGATCCGGCGCGGCCTCGCCCCAGATCTCCCGCTCAAGTTCTTCGCGTCGGACCACGCGCGGCGAATTGCGCAAAAGCATTTCGAGCAGCTTGAGCGCGATCGGCGGCAGCTCGATCGATCGTCCGCCGCGCGTCACACGGAGCGTCGCGGTGTTGAACGCCAGGTCGGCCAGCTTCAGGACGGCGTCGCCGGCGCCCATGCCGGCACGCCGCACCAGCGCCTCCAGCCGGGCCTCGACCTCGCGCATGGCGAAGGGCTTGACGACATAGTCGTCGGCGCCGCCGCGCAGGCCCTCGATCTTCTGGTTGAGCGTATCGCGGGCAGTGAGCATCAGTATCGGCACCTGCTTGCCCGCTTCCCGCAGCTTGCGGCAGACCGACAAGCCGTCGAGACCCGGCAACATCCAGTCCACGATCAGCACGTCGTAGGGATTCGTTGCCGCCAGGTGCAGCCCCGTGATGCCGTCCCAGGCAAGGTCCATCTCGTGGCCCTTGCTCTGGAAGAACTCGCAGATGTTGCGGGCGAGGTCCCGGTTGTCCTCGATCAGCAGTATGTTCATCGGGAGCAGATGATAACCCCGGAAACAAAAAAGCCCGGCGAAGCCGGGCTTTCCTGCATGCGGCGAGATGGCCTACTTCAACTGGTCGTAGAGCAGGGTGAGGATCTTCTTCGAAGTATCGCTCTTGTCCACTCCGCCCTCGCGCGTCAACACCTGCACGGTGCTGGCATCGCCCTCGCCCTTCACGAAGATGCGGAACTGCATGTTCTGCGTCGGATCGGGCTTGCTCTTCCAGAAGGCCAACTTGGACAGGAAGCCCTTGTCCTCCTTCTTCGCGCTCTCCGATTCGGGATCGACATAGCGCACGAAATAGAGGCCCTGCGAGCGATCGCGGTCCTCGACGGTGAAGCCGACGCGGTCGAGCGCCAGGCCGACCCGCCGCCAGCCGCGATCGAAGGCTTCCTGCAGTTGCAGCGTACCCGTTCCACCGGGTGCCGTGACGAGCTTGGCGCGCTCTTCCTTGGCAACGGCACCGCTCGCGACCATCTGCTTCGCCTGGGATTCTTCCGCCCCCAGTCGCACCATCAGCCGGCGCAGCATCTCGGCTTCCATCTCGGGATCGGGCGGACGCGGCTGCCAGCGGGTCTCGGACTTGCCCTCGTTGGTGTAAACCTCCATCATGCCGCGGTGGCTGATGTAGATTTCCGTGGTGCCGGGCTCCTTGCCCTTCTCCAGCCGCGTGCGGTACTTGTCGCGCTCGCTGGTCGAGTAGAGCGAATCGAAGACCTTGCCGATGGTCTTGCGGATGAAATCCTGCGGCAGCTTGGCGCGGTTCTCCGCCCAGTCGGTCTCCATGATGCCCGCCTCGGGCATCTCGACGTTGACGAGCAGCCCCATCTCCTGCCAGAACTCCTTCACCGTCGGCCAGAGCTGATCGGGCGTTCCCTGCACCACGAGCCAGCGCTGGGTGCCGGCGCGCTCGATGCGCATCTTGTCGACCTGCGGCAGCACTTCCTGGGCCGTGCTGGTGCGCGTCGCGCCCCGCTCGCTCGAATAGGCGGAGTAGGTCGCCGAACCCTTGCTGGTGGCGACGTCGGGCACGGCATAGCGGTCGTCGCGCGTCGGCTGGGTCAGGTCGGGCGGAATCTCGAGCGGCGGCAGCTTGTTGGCAGCCGACTTGTAGTCGACCTTCTTCGATTCAGGCAGGGACATTTCGCAGCCGGCCAGCAGGAGGGCGGGCAGCAGGATCCAGAGCAATCTACGCATCTTCGGTCTTCCGGGGTCAGGCTTCGATGCCGGCTTCGCGCATCGCGCTCAGCAGTTTGTCATGCAGTTCCGGCGAGAACTCGGTCAGCGGCAGCCGCTGGCCCTTGCCGATCAGCCCCATCCGCGCGCATGCCCACTTCACCGGAATCGGGTTGGCTTCGAGGAAAAGGCTCTTGTGCAGGCCAAGCAACTGGAAATTGATGGCGCGAGCGCGCGCCACGTCCCCGGCCTGGCCTGCCGCGATCATTTCGTGCATCAACCGCGGGGCGACGTTCGCCGTGACGGAAATGGTGCCATTGCCGCCAAGCAGCGTCAGCGCAAGGGCCGTGGCATCGTCGCCGCTCAGCACGGTGAAGCCCCGAGGCGCCCGCTTGAGCAGATCCGAGCCGCGCTCGATGTTGCCGGTCGCGTCCTTGATGCCGACGATGCCGGGTATCTGCGCCAGACGCAGCGCTGTGTCGTTGGAGAGGTCGGCGACCGTCCGTCCCGGCACGTTGTAGAGGATCATCGGCAGGTCGACCGCTTCGGCGATCGCCTTGAAATGCCGATAGAGGCCTTCCTGGGTCGGCTTGTTGTAGTAAGGCACCACCGAAAGGTGGGCGTCGGCGCCGGCTTCCGCGGCGAAGCGCGCCAGTTCGATTGCCTCCGAGGTGGAATTCGCCCCGGTGCCCGCGATGATGGGAATGCGCTTGGCGGCCTGTTCGACCACGGTACGGATGAGTTCGCAATGCTCGTCGAAACTGACGGTCGGCGATTCGCCCGTCGTGCCCACGACGACGATACCGTCGCTGCCTTCGGCGACGTGCCAGTCGACCAGCTTGCGCAAGCTCGGAAGATCGAGACTCCCGTCCGCGTGCATGGGCGTGACGATGGCCGGTATGGAACCCTGGATCATTGGCTTTCCCGTGAGAAATCGATGCGCGATTCTACAGCGGAATCCCGCAATCCCGCTGCACTTACAAATGCTTACAGGTCGGCCAGGACTTTGATGTGGGCCGCCACGCTGCGTGCCAGGGCGGAAAGGGCGTAGCCGCCCTCGAGCATGGAGACGATGCGTCCCTCGGCGTGTTCGCGCGCCACGCCGACGATGCGCTCGGTGACCCAGGCATAGTCGGACTCGAGCAGCCCCAAGGAGCCCATGTCGTCCTCGTAATGCGCGTCGAAGCCGGCTGATATGAAGACCATCTGCGGCCGGAACTCCGCGAGCCTGGGCAGCCATGTCTTCTCGACCACGTCGCGGAAGACGTCGCCCCGGGTACCCGCCTTGAGCGGGACGTTCGCCATGTTTGCCGCGGGAGAATCCGCGCCGCAATACGGGTAGAACGGATGCTGGAAGGTGCCCACCATCAGGACGTGCGGATCGCCGGCAAAGATCTCCTCGGTGCCGTTGCCGTGATGCACGTCGAAGTCGACGATGGCGACGCGCTCGAGATTCCACGCCTCGACGGCATGGCGCGCCGCGACCGCGATGTTGTTGAAGAAGCAGAAACCCATCGCCTTGGCACGCTCGGCGTGGTGGCCTGGAGGACGCACGGAGCAGAACGCGCTGGGCGTTTCCTTGCGCATCACCAGGTCGGTCGCCAGGATGCCGGCGCCGGCCGCGCGCAGGGCCGCCTGCCAGGTGCCCGGACTCATCGCCGTGTCGGGGTCGAGGTGGAAGATGCCGTGCTGCGGGTTGCTATTCTGCAGCTGCTCGATGTAGTGGCGCGGATGCACGCGCAGCAGCTGCTCCATTTCGGCCAGCGGCGCGTCATGGAAGGATAGGTAGAGATCGAGGCCCGCGGCGATCAGCCTGTCCTGGATGGCACCCAGCCGTTCCGGACACTCGGGATGGTGAGCGCCCATGTCGTGTTTCCAGCAGTCGCGGTGGGTGATGAAGGCCGTGGTCATAGGTTGGGGCGCCTAACAGAACGAGGCGCGGCTGCGCGCGCTCAATCGCATACAATGCCGTGGAAGTCTTCCGCATTATCGCCTGTTTCCGCAGCCAACCCAAATCATGCTCGCGCCATCGGCTCAAGGTCCGCTCGGCCAAGTCATCGAAGCCGCGGGCCGCGTCATCCTCGGCAAGGAACACCAGCTGCGCCTCGCGCTGGCCTGCCTGCTGGCGCGCGGCCACCTGCTGATCGAGGACCTGCCCGGGATGGGCAAGACGACGCTCGCCCATGCGCTGGCCCGCCTGCTCGGGCTGGACTTCCAGCGCATCCAGTTCACCAGCGACATGCTGCCGGCCGACATCATCGGGGTCTCGGTGTTCGACCGCGAGAAGGGCGACTTCCATTTCCATGCCGGCCCCGTTTTCGCGCAACTTGTACTCGCCGACGAGGTCAACCGCGCGACGCCGAAGACGCAGAGCGCCCTGCTGGAGGCGATGGAAGAACGGCAAGTCACCGCGGAAGGCCGCACGCGTGCGCTGCCGGCTCCGTTCTTCGTCATCGCCACCCAGAATCCCGCTCACCAGATCGGCACCTTCCCCTTGCCCGAATCGCAACTCGACCGCTTCCTGATGCGCATCGAACTCGGTTATCCGGACCGCGAGGCGGAACGCGCGCTGCTGGCCGGCAGCGACCGCCGCGCGATGCTGGCCGAACTGGCGCCCTGCCTCGACACCAAGACCCTGCTCGAGCTTCAAGCGGCAACCGCCGGCGTCCAGGTCTCCCCCGCCCTCATCGAGTACGTTCAAGCGCTGGTCGACTTCACGCGCAGTTCGCCGCAGTGGCAGACGGGCCTGAGCCCGCGCGCGGCGTTGGCCCTCGTGGCGGCGGCGCGCGCCTGGGCGCTGATAGCCGGGCGCAGCCACGTGCTGCCGGAAGACGTTCAGGCCGTGCTGCCGGGCGTCGCCATCCATCGTCTGCGGCCGGCCGCCGACGCCGCGGTACGCATGAGCGCCGCCGATGTCGCGGCACGCCTGATCGAGGCCGTTCCCATCCCGTGAAGCCGGCAGCAGCGCTGCGGGAGCGTTTCGCCAACTGGGCGCTGCGCGGCCGCCCTCCCGAACCGGTACCGATCCGACTGACCCAGCGCCGCGTATATGTGCTGCCGACGCGCGCGGGCCTCGCCTTCGCCGCGGCGCTGCTGGTGATGCTGCTGGCGTCGATCAACTACAGCCTGAGCCTCGGCCACGCGCTGGTGTTCCTGCTCGCCGGCCTGGGCGTCGTCGCCATCGTGCACACCTTTCGCAACCTGGTGGGGCTCTCCGTGGCGACCGGCCGCGCGGACCCCGTCTTCGCCGGCGACACGGCGCACTTCGCCCTGCTGCTGCAGGCTGAAGGGGAGCGGCGACGCATTCGCGTCCTGGTTCCCGGCATCAGCCGCACCGAAGTCGACATTGCCGCCGGAGCGACGCGCGAGACCCTGGTCGGACTTCCGGCGACACGGCGCGGCTGGTTCGCGCTGCCGCGCGTCACGCTCGAGACCAGCTACCCGCTCGGCCTGGTACGCGGCTGGAGCTACGTCGCGCCCGCCATGCACTGCCTGGTATACCCGCGGCCGGCCGATCACGCCCCGCCGCTGCCCGGCGCGGCAGGCATCGCCGGCGGCCGGCTGCGCGACAGCCGCGGCAGCGACGACTTCGCGGGCCTGCGCGGCCACCAGCCGGCCGACCCGCCGCGCCATGTCGCCTGGAAGACTGCCGCGCGGCTCGACAGCTCGGCGCCGCTGATGACCAAGCAGTTCGCCGGCGCGGGCTCCGAGACCGTCTGGGTGGACTGGGACGCGGTGCCGGGTGCGCCGGACGGCGAAGCGCGGCTTTCCATCCTGGCGCGCTGGCTGCTCGACGCGGCCGGTCGGGGGGAGGCCTGGGGACTTCGGCTGCCCGGCACCACCCTGCCGCCCGCCGCCGGCGAAGGCCATCTGCATGCCTGCCTGAAGGCGCTCGCCCTCCATGAAGCTGGCTAGCTCCTCGCTCGATGCCGCGCAGAGCTGGTGGCTGCTGGCGGCCGGCGGCGTCGCGCTGCTGCCGCTCGCGCCCTACCTGCCGGCCTGGCTGATCGCGACCGCCGTCGCGGCAATGCTGCTGCGGGCATGGCTGATCCGGTCGCGCGACCCGGTGCCGGCGCGCTGGATCCTCAGCCTGACCGTCGTTCCCGCCGTCATCGGCGTCGTCACGCAATACCGGACCCCCTTCGGACAGACGCCCGGCGTCGCCCTGCTGGTGATTCTGCTCGCCCTCAAGCAGTTGGAAAGCGGCGATCGGCGCGACGCCTTCGTCATCATCCTGCTCTGCTACTTCCTGCTGCTCAGTTCGCTGTTCTACTCCCAGTCGATTCCCAGCGCTCTCGGCCTGGTCGCCGCGCTGGCCGTGACGACTGCGGCGCTTGCCGCCGTCAGCGACAGCGGGCAGGCGCCGGCGCGGCTGCTGCGGCTGGCCGGGCTGATGCTGGCGCAGTCTCTGCCGCTGGCGCTCCTGCTGTTCATCCTGTTCCCGCGCGTCGCCGGACCGCTATGGGGCTTGCCGCGCGATGCCTTCGGCGCGCAGAGCGGGCTGTCGGACATGATGGCGCCGGGCTCCATCGGCTCGCTGGCACTCTCGGACGCCATGGCGTTCCGCGCAAAGTTCGACGGCCCCTTGCCGCGGCGCGATCAGCTCTATTGGCGCGGCCCGGTGCTGACGCTGTTCGACGGCACCGTCTGGCGCCCATCCAGCTTCGGCCTCGCACGGCGGCTGCCGTACGCGCCCCCGCTCCCGAGCACGCGCTATGAAGTCACGCTCGAGCCGCACAATCGTCCCTGGTTGTTCGCGCTCGACTTCCCGACCGACCTGCCACCGGGAGCGCTGATGGCGAGCGACTACCAGTTGCTGTCCACCTCGCCCGTCACCGAGCGCCGCCGCTACGAAGTCCGCTCGCAGACCAACCTGGTCCCCGGCGCCGGCGAATCCCCGCATGTGCTGCGCCTCGCCACCACCCTGCCGCCCGGCAACCCGCGCACGCGAGCGCTCGCCCAGACCTGGCGCAGCGCTCGTCGCGGCGACGTCGCGATCCTCGCTCAGGCCCTCGCCTTCTTCAAGGGCCAGCACCTCGCCTACACCCTCGAGCCGCCACCGCTGGGCGCCGACGGCGTCGACGAATTCCTGTTCCAGACGCGGCGAGGCTTTTGCGAGCACTTCGCCAGCGCCTTCGTCTTCGCCATACGCGCCGCCGGCGTGCCCGCGCGGGTGGTCACCGGCTACCAGGGCGGAGAGCTGAATGCCATCGACGGCTATCTCGAGGTGCGCCAATCGGATGCCCATGCCTGGGCCGAGGTGTGGCTCGCGGGGCGCGGATGGGTCCGCATCGACCCGACCGCGGCGAGCTACCCGCAGCGCATCGACCGCAACCTGGCCGCCGCCATGCCGGCCGGCGAACCGCTGCCGCTGCTGCTGCGGCCCGATTGGGCCTGGCTGCGCGACATGCGGCAGCGCTGGGATGCGGTGACGAACCGGTGGAACCAGTGGGTGCTCGGCTACAATCCCCAGCGCCAGCGCGACCTGCTTGGCCGGCTCGGCATGAAGTCGCCGGATTGGCGCAGCATGGCCTGGACGCTGGCTGCCTCCAGTTCCCTGGTGCTGGCGGCGCTCAGCGGATGGGCGCTGTACCGGCGGCGCCGGCTCGATCCGGCACAGCGCCAATGGTTGCGCATGACGGCTCGGCTGGCACGCCGGGGCCTGCCGCAACGTCCCTGGGAAGGAGCCACGGATTATGCGCGGCGCGTCGGCGCCCTCCGCCCGGATCTTGCCCATGTCCTCGCGGAGATCGCCGATCTCTACACGTGCATACGCTACGGTCGCGGCGACGCGGCCGTTCTCGCCAACCTGTGCAGCCGCGTGGCTGCCTTCCGACCATGATTCGCCTTCTCGCCTTCCTGCTGATCCTCACCCTCGCCCCTTCCCTGCACGCGGAGAACTATGCCGCGCGCGACGACGTCCGCGCCTTCATTGCAGAAATGCAGGCGCGCAACGGACTCGATCCCGACGACCTCACCGCGTTGTTCGCGAGGACCAAGCCGATCGCCGCCGTCATCAAGGCCATCATGCCGCCCAAGGACCCGGCGATACGTTCATGGGCAAGCTATCGCAGCCGCTTCGTCGAGCCGCGCCGCATCGCGGCCGGGCTGCGCTTCTGGCGCGAGCATGCCCGCGAACTGGCACGCGCCGAGGCCGAGTACGGCGTACCCGCGGAAATCATCGTCGGCATCATCGGCGTGGAGACGATCTACGGCCGCCATACCGGGCGTTTCGGCACCTTCGGCGCGCTCACGACGCTCGCCTTCGACTATCCGCCCCGCGCCCCCCTCTTTCGCGGCGAACTCGAGCAACTGCTGCTGCTGGCGCGCGACGAGCGTCGGGATCCGCTCGGCTACCGCGGCTCCTTCGCCGGGGCCTTCGGCCTGCCGCAGTTCCTGCCCAGCAGCCTGCGGCGCTGGGGCGTCGACTTCGACGGCGACGGACGCGTCGACCTGATGGACCCGGCCGATGCCATCGGCAGCGTCGCGAACTTCCTCAAGGAACACGGATGGGAGAAGGATGGGCCGGTGGCGGTCCCGGCCGTGGTGACGGGCGACGCGCCGCCCCCCTACGACGGGGCGCCCCCGCAAGTGCTGCCCGCCGACATGGCCGGCGTCGTCGCTCCGGATGCGCCCGCGCAGCCGGCTGCGCTGGTCGACTTCGTCACGCCGGATGCGCCGACCGTGTACAGCCTCGGCTACCACAACTTCTGGGTGCTGATGCGCTACAACCGCAGCAGCTTCTACGCCATGACGGTGTACGAGTTGGCGCTGGCGGTGAAGGCTGCGCGCGACTGACGCGCGCGCCGGCTACAGCAGGGCGTCGCGCCCCAACCCGGCGCGCATCATGCGCCGGCGCAGCTGCGCCAGGGCCTCGATCTGGATCTGCCGGACGCGCTCGCGCGTCACGCCGAGTTCGTCCGCGAGGCGCTCCAGCGTGCTCACCTCGAAGCCGTTGAGGCCGTAGCGGCGCTCGATCACCAGCCGCTGCTTGTCGGACAGCTGCGCCACCCAATCGGCGACGTAGTGCTCGATCTCGGCGTGCTCGAACTGCCGCTCCGGGTCCGCCGACTGGTCGTCGGCGATGGCGTCGGCGACGGTGAGGTCGGGATCGATGTCGAGCGGCGCATCGAGCGACGTGGTGCGTTCGTTGAAGCGCAGCACCTGGCGCACTTCGTCCACCGGCTTGTCGAGCAGGCTGGCCACCGCCACGATGTCGCGATGCGGGTCGTCCTCCTCCTCCGACTCGAACTTGCGCAGCGCGCGCAGCACCAGGTTGAGCTCCTTGACCACGTGCACGGGCAGCCGGATGGTGCGCGACTGGTTCATGATGGCCCGCTCGATGTTCTGGCGAATCCACCATGTCGCATAGGTGGAAAAGCGGAAGCCGCGCTCGGGGTCGAACTTCTCGAGCGAGTGGATGAGGCCGAGGTTCCCTTCCTCGATGAGGTCGTCGAACGGGACGCCGCGGTGCTGGTAGTGCTTGGCGATGCTGACGACCAGGCGCAGGTTGGCCTCGATCATGCGCTGGCGCGCGGCGAAGTCGCCGGCGCGGCTGGCGCGCGAGAGCCGCAGCTCCTCGTCGGGCTTGAGCAGGGCCGTGGCGCCTATCTCGTTCAGGTAAAGCTGCGTGACATCGTCGAGGAATTCGACTTCGCCGCCTTCGCCGGCTTCGGCGAGGTCGATGCTTTCGAAATTTTCGCGAAACTCGTCTTCAGCCATATCCGGGGCGCTAGCGCGCGGGCAGATAGTTCAAGGGATCGACCGGTTTGCCGAGACGGCGGATCTCGAAATGCAATCCGGGCTGTTCGGCATCGGAATTGCCGATCTCGGCAATCTTCTGACCTTTTGCGACAGCTTGCGTTTCCTTGACCAATATCTTGCTGTTGTGCGCGTAGGCCGATAGGTAGGAGGCGTTGTGGCGCACAATGACCAGGTTGCCGTAGCCGCGCAGCCCGCTGCCCACATACACCACCTTGCCGGCCGCGGCGGCGAATACCGGATCGCCCGTCCTGCCGCCGATATCGATGCCCTTGTTGACCGCCGGGCCGCTGTCGGCGAAGCCCGCCACCGGCTTGCCTGCGGCCGGCCAGGTCCAGTCGACGGCGTCGTCGCCGACCGGCGCGGCGGGCTTGGCCTCGGCCGCCTTCGGCGCCGGCTTCTCTTCGCCCTTGGCCGGCGCGGCCTGCTGCGCCGGCTCGCGCATGCGCGCCAGCGCCTCGTCGGAATAGGCGACCGTGCCGCCCTTGGGCGCCTGCTTGAAGCTGTCGCTGTTGCCGGCAGCCGCCGGCTTCGCTTCCGCCGGCATCGAATTCAGCTGCACCGGCTTTGCGACCGCCACCGGCTCCTCGCCCTGCGGCGGGCTCACCCGCAACTGCTGGCCGACGCGGATGCGATTGGGGTTGTCGATGTTGTTCCAGGCCGCGATGTCCTTGTAATCGTGGCCATGCTCGAGCGCGATGCTGTAGAGCGTGTCGCCCTTCTTCACGGTGTAGAAATCGCCGCCGACGGGCACCGGCAGGGCCGGCTTGGCGGCGACGCCCTCGCCGGAGGACACCGTGCGTTCGCTGACCGGCGCAGGCGGATGGTTGGCGCAGGCGGCAAGCAGTGCAGCGGCGAACAGATATCGAATCTTCACGCGACCCCCGGCAGCAGTGGCACGAAGCGCACGCCGTCGAAGCGGGATTCCACGACGCCTTGCTCCGTGCGCTCGAAGAGAAAGAGGACTTGCTCGGCGCCCCCCAGCGGAATCATCAGACGTCCGCCCATCGCCAGCTGGTCGATCAGCGCCCGCGGAGCGCCCGCGGCCGCCGCGGCGACGATGATGGTGTCGAACGGCGCTGCCTCCGGCAAGCCCCGCATGCCGTCCGCGTGCTTGAGGCGGACATGGCCGGCGCGCGCCTGCCGCAGGTTCTCGCGCGCCTGGGCCAGCAGCGGCGCCAGCCGCTCCACGCCATAGACGTCGCGCGTCAGCATCGCCAGCACCGCGGCCTGGTAGCCGCAGCCGGCGCCGACCTCGAGGGTCTTGCCCAGCGCCTGGCGTCCCGCCAGCAGCAGCTCGATCATGCGGGCCACGACATAGGGCTGGGAGATGGTCTGGCCGAGCACCAGCGGCAACGCCGTATCCTCGTAGGCTCGATGGGCGAGCGCCTCGCCGACGAACAGGTGGCGCGGCACCGCGCTGATGGCCGTCAGCACGCGCTCGTCGCGGATGCCCTGCTCGCGCAGCCGCTCGATCATGCGCGCCCGGGTGCGCTGCGAGGTCATGCCGATGCCGTTCAGCATGGCGCTCATCGTCCGAGCCAATCGGCGACGGCGCCGATCTGCGCATTGTGGGTGAGGTCGATCTGCAGCGGCGTCACCGAGACGTAGCCGTTGGCGACCGCATGGAAATCGGTGCCTTCCCCGGCATCGGCCGCTTCGCCCGCGGCCCCGACCCAATAGACGGTGTCATGACGCGGCGTCAGCTGCTTCACCACGCCTTCCGCCTTGTGCCGCCGCCCCAGGCGCGTGACCTTGATGCCACGCAGGTCTTCGTAGGGAACGTCCGGCACGTTGACGTTGAGCAGCAGCGGCGCGCCGAAACCCTCGCGCGTGAAACGCTCGACCAGTTCGCGCGCGACGCGCCCGGCCGTCTCGAAATGGCCGCCGCGCTTGCTGGCGAGCGAGACCGCGATCGACGGAATGTCGAGCAGGTAGCCCTCGGTGGCCGCCGCGACGGTTCCCGAATAGATCGTGTCGTCGCCCATGTTGGCGCCGAGGTTGATGCCGGAAATCACCACGTCGGGCAGTTGGTCCAACATGCCGGTCACGGCGAGGTGCACGCAGTCGGTCGGGGTGCCGTTGACGTAGTGATAGCCGCTGGCTGCGCGGCGCAGCGTCAGGGGACGGTCGAGCGTGAGGGAGTTGCTGGCGCCGCTGCGGTCGCGCTCCGGCGCCACCACCGCGATTTCGCCGAGGCCGGTCAGCGCCTTGTCGAGCGCCGCGATGCCGGGAGCGAAGTACCCGTCGTCGTTGCTGAGCAGGATGCGCATGACGCCGGCCGTTGTCTCTCGTTATGGTCTTGATGAAAATCGCGCGGCGACGGGCGTTGGGGGCCTTGCCGCGGCAGGGGATTATATCGCGTCCGCGCCGCCGTCAGAACTGCTCGTCTTCGCGGAGATAGCGCCACTGCCCCGGCGGCAGGTCCCCCAGCCGCACCCGGCCGATGCGCACGCGCTTCAGGCCCGTGACCCGCAGGCCGACCAGTTCGCACATGCGGCGGATCTGGCGCTTGCGGCCCTCCTTGAGCACGAAGCGCAGCTGGTCGGGATTGGCCCACGCCACCTTGGCCGGACGCAACGCCTTGCCGTCCAGCGACAGGCCGTGATTGAGCAGCGCCAGTCCATGCGCGTCGAGCGTGCCCTCGACCCGCACCAGGTACTCCTTCTCGATGGTCGAGTCCTCGCCGATCAGCTGGCGGGCGATGCGGCCGTCCTGGGTGAACACCAGCAGGCCGGTCGAATCGATGTCGAGCCGGCCGGCCGGCGCCAAACCCTTGAGATGCGCCGCCGAAAAACGCGGCTCGGCATCGCCGCCCCACCGCGTCTCGGCCTTGATGAGGATCACCGCGGGCTGGTATCCCTCTTCGGCCTGGCCCGAAACATAGCCCACCGGCTTATGCAGCAGGATGGTCACCTGGCGCGCCTGCTGGGCGCGCGCCGCGCGGCCGAGCGTGACGACCGCGTCGGGCGAGGCGCGGGTGCCCAATTGAGTGACGCGCTCGCCGTTGACGAAGACCAGCCCCCGTTCGATGTACTCGTCCGCCTCGCGCCGCGAACACAGGCCGCGCTCGGCCAGCAGCTTCGATACCCGCACGCCCTGCGCCGCCGCGGCGGCAGGCGCGACCGGCGTTTCGGTCTTGGGTACGCGCCGCAATACTCGCTTTTCCGTCATGGCCGCATTCTAGCGTGGTAACGTGGCGGACTCCCCTTGCATCTCGGCAGTCATGCTCAGCTATCGCCACGCCTTCCATGCCGGCAACCACGCCGACGTCCTCAAGCACCTGGTGCTGGTCCAGCTGCTGCGCTACCTGAACCAGAAGGACAAGCCCTACTGGCTGGTCGACACCCATGCCGGCGCCGGCTGCTACCTGCTCGACAAGGGCCATGCGGCGAAGAACGCCGAGCACGCCGAAGGGGTTGCGCGCCTGTGGGACAGGCCCGACCTGCCGGCGGCGCTCGCCGAGTACCTGGACGTCGTGCGGTCCTTCAACCGCGACGGCAAGCTGCGCCGCTACCCGGGCTCGCCTTACGTGGCAATGCGCCTGTTGCGGGAACAGGACCGGCTGCGCCTGTTCGAGCTCCACCCGACCGACAACAAGCTGCTGCGCGAGAACTTCTCGCGCGACTTCCCCGCGGACGAAAAGCGCGTCGCCATCGGCCAGGCCGACGGCTTCCTGGAACTGAAGGCGGTGCTGCCGCCGCCGCCGCGGCGCGGGCTGGTGCTGATCGATCCGGCCTACGAGGACAAGCGCGACTACCTGCGCACGCTGATGACCGTCAAGGAGGGCCTGGCGCGCTTCGGCACCGGCGTGTTCGCCGTCTGGTATCCGCAACTGCAACGAGGGGATGCCAGGGAACTGCCGGAGAAGCTGAAGAAGCTGCACGGCGACTGGCTCAACGTTTCCCTGACCGTGGCGGCTCCCGCCGCCGACGGCTACGGCATGCACGGCAGCGGCATGTTCGTCGTCAATCCGCCCTGGACGCTGGCGCAGGTCCTGCGCGACGCGCTGCCCGTACTGCGCGACGCGCTGGCCCGCGACGACAGCGCCGGCTTCCAGATCCAGGTATCCGCGGACGCCAAGCACCCGGGATAGCGCGGCCAAGGCACCGGAGAGCGGTCTTTCGCCATGCCGCGATGCTAGAATTTTTCGCGGCCCGGCACCCGCCGCCGAACAGACAGCGAGCAGACGACGATGGCGAAGAAGACGCAGCCGCAGGACACCAAGAAGAAGGCCGTCGCCGCCCGCAAGCCAGCCAAGCAGGCAGCGGCAAGCAAGGCGTCCAAGCCAGACGGCGCGGCAGCGAAGCCCGCAGCCAAGAAGCGGCCGGTAGCAGCCGGACCTGCAGGCAAGTCCGAACGGCGCGCCTTCCCCATCGTCGGCATCGGCGCCTCGGCCGGCGGCTTCGAGGCACTCGAAGAATTCCTCAAGGCCGTGCCAGCCGACAGCGGCATGGCCTACGTCGTGGTCCAGCACCTCGATCCCAACCACAAGGGCGCCCTGCCGGAACTCCTCCAGCGCATGACGCCGATGCGGGTGGCGCAGGTGGTGCACGGCATGGCTGTGGAACCCGGCTGCGTCTATGTCATCCCGCCCAACAAGGACATGACGCTGCACCACGGTGTGCTGCACCTCGCTCCGCCCGAAGCCCCCCACGGCTTGCGCCTGCCGATCGACATCTTCTTCCGCTCGCTCGCAAACGATCGCGAGCAGCTCGCCATCGGCGTGATCCTCTCCGGCATGGGTTCCGACGGCACCCTGGGCCTGCGCGCAATCAAGGACAATGCCGGACTGACGCTGGCCCAGAAACCGGACACCGCCAAGTTCGACGGCATGCCCCGCAGCGCGATCGATTCCCAGGTCTGCGACATCGTGGGCCCGGCCGGCGAACTGCCCGGACGCATCCTGTCCTTCCTGCAGCATACGCCGGTGACGCTGCCCGACGCCGAAGTCGAGGTGCAGGCGCAGAGCGCGCTCGACAAGATCCTGCTGCTGCTGCGCGTGCAGACCGGGCACGACTTCTCTCTCTACAAGAAGAGCACGCTCTATCGCCGCATCGAGCGGCGCATGGGCATCCACCAGTTGGACCGCATCGTCTCCTACGCCCGCTTCCTGCGCGACAACCCGCAGGAAGTCGACCTGCTGTTCAAGGAGCTGCTGATCGGCGTGACCAACTTCTTCCGTGACCCCGATGCGTGGGACATGCTGCGCAACCAGGCGCTGCCGGCCCTGTTCGCCGCCGCCCCGGCGGGGCGCAACCTGCGCGCCTGGGTGACCGGCTGCTCGACCGGCGAAGAGGCCTATTCGCTCGCCATCGTCTTCAAGGAGGCCCTCGAGAAGGCGAAGCCGCAGGGGCGCTTCTCGCTGCAGATCTACGCCACCGACCTCGACCACACGGCAATCGACAAGGCCCGCCAGGGCAACTATCCGAGCAACATCGCGGCCGACGTCTCGCCGGAGCGGCTCAATCGATTCTTCGTGGCCAACGACAACGGCTACACGGTCGGCAAGGAAATCCGCGAGATGGTGATCTTCGCGCCGCAGAACGTCATCATGGACCCGCCGTTCACCAAGCTCGACATCCTGTCGTGCCGCAACCTGATGATCTACCTCGGGCCCGAGCTGCAGAAGAAGCTGCTGCCGCTGTTCCATTAC
>DASVZI010000051.1:0-1727 GCA_036391735.1 Rhodocyclaceae bacterium
CTCCCGCCGCCGACGGCTACGGCATGCACGGCAGCGGCATGTTCGTCGTCAATCCGCCCTGGACGCTGGCGCAGGTCCTGCGCGACGCGCTGCCCGTACTGCGCGACGCGCTGGCCCGCGACGACAGCGCCGGCTTCGCTATCCAGGTGTCCGAGGAAGGCAAGCGGCCGGCATAGCGCCCGGTTGGACGGCGTCCACAGCGGGCCGTCGCCATGTCCGGATGCTAGAATTTTTCGCGGCCCGGCACCCGCCGCCGAACCGACAGCGAGCAGACGACGATGGCAAAGAAGACGCAATCGCAGGACACGAAGAAGAATGCCACCGCCGCGCGCAAGCCGGCCAAGCGTGCGGCGGCGGGCAAGACATCCAAGATCGCGGGCACGGCGCGACCGGCCGAGAGCAACCCGCAGGCAACGGCCGAGGCGGGCGAACAGCGCAGCTTCCCCATCGTCGGCATCGGCGCCTCGGCCGGCGGCTTCGAAGCGCTCGAGGAATTCCTCAGGGCCGTGCCGGACGACAGCGGCATGGCCTACGTCGTGGTCCAGCACCTCGACCCCAACCACAAGGGCGCCCTGCCGGAACTGCTGCAGCGCATGACACCGATGCGCGTGGCGCAGGCGACGAACCGCATGAAGGTGGAGCCCGGCTGCCTCTACGTCATCCCGCCCAACAAGGACATGGTGATCCGCGACGGCGTGCTGCACCTGATGGCGCCCGAAGCGCCGCACGGCCTGCGCCTGCCGATCGACATCTTCTTCCGCTCGCTCGCCGCCGATCAGGAGCAGTTGGCCATCGGCGTGATCCTCTCCGGCATGGGCTCGGACGGCACGCTGGGCCTGCGCGCCATCAAGGACAACGCCGGCCTGACGCTGGCCCAGAAGCCGGACACCGCGAAGTTCGACGGCATGCCGCGCAGCGCGATCGACTCCCAGGTTTGCGACATCGTGGCCCCGGCCGGCGAACTGCCCGGGCGCATCCTGTCCTTCCTGCAGCACACGCCGGTGGCACTGGGCGACACGGAAGCCGAGGTGCAGGCGCAGAGCGCCCTCGACAAGATCCTGCTGCTGCTGCGGGTGCAGACCGGGCACGATTTCTCGCTCTACAAGAAGAGCACCCTCTATCGCCGCATCGAGCGGCGCATGGGCATCCACCAGCTCGATCGCATCTCCGCATATGCGCGCTTCCTGCGCGACAACCCGCAGGAGGTCGACCTGCTGTTCAAGGAGCTGCTGATCGGCGTGACCAACTTCTTCCGCGATCCGGAAGCCTGGGAGGCAATGCGCAACCAGGCGCTGCCGGCCCTGTTCGCCGCCTCGCCGGCGGGGCGCAGCCTGCGCGCCTGGGTGACCGGCTGCTCGACCGGCGAGGAGGCGTACTCGCTCGCCATCGTGTTCAAGGAAGCCCTGGAGAAGCAGCAGCCGCAGGGTCGCTTCTCGCTGCAGATCTACGCGACCGACCTCGACCATACGGTGATCGACAAGGCGCGCCAGGGCAACTATCCGAGCAACATCGCCGCCGACGTCTCGTCGGAGCGCCTCGCCCGCTTCTTCGTGGCCACCGATCACGGCTACACGGTGGGCAAGGAGATCCGCGAGATGGTGATCTTCGCGCCGCAGAACGTCATCATGGACCCGCCGTTCACCAAGCTCGACATCCTGTCGTGCCGCAACCTGATGATCTACCTCGGGCCCGAGCTGCAGAAGAAGCTGCTGCCGCTGTTCCATTAC
>DASVZI010000052.1:0-4824 GCA_036391735.1 Rhodocyclaceae bacterium
ATTGCTAGTCGCCCGGCCGAGTAATGGCCCTCGGAGCACCGATCGCGAGGGGTTGGACCCAGCCGTGGGGCAACTCCTGGGGCAAACTGGTACATTAGTGTCACCCTGAGTACACACTCGACTGCGCGTAAGTAGTTGATCTTATGTTCTATTGAAAACATAGGTGTACAGCAGAAGAGGTTCGAATCCTCTCACCCCGACCAATAATTCTCGGCAGTTCGGTTTCCGGACCTGCCATTGGTCGATAAGCGCGTTCGCGCAAGTTCATTTCCCTGCATTCAAATACGCCGGCGCGACAGGTTCTCGTCCGCCGGTGCGCGTATGATGCACGGCCGATGAGCAAGCTATTTTTCCTGATCCTTCTCGGCGTGGTCGTCTACCTGCTGCTGAAGCGCGCACAGCCGCCGTCGCGCGCGCGCCAGGAAACGCGCCCCACGGAGCGAATGATCCAATGCGCGCATTGCCGGATCCACGTGCCGCTCAGCGAAAGTGTGTCCGACGGCAGCGCGCGCTATTGCAGCGAGGAGCATCGCCGCCTTGCGCGCGAGTGACAAGTCAGTTCCGGGCTTCCCGGGCGGCCTGCAGCTGCCCGACATCTACTGGCGCTCGCTGCGCTATTTCTCCGTCTACCGCCTGATCGTCGCCGGCGTCTTCCTGTTCGCCACGACGCTGTACGGCGGCGCCGCAGACCTCGGCTACGAGGACATCCGCCTGTTCCGGTTGATAAGCGGCGTCTACGTGCTGTCCGCCACCGTCATGTTCTGGCTGGTGCTTAAGATGCGGCGGGCCTTCAACCTGCAGCTCACCGTGCAGGTGGCGATCGATCTGCTTGCCCTGACTTTGCTCATGTATGCGGCCGGCGGCGCCAAGAGCGGCATCAGCGTCATGATGTTCGTCGTTCTCGCCGGCGCCGGCCTCGTGGGACAGGGCCGCATGACCCTGCTCTATGCGGCGCTGGCAACCCTGGCGGTGCTTGGGGAGCAGTTCTACCGCCTGATCCAGCACACCGACGACCCGGCGGGAATCTTTCGTGCGGGACTGACCAGCATCGGCTTCTTCGGCACTGCGATCGCTGCTCGCCTCCTGGCGCGGCGCCTGGTGGCGAACGAAGAGCTGGCATGGCGACGCGGCGTCGAGCTGGCAAATCAGCTCCAGATCAATCGCCGCGTCATCCGCGACATGCAAGACGGGGTCCTGGTGGTCGACGCGGAGGGCCGCGTGCGGCAGCAGAATCCGAAGGCCGAAAGTCTTCTCGATGCGCGACCCGGCGAGGATGCGGACCTTGCGTCGTATTCCGTCGCGCTGTCGCAGAGCTTCAAGTCCTGGATTGCCGATCCCGTCGAGACGGAAACCCAGGTGCGCGTCCCGGGCACCCAGCGCATCCTGCGGGCCCGGCTGCTCCCGCCCGAGGGCGAGCGCGCCCTGATCTACCTCGAAGACACCGGGCGCGCACAAGAGCAGGCGCAGCAGTTCAAGCTCGCGGCGCTCGGGCGCCTCACAGCCAACATGGCGCATGAAATCCGCAACCCGCTGTCGGCAATCAGCCACGCGGCCGAACTGCTGGTAGACGAAAAGCGGGGCGAAGGTCAGGCGCGGCTGATTCGCATCATCGGCGACAACACGCGGCGCCTCAATCAACTGGTCGCGGAGATTCTCGAGCTCGGTCGCCGCGACCGCGCGCACGTCGAGCCGATCCGCCTCGCCTCCTACCTCGGGCAGTTCGTCGACGACTTTGCCGTCAACGAGCCGGCAGCCCTCCAGCGGGTCTCGGTCGGCATCGAGGGCGACCCCATCGTCAGCTTTGATCGGTCGCATCTCCACCGTGTACTGTGGAACCTGCTGACCAATGCGCTGCGCCACAGCAGCGGCGAGAACGGCGCCGTGCGATTGACGGCCAAGAGCTCAGCGGGCGGCGACGTAGAGGTCCATATTGTTGACGACGGACCGGGAATCGGCGACTCTCTGCGCGGACAGGTCTTCGAGCCGTTCTTTACCACGCATGGCAGCGGCACCGGACTCGGCTTGTACATCGCGCGCGAGCTCTGCGAGGCCAACGGAGCACAACTCGAACTCCTCGACAACTCGCCCGGTGCACATTTCGCCATAATCGGCAAGGAAGCCAAATGAACGTACGCCGCGCCGCCGACAGCGCTTCACGCGTCCTCGTAGTGGACGACGAGGCCGATATCCGCGAGCTCCTCGACATGACGCTGGCCCGCATGGGTCTGGCAGCGGACTGCGCCGCCTCGCTGGGCCAGGCGATGAAGTTCCTCAAGGACGGCCGCAGGTATCGGCTCTGCCTCAGCGACATGAGGTTGCCGGACGGCGACGGCCTTGAACTGGTGCGTCATATCGGCGAATGCCACCCTGAGATTCCGGTCGCCGTCATTACCGCGCACGGCAGCATGGAAAACGCAGTCAGCGCATTGAAAGCCGGGGCCTTCGACTATCTATCCAAACCCGTGTCGCTCGAGCAGCTGCGCGCCCTCGTTCAATCGGCGATCCGTCTCCCGCTCCGCAACGACGCCTCCGGTCCCGCCGCGGAACAATCGCTGCTCGGCGAATCGGCGGCCCTCCAGCAGGTGCGGGACCTCATCGAGCGTGTCGCCCGCAGCCAGGCGCCGGTCTACATTTCGGGCGAATCGGGCAGCGGCAAGGAGCTTGCCGCGCGACTGATCCACCAGAAGGGCGCCCGCAGCGGCAAGGCCTTCATAGGCGTGAACTGCGGCGCGATTCCCGAAACGCTGATGGAGAGCGAGTTCTTCGGCCATCGCAAGGGGGCGTTCACCGGGGCCGATGCCGACCACGACGGCTTCTTCCAGGCCGCCGACGGCGGCACGCTGTTCCTCGACGAGGTGGCCGACCTTCCGCTGGCGATGCAGGTAAAGTTGCTGCGCGCCATCCAGGAGAAGCGTGTCCGCAAGGTGGGCTCGACTCAGGAGGATGCCGTGGACGTGCGCATCATTTGCGCGACGCACCAGGACCTCAAGGCGATGGTGGACCAGGGGCGCTTTCGCCAGGACCTGTTCTACCGGCTGAACGTCATCGAAATCCGCATGCCGAGTCTGCGCGAATGCGGCGAGGACATACCGGTGCTCGCCCGCTTCATCGTCGATCGCCTGGCGGCCGCGGCGGCCCGCCCGGCACCGCGCATCGACGCCGCGGCACTTGCCGCCCTGCGCGAGTACCCGTTCCCCGGCAACGTACGCGAACTGGAGAACATCCTCGAACGGGCTCTTGCACTGTTGGCGGGCGACACGATCGGCCTGGCGGACCTGCAGCTCGCGCCGTCGTCGCCGGCCGCGGAGCTCCCGGCGCCGGGACAGGCCCCGCTTCAGGAGTACCTCGACCAGGTCGAGCGCCAGGCGATCCTCGACGCCTTGCAGAAGACCCGCTTCAATCGCACTGCCGCCGCGCGCCTGCTCGGCGTCACGTTCCGCTCGCTGCGCTACCGGATGGAGCGGCTGGGTTTGAACGAGTGATGACGGCCTCCCACGCCGGGGCCGGCCGCACGGACCTGCTCCCCGACACCCGCTACGTTCCCTCGCCGAATTGCGACGAGCGCCCCCCCGGCGCGATCGACCTTGCTGTCGTCCATGCCATCAGCCTGCCGCCGAACGAGTTCGGCGGCGATGGCATCGAACGGCTGTTCACCAACCGGCTCGATCCCGCGGCACATCCCTACTACGCGGCCATCGCGCACCTCCGCGTCTCGTCGCACTTCCTAATCCGCCGGGACGGGAGCCTGATCCAGTTCGTTCCGTGCGACCTGCGCGCCTGGCACGCGGGCGTCTCGAGCTGGCGCGGGCGGCAGCGCTGCAACGACTTCTCCATCGGCATCGAACTCGAAGGCTGCGACGAACTGCCGTTCGAAGCGCCGCAATACGACCGGCTGACGGAACTGCTGGCCGTGCTCGCGCGGCGATATCCGCTGCGCGAGATCGTGGGCCACGCCGACATCGCACCCGGCCGCAAGACCGATCCCGGACCGCACTTCGACTGGTCGCTGCTCGCCGCATCGCTGTGCAATGTCGACGGCCTGCGCGTGGCAACCGCGCAACGATAGGCACCTTGCGTGCCATCGGCATCAAAAACCTCTTGCAAGTTAAAAAGTCAACCCCTAGAATTAGTCGCGAAGTTGGGTTCGGATACTATATCTAGTAGGTCGAAGGATTCCGCGGAGTGACTCAGAACAGCACGATGCATCGCCAGCGACGTAGAGAGGGCCGATTCAAATGACGGCGAGGACGATCGCCGAAAGGCTTCCTCTCATTCAGCCGCCTCTCGTGCCGCATTCCTTCCGCATTCCCGCTTCTTCCGCAGTCCCGGATTCTGCAGCCCCCGACGACCGGGGTGCCCCTTCCCGCCGCCCGTGCGCGGCGGCAGCCAGACCGAATCATCCAAGCAGCAACGTCATTGGAAACGAGCTCCGGCGCCCGCTATTGAGCGGCGATATGAACGGAGAATCGTCAGGAATTCGTGGCTTTCGAATCTTGAAGGCAACGGATAATCCGTGCTAGCCCAGACGGGTGCAGTAAATGGTGTTTCCTTTCCTGTTATCTTGCTCTAAGGAGGTTCAACATGGCTGAAGAGAAGAAAGCCAAGAAGCCCGCGGCGAAGAAGCCTGCTGCGAAGAAGGCCGCTCCGGCGAAGAAGCCCGCTGCGAAGAAGGTTGCCGCCAAGAAGCCGGCCGCCAAGAAGGTCGCTGCGAAGAAGCCCGCTGCGAAGAAGGTTGCCGCCAAGAAGCCGGCCGCCAAGAAGGTCGCTGCGAAGAAGCCCGCTGCGAAGAAGGTTGCCGCCAAGAAGCCGGCCGCCAAGAAGGTC
>DASVZI010000053.1:0-10329 GCA_036391735.1 Rhodocyclaceae bacterium
TAGTAGAGTTTCATCGCAGCCTCCTCCTTGGGATGATCCGCTCATCGTAGGAGGCGGCGCCGCGGCGTCAAGCGGCCGATGACCCTAATGGCGAAGCTGCGAAGGCGTCGGGAACAACTGCGCCAACACGTCCTTGCCGAAGCGGTATTCGTGGT
Source organism: Rhodocyclaceae bacterium (assembly GCA_036391735.1). Classification (GTDB taxonomy): domain Bacteria; phylum Pseudomonadota; class Gammaproteobacteria; order Burkholderiales; family Rhodocyclaceae; genus Nitricoxidireducens. The sequence goes on from DASVZI010000053.1 coordinate 156, forward strand.
TGCAGACCTCGTCCTGGATGACGATCTCGTCGTGCTCCGCGAGCATCTCGGCCACTTCCTCGCGGCCGAGGGTGCGCAGCATGTTGAGCACCTTCTCCTCGTCGCGCGGGCAATGGTAGACGACCGGCAGCGGCTCGAACAGGCGCAGGGTCTCTTCGGCGAAAAGGCGGGCGAGGAGCGTCTCCGCGGGCAGGGCGAGTTCCTCGCTTCGCGCCGTTGCGGCGAGTTGCTGCATCCGGTTCCAGCCGTCGGGGTCGGCGTCGTCGGCGCCGGGGAGCTTTTGCAGGAAGAGTCCGCAGGCGGTCTGCGCGTCGGCGGCGAGCCACAGGCGCGTGGGCGTCTGCTCCGATTGCGCCAGGTAGTGCTCGAAGATCTCCGCGAGGGTCGCGCCTTCCAGCGGCACGATGCTCTGGTAGGGCTGAGCTGCGCCGGTCTGCAGGTTGAGCACCAGCTGGCCGTCGCCGAACAGCTCGGCCGGCGGCGCCGCGGAGATGAAGTCGTCGGTCCTTGCCATGCCGCGCATGCGCAATTGCTCGTCGCAGTCGACGAAGAGCATCCGCACCGGGCCATGCCCCTGCAGCTGGAAGGTGATGCGGCCCGCCTGCTTGAGGTTGCTGCCGATCAGCGCCGTCACCGCGGCGAGTTCGCCGAGCAGATCGCGCTCGGGCTCGCCGTAGTCGCGCCGCGCCTGCATTTCCCGCCAGGCGGGACCGAGGCGCACGACGGCACCGCGGATGTCGAGGCCCTCGATGAGAAAGCGGCGAACGGCGTCGATCATCGCACGAAGCTCTCGAACATCGCCGCATCGAAGCCGACGAGCAATTGCCCGCTCGCCGTTTCCACCACCGGGCGCTTGATGGCGCTGGGGAATTCCACCATCAGCGCTACGGCGGCGCTTTGAGTGTCGATCTGCTGGCGTTCCGGCGGAAGCTTGCGGAAGGTCGGCCCGCGCGTATTCAGCAGGGTCTTCCAGCCGGCTGCCCGGCACCAGGCGACCAGGCGATCGCGCGGCACGCCCAGCTTCTTGTAGTCGTGGAACTCGTAGGCGATGTCGTGTGCATCGCACCATGCGAGCGCCTTCTTCATGGTGTCGCAATTGCGGATGCCGTAGAGGCGGCAGCCGGGCGTGGCCTGTTCGTTGGAGTTTTCGGTCATAGCTTGTCTGCGGCGAAGAGCGTCCTGCGATGCCGCAATTTTACCTGCCCGCCTTCGCCGGCGTTCATCCGTGATTGACATGGATCATGGGTTTGCCTATGCTGGAATCGCGTTCGACTTGAAGGCATTCCGAGGAGGAACCTAGCGCTGAGTAAGGGGAACGCGTAGGAACTCAAAGTTAGGATCACTACAAGAGGGGCTGCGGGCCCCATGCCGAAATGGCAGCGCCGATTGAGGAATCGCTTGCGGGCGCGCAACAAATCCGGCAACAGCGATCGCGAAAAGCCCGTCCGGCAACCGAACGGGCTTTTCCATTTTCAGCGTGCGCAGAAGCAGGCGCCATCCCGGCACTCTTCGCGCACGCGCAACGTCGAGCGCACGGTGCCCAGGGTCGCATCGAACAACACGTCGAAGCGGGACGCCGCGTGCCAATCATCGCAGTAGCGCCACTCCCAGGCCAGTTCGTCACGCGCCGGGAAATACCGGGTCCACGCCGGCTGCGGTGGGCCCAGCACCGCGAGTACGTCGTCCTTGCTCATGCCCGGCCGTATTTCGGCGAAGTGGTTGTCGTCGAGGACGTTCTCGATGCGTACCACGCTGCCGGCCGGATCAGCCAGCACCATCCACGTCTGGTATCCCATCGGGCCGCGCGGATAGGCAAGCCGGACGGAACCGTCCGGCGCGCGCCAACTGAGCGCGGGCGCGCCCATCGTACGTTCGACGTCCGCGAGGGCCGATGGGCCCGGGACGACACCTCCCGGGCCGGTGCAGCCGGCCAGCCCGGCGACCATGAGGCAGGCAACGAATCTCATGAGCCGAGTATAGGCAGCAGGCCATCATGACCGCTACATGGAGCCGCCGCGCAGGTAGCGCAGATGCCAGCTCAAGGCTTCCTCCAGCAGATGCGGCGTCTGCTTGCCGGCCGAATGATCGAGGGCGCGGCGGTAATAGTCGTTGAGCGCCGGGCGGAAATGCGGATGGGCGCAGTTGTCGATGATGGCGCGGGCGCGCTGCTTCGGCGACAGGCCGCGCAGGTCAGCCAGGCCCTGCTCGGTGACGATGATCTGGACGTCGTGCTCGGTGTGGTCGACGTGCGGCGTCATCGGCACGATGCAGGAGATTTCGCCACCCTTGGCCTGCGACGGCGTCATGAAGATCGAGACGTAGGCATTGCGCGCGAAGTCGCCCGAGCCGCCGATGCCGTTCATGATCTTGGTACCCATCACATGGGTCGAGTTCACGTTGCCGTAGATGTCGGCCTCGATGATGCCGTTCATGGCGATGACGCCGAGGCGGCGGATCACCTCCGGATGGTTCGAGATTTCCTGCGGGCGCAGGATGATCTGGTGCTTGAAGCGCTCCAGGTCGCCGTTGAGTTCGGACAGCGCGGCGCTCGACAGCGAGAAGGCGGTGGCCGAGACGCAGCTGAGGCGGCCCGACTTCAGCATTTCCAGCATGCCGTCCTGCAGCACTTCGGTGTAGGCGGTGAGGTTCTCGAATGGCCCCTGGTTGAGCCCGTCGAGCACGGCGTTGGCGATGTTGCCGACGCCGGACTGCAGCGGCAGCAGGTCGGGCGGCATGCGTCCCTTGCGCACTTCGTGCTCGAAGAAGTCGAGGATGTGGCGCGCGATCTTGCGCGAGGTGTCGTCGGGCGCGGTGAACGCCGAATTGCGGTCCGGCGCGTGGGTCTCGACCACGGCGATGATCTTGTCCGGATTGCACTGCAGGTAGGGGTCGCCGATGCGGTCGGCCGGGTGGACGAGCGGGATCGGCCGGCGGCGCGGCGGCAATTGCGTGCCGTAGTAGATGTCGTGCATGCCGTCGAGGTTCTCGCTCTGCCAGGAGTTCACCTCGACGATGACCTTGTCGGCCTGTTCGAGCCATGTCTTGTTGTTGCCGACCGAAGAGGAAGGCACCAGCCGGCCGTCCTCGAGGATGGCGGTGGCCTCGACCACCGCGACGTCCAGCTTGCCGAGGAACCCGGACCAGACGAACTGGGCGACGTGCGACAAATGGATGTCGAGGTATTCCATCTCGCCTGCGTTGATGCGCTTGCGGCAGGTCGGATCGGACTGGTAGGGCAGGCGCATCTCGACGCCGTCCACCATGGCGAGGGCGCCGTCGAGGTCGGGCGCGGTCGAGGCGCCGGTCCATACGCCGATCTTGAAGCGCTTGCCGTGCAGGTTGGCGTCCATGATGCGCTTGGCGAGCGCCGAGGGGACCGCCTTCGGATAGCCGGCGCCCGTAAAGCCGCTCATGCCGACGTTGACGCCGGAAGGGATCAGCGCGGCGGCTTCGTCCGCCGACATGACGCGGCTGCGCAGCGCGGCGCAGTGAATGCGCGATGCTTGAGTCATCTTGTCTCCAGGTTTTGCCGCCAGGCCAAAAAAGAGCCCGCACGAGGCGGGCTCAAAATCCAGAACCACGCATGACAAAGGTTCCGGAGGAGGAGAGGGGCGGCGTTCTTGCTGCGCCCGGCGCTGCTCCTGCGCGGCGGGCGATGCTTCGGTTCTGTCGCGATCCGCTTACTTCTGCTCGGGAGCGGCGGCGGTGTCGGCCGGCTTGGCGGCGTCGGCGGCGGCGGGCGCGGGGGCGTCGGCCGGGGTGACGGCGGTCGGGGCGGGGGCCGGGGCGGCGACGGGCGGCACGACCGGCGGCGCGGCCTCGTTGCTCTTCTGGCTGCAAGCCGAGATGGCGAGGGCGACGAGGGCGGTGACGAACAGGGAACGCTTCATTTCGGAGAATCCTTCTCGATGACGGTGGGCGACCGCGACAACGCAACGGTCTGGGCGCAACGATAACGAGGCGATTGCTTCCGCACAAACGACACTTTATGATGCGACGCGTAAGAAAAACTTAATCAAAGTACGGACGCATGACCTACCGCCTGCCCCCGCTGGCCGCCCTGCGCGCGCTGGAGTCCGCCGCGCGCCACCTGAGCTTCAAGAAGGCAGCGGAGGAACTGCACGTGACGCCGGCCGCCGTGAGCCAGCAGATCAAGGCGCTCGAGGACTACCTGGGCGTTCCCCTGTTCCGACGCCTGACCCGGGCGCTGGAAATGACCCCGCAGGGCGCGGCGATGCTGCCGAAGCTGCGCGAAGGCTTCGAATGCCTGGCCGCCGCGGTCGCGACGACGCGGCGTTCGGACGACGGCGGGCTGACCGTCACCGCGCCGCCGTCGTTCGCCTCGCGCTGGCTGGTGCCGCGCCTGTCGCGCTTCGGCGCCGTCCATCCGGATGTCGAACTGCGCCTGGCCAGCAGTCCCGACAGCGTGGATCGGCGCGGCGAGACGCCCCTGTTCGGCGACGGCATGTTCGATCCGCGCGATGCCGGCAGCGAGGTGGCCATCCGCTTCGGTCTCGGCGACTACCCGGGCTTCCACGTGGACCGGATCTTCGCCCCCGAGCGCGTGCCGGTGTGCAGCCGCCGCCTGGCGAGCGCGAAGCGGCCCCTGGCGACGCCGGAGGACCTGCGCCATCACGTGCTGCTGCACGACGAGACCGTCGCAAGCGATGGCGGCCAGAGCGACTGGGACCGCTGGCTGCGCCTCGCAGGTGTGCGCAAGGGAACGGTCGACACGCAGCGCGGCCCGCGCTTCTCCAATGCCGTGCTGGCCGTGGAAGCGGCGCTGGATGGCCAGGGGGTCGCCCTGGCGATGCGGCCGCTCATCGAGGCTGATGTTGCCGCTGGACGGCTGGTCGTGCCCTTCGAACTCGCGCTGCCGTCCTCCTACGCCTATTTCCTGGTGATGCCGGAAGTCGTCGGCCGCCGACCGGCCGTGGCGGCGTTCCGGACCTGGCTGCTCTCCGAAGGCCGCGCCGTGGCGTCGCCGCGCACGGCCGCCGCGCTCAGGAGGCGAGCGGCACCATCCAGGCGTACATGACCTGCCCCTGGGAGTCCGCCAGGCGCGCCAGATCTCCCAGGCCGACCAGCAGCGCCTGGGCATCTTCCACCGTCCAGCCGTCGAGCTCGAACTCCTCGGTCGCGGCGAGTTCCTCGCCGACCTGCTCGAGCGCCTCTTCCTCGAGCACGGCGAGCCGCTCGGCCACGGTTTCGGGAATCCTCACCACCAGCGCGCCGTCCTCGTCGAAAGTGTCGAACATCGGCTCGTAGGAGGCCAGGGCCTCCTCGAAGTCGTCGTCGCTGAGCAGGCAGTGCAGGGTCGCCAGTTTCGCCGAATCGAGGTCGCGCGCCTCCAGGCCGGTCCATTCGTCGACCGGACGGTCCGACATGGCGACGGCTTCCGCTTCGTCCTCTTCTGCGGCTACGATATTGGTGACGAGTCGCATGGGATACCTCCGATGGTTTCAGGCCCTCAAGCTAACATGGATCGGCGGCGGCGGTGAGGGTTCCGCCGTCGTCCCCCGCCGCCAGGATCGCGCGCTTCTTCGCTGCCCGGCCCCGCCTTTTCGGCAGTGCCCTTGTGGGCATCGCGGCGGCCGCGTTCGAGCCGACCGCGCTGGCGCCGCACGGGCTCACGCGCCTGGTCGTCGGCTGGAACGCCGGCGCCTGCCTCTACCTGCTGCTCGCCTGGCACATGATCGTCCGTTCGACCCATGAGCGTATGCGTCTGCGGGCCTCCCGCGAGGACGAGGGCCGCTTCGTCATTCTCGCGATGGTCATCGTCGCGGCGTTCGCCTGCCTCGGCGCGATCGTGGTGGAACTCGCGGTGGCCAGGGACATGCATGGGCCGGAACGCTTCGCGCACATCGCGCTCGCCGGCCTCACCATCTTCTCGAGCTGGCTTTTCACGCAGGTGATGTTCGCCCTGCACTATGCCCACGACTACTACACCTCGGAAGGCCGCGGCGGCGACGGCGGCCTCGCCTTTCCGGGCACCGCACAGCCCGACTACTGGGACTTCGTCTACTTCTCGGCCGTCATCGGCACTTCGGGGCAGACCGGCGACGTCAATCTCACCAGCTCGGCGATGCGCCGAACCGGGCTGGTGCACTGCGTGCTCGCCTTCTTCTTCAACACCATGCTGATCGCGCTGACGATCAACATCGCGTCGGGCCTGGTCTAGCGCTTCAGCTTTGCGAAGGCCGCCGCCATGGCATTGTTGGCGGGCGGTGCCTCGCGCCGTGGCGGCGGGACATTGCGGCGGCCGGCCGGCGCGCCGCGGTCCTGCGCCGGCTTCGCCTCGTCGCTGAGCCGCATGGTCAGCGCGATGCGCTTGCGCGCCACATCGACCTCGAGCACCTTGACCTTCACCACATCGCCCGCCTTGACCACGCTGTGCGGGTCCTTGACGAACTTGTTCGACAGCGCGGAGACGTGTACGAGCCCGTCCTGGTGCACGCCGATGTCGACGAAGGCGCCGAAGTTGGTGACGTTGGTGACGACGCCCTCGAGCTGCATGCCGGGTTCGAGGTCCTTGAGGTCCTCGACGCCCTCGCGGAACGAGGCGGTCTTGAACTCCGGCCGAGGATCGCGGCCCGGCTTCTCCAGTTCCTTGAGGATGTCCTGCACCGTCGGCAGGCCGAATTTCTCGTCGGTGTACTTCTCGGCCTTGACCGCGCGCAGGGTGCCGCCGTTGCCGATCACCTCGCGGATGCCCTTCTTGATGTCCGAAAGGATGCGTTCGACCACCGGGTAGGACTCCGGGTGCACCGCCGAGGCGTCGAGCGGGTTCTCGCCGCCGTTGATGCGCAGGAAGCCGGCGGCCTGCTCGAAGGTCTTCTCGCCCAGGCGCGGCACCTGCTGGAGCTGATCGCGGCTGGCGAAGGCGCCGTGCTGGTCGCGGTAGGAAACGATGTTGGCCGCGAGCGTCGAATTGAGGCCCGAGATGCGGGTCAGCAACGGCACCGAGGCTGTGTTCACGTCGACGCCGACGGAGTTCACGCAATCCTCGACGACGGCATCGAGCATCTTCGCCAGGCGGCCCTGATTGACGTCGTGCTGGTACTGGCCGACGCCGATGCTCTTCGGATCGATCTTGACGAGTTCGGCGAGCGGGTCCTGCAGCCGCCGGGCGATCGACACGGCGCCGCGCAAGCTGACGTCGATGTCGGGGAATTCCTTCGAAGCCAGTTCCGAGGCCGAGTACACCGATGCGCCCGCTTCGGACACCACGATCTTCGCGAGCTTCAGTTCCGGATGGCGCTTGATGAGGTCGCCGGCCAGCTTATCGGTCTCGCGGCTGGCTGTGCCGTTGCCGATCGCGACGAGTTCGGCCCCATGCTTCTGCGCCAGGTGGCGCACCGTCGCCAGCGCGCCTTCCCAGTCGCGGCGCGGCTCGTGCGGATAGATGGTCGCGGTGTCGACGAGCTTGCCGGTCTTGTCGATCACCGCGACCTTGACGCCGGTGCGCAGGCCGGGGTCGAGGCCGATGGTGGCGCGCGGGCCGGCCGGCGCGGCGAGCAGCAGGTCATGCAGGTTGCGCGCGAACACCTTGATCGCTTCCTCCTCGGCGCGCTCGCGCAACTCGTTCATCAGCTCGAGCTCGAGGTGCAACGACAGCTTCACCATCCAGGCCCAGCGGGCGGAGTCGAGCAGCCACTTGTCTGCCGCGCGGCCCTGGTCCTCGATGCCGAAATGCTTCGCCACCATTGCCTCGCAGGGCGAGTTGCGGGGCGGGTCCTCCAGCTCTTGCGCGGCCTTGAGCGACAGCCTGAGCACGTCCTCGTTGCGGCCGCGGAACATCGCCAGGGCGCGGTGCGACGGCACGTCCTTGATGGCCTCGCGGAAATCGAACCAGTCGCGGAATTTCTCGCCGGCGGCTTCCTTGCCCTCGACCACTTTCGAAGTCAGCAGGCCATGCTCATGCAGGTAGTCGCGCAGCTTGGCGAGCAGGTGCGCATCCTCCGAGAAGCGCTCCATGAGGATCTGGCGCGCACCGTCCAGCGCCGCCTTGACGTCGGGAACATGCTTCTCCGGCGGCTCCTTCTCGGGATTCACGTACTTCGCCGCCTCGGCCTCCGGCGACAGCGTCGGGTCGGCCATGAGCGCATCCGCGAGCGGCTCCAGCCCGGCCTCGCGGGCGATCTGCGCCTTGGTGCGGCGCTTGGGCTTGTAGGGCAGGTAAAGGTCCTCGAGGCCCTGCTTGGTCTCGGCGTTCTCGATCTCGGCCTTCAGTTCCGGCGTCAGCTTGCCCTGTTCCTCGATGGAGGCGAGCACCGCGGCGCGGCGATCCTCGAGTTCGCGCAGGTAGACCAGCCGCTCCTCGAGCAGCCGCAGCTGGATGTCGTCCAGTTCGCCGGTGACTTCCTTGCGGTAGCGGGCGATGAACGGCACGGTGGCGCCTTCGTCGAGCAGCTGGACGGCGGCAACGACCTGCGGGGGACGGACGCCGAGTTCGGCGGCGATGCGGTGTTCGATGGGAGGCAGCATGGCGATACGGAGAAAACGCGAAGGGCGCGAACTCTACCGGCGCCGGGGCGACGTTACAAGACTTGACGGACGGCCTGGGATGCTCTCATTTGGCTGGCGACCCGCCGAGGGCGACGGGGGAGTGCCGACGCTTCGTGTCCCCCGGCCCGAATGAGGCAAAGGCTCGGGCCTCCTCCTTTACCTACGCGTCGGCACTCCCCCGCCACCCTCGGCTGATTGGTTTTCCGGCTCGGCTGCAACGGTTCCTGGGCCGGTGGGGTGCCCTGCTTCGCGCAGGTAAAGGAGGAGGCGGACGCCGTATCGCTCTTGTCCGCCGGGGGACACGGAGCGAAGCAGGGCAGCCTGCCGGACCGAACGCCGTATTGATAGTCGGCTTTCATCCGTGCTGGAAAATCCAAACCCGAATCAGCGACAGCAGCTTGTCCACATCCAACGGCTTGGAGATGTAGTCGCTGGCCCCCGCCGCCATGCACTTCTCGTGGTCGCCCTTGAGCGCCTTGGCGGTCATGGCGATGATCGGGATATTCACGAAGCGCGGGTTCTTGCGGATCTCGCGCATCGCCGCGTAGCCGTCCATCTCCGGCATCATGATATCCATCAGCACGATGCCGATGTCATCGTGCTCGTCGAGCCGCGCCAGCGCCTCCCTGCCGTTCTCGGCCTCGATCACCACCATGTTCTTCTCGGCCAGCACCGAGGACAGCGAGAATACGTTGCGCATGTCGTCGTCCACCAGCAGCACCTTGCGGCCTTCCAGTTGGGCCTCCTTGTCGATGGCGGTGCGGATCATGCGCTGCTTGCTCGGGTTGAGGTTGCTCTCCACCAGGTGGAGGAACAGCGTCACCTCGTTGAGCAGGCGCTCGGGGCTCTTGGCGCCTTTGATGATGATGCTCTCGGCGTAGCGGCGCAGCCTGCGCTCGTCGTCGTGGGACAGCTCGCGGCCCGAGTGGATGATGACCGGGATGCGGCGGGCGCCGTCCAGGTTCTGGATGTACTCGAGCAGTTCGAAGCCGGACATGTCGGTCAGGCCGAGGTCGAGCACCAGGCAATCGAAGGGTTGCGCGGCGAGCAGGCCGATCGCCTCCTTGCCGGTGGCGGCGACCTTGATCTCGACGCCGCCCTCGCCGAGCAGCGCCACCATGCTGTCCGCCTGCGCGCGGTCGTCCTCGACGATCAGCAGGCGGCGCACCGACTTCGCCAGCGAACCCTCGATCGACTGCAGCACGCCGGTCAGCTGCTCGACGCTGACCGGCTTGGTGGCGAAGCCGATGGCGCCCATCGCCATGGCCTTCTGGCGGTCTTCCATGCAGGTGATGAAATGCACCGGGATGTGGCGGGTGCGCGGATTGTCCTTGAGGCTGCGCATGACGCCCCAGCCGTCGATGTGCGGCAGCATGACGTCGAGCACGATCGCGCTGGGCTGGAAGCGGCCGGCCAGCGCGATGCCGGATTCGCCGTCGGCGGCGACCAGGGTGGCAAAGCCGCGCTCCTTCGCCATGCTCTGCAGGATCTTGGCGAAGGCGAGGTCGTCCTCGATGATGAGGATCGACTTGTCCCCGGGGGCGAGCGCTTCGCGATCGTCGGGCAGCGGCTGGGCGCAGGGCAGGGCATCGGCGCCCTCGGGCGCCGCGGCGATTGCCGCCGACAGGGTGCGCGGCACGGGAGCCGGCGCAGCGGGCGGCGGCGC
>DASVZI010000054.1:0-13886 GCA_036391735.1 Rhodocyclaceae bacterium
ATCCGCGCCGCTCGACAAGGCCCAGCGCGACAAGCTGTCCGAAGCGCGCGACCTGGTGCAGAAGAAGCTGATCCAGACCATGGACCTGCGCCGCGTCGACGTCAGCCGCATGAGCGAGGACGAACTGCGCTCGACCACCGCAACGCTTATCAACGAGATCATCGCGGCGGAGCCGAATCTGCCGCCGGGCGTCGACAAGACGCGCGTCGCCAAGGCCGTGCTCGACGAGGCGGTCGGCCTCGGGCCGCTGGAGGAACTGCTGGCGGACCCGAAGATCACGGAAATCATGGTTAACCGCTACGACCAGATCTACGTCGAGAAAGGCGGCAAGCTGACGCTGTCGGACATCACCTTCTCCGGGGAGAAGGCGGTCGTATCGGCGATCGAGCGCATCGTCGCGCCGCTCGGGCGGCGCATCGACGAATCTTCGCCGATGGTCGACGCTCGCCTCAAGGACGGCTCGCGCGTGAATGCCGTGATCCCGCCGCTTGCGCTGAAGGGCGCCAACATCACCATCCGCAAGTTCTCCAAGACCAAGCTGGTGGACGCCGACCTCATCAAGTTCGGCTCGGTCACGCGGGAGATCATGGAGTTCATGCACGCGGCGGTGCATCATGCCGCCAACATCGTGATCTCCGGGGGCACCGGCTCGGGCAAGACGACGCTGCTCAACGTGCTGTCGAACTACATCCCCGACGACGACCGCATCATCACCGTGGAAGACGCGGCGGAACTGCAGCTCGGCCAGCCGCACGTGGTCTCGCTCGAGTCGCGGCCCCCCAACGTCGAGGGCAAGGGCGCGGTGACCATCCGCGACCTGGTGAAGAACTGCCTGCGCATGCGGCCCGACCGCATCGTCGTCGGCGAATGCCGCGGCGGCGAGGCGCTCGACATGCTGCAGGCGATGAACACCGGCCACGACGGCTCGATGACCACGGCGCACGCCAACACCCCGCGCGACTGCCTGGCGCGCCTCGAGGTGATGACGCTGATGTCGGGGCTGGAGCTGCCGGTGCGCGCCATCCGCGAGCAGATCGCGTCGGCGGTGGACATCATCATCCAGCAGAGCCGCTTCCCCGACGGTTCGCGCCGCGTCACGCACGTGACCGAAATCACGGGCATGGAGGGCGAGATGATCCAGCTGCAGGACATCTTCCTGTTCAAGATGGAAGGCTACGGGCCGGACGGCAAGATCCGCGGCAAGTTCGTCGCGACCGGCGCGATTCCCGAGCTCTACCGCAGCCTGCAGGAGCGCGGCATCGAGGTCGACCTGTCGATCTTCCAGAAGGACCGGGAGCTCTGATGAACGTCACGCTGGTGGTCGGCGTCATCGCCATCGCGGCAATCGTGATCGGCTGGACCGTCTGGGAGATGGTCGCCCGGCTGCTGCAGCGCCAGCGCGACACCATCCGGAACGAGGCGGCGGCGAGCCTCGAGGACATGTTCATCTTCATCGACCCGACGCGCATGTTCTACTGGAACGTCGGCGCCCTGTTCGTTCTGCCGCCGCTGCTCTGGCTGTTCTTCGGCAACCCGGTGATACCGATCGCCGCGGCGATCGGCCTGATCGTGCTGCCGAAGTGGATGGTCGGCTTCATGCGCAAGCGCCGCTTCGAGACCTTCGAGCACCAGCTGCCGGACGCCATGCTGATGGTGTCGGGGAGCCTGCGCGCCGGCGCCGGCCTCAACGTCGCGCTCGAGTCGATGGTGGCCGAATCGAAGCCGCCGGTGAGCCAGGAGTTCGAGCTGCTGCTGCGCGAACTGCGTGTCGGCGTCGACTTCGACACCGCGCTGCGCCATATGGAGACGCGCCTGCCGGTGCAGGATTTCATCATGGTGGTCTCGGCGCTGCGCATCTCGCGCGAGGTCGGCGGCAACCTCGCCGACATCCTGGAATCCATCGCCGACACGCTGCGCAAGAAGCACGTCATGGAAGGCAAGATCAAGAGCCTGACGGCGCAGGGCAAGATCCAGGGCGTGGTGATGACCGGGCTGCCGCTGTTCCTCATGCTGGTGCTCTACAAGATGGAGCCCGAGGCGATGGGGCCCCTCTTCACCACCTGGATTGGCTGGGTCGTCCTCGCCGTCATCGGCGTGATGGAAGCGCTCGGCTACTTCTTCATCCGCAAGATCGTGAACATCGACGTCTGACCATGGAAGACTTCCTGCCGCTGTTGATCGGATTGCTGTTCGGCGCCGCCGTGCTGCTGCTGCTTTATTCCGTCGGGCGCCTGAAGAGCGAGGTGCCGGGCGAGGACCGCGAATACATGGACCCGCTGCCGCCGCTGCTGCGCCTGGTCTGGCCGCTGGTGCGCTTCCTCGAGTTCCACGTCTGCGCCTTCCTGCCGACTGCCGCGCTGGAACGCACGCACTCGCGGCTGCAGCAGACCGGCGTCGGCTACCTGATGAACGCCGAGCAGTTCTTCGCCATTCGCATCCTCTCGGTGATCGGCGTCTTCGCCGCGGTGCTCTACCTGTCGGCGCTCACCGACGGCGGCTCTCCGCAGCTGATGGTCGGCGCCGTCCTGCTCGGCTTCTTCTTCCCGCGCATCTGGCTGAACGACGTGCAGCAGCGCCGCGTCAAGGCGGTGCAGCGCACGCTGCCGGTCTATCTCGACTTCGTCACCATGGCGGTCGAGGCGGGCCTCAACCTGACCGGCGCCATCGGCCAGGCGATGGAGAAGGGTCCGCGCGGTCCGCTGCGCCACGAGTTCTTCCTGGTCATGCGCGACCTGCGCTCGGGGCTGTCGCGCGCAGAGGCGCTGCGGCGCATGGAGGGACGCCTGCGCATGCCGGAGATCACCAGCTTCGTCGGCACTGTGATCCAGGCCGAGCGCATGGGCGCACGGCTCGGTTCCGCGCTGCGCACCCAGGCCGAGCAGCGGCGCACCGAGCGCTTCCAGCGCGCCGAGAAGCTGGCCATGGAGGCGCCGGTCAAGCTGATCGGGCCGCTGATGATGTTCATCTTCCCGGTGACGTTCATCGTGCTCGGCTTCCCGATCGCCATGAAGTTCCTCAACTCGGGGATCCTGTGAAGCTCGGCATGTTGTTCGTCGGCGAGCGCTGCGTGCTGCCGCGCGTATGGCGTGCGGAGAGCGCCTGGGAACGCGCCCGCGGTCTGCTCGGTCGTCCGCCGCTGGCCGCCGGCGAGGGGCTGTGGATCGAGCCTTGCGGCTCGGTGCACACCTTCGGCATGGGCTACCCGATCGACCTCGCCTTCGTCGGCGGCGACGCGCGGCTGCGCAAGCTGGTGCGCGCGCTGCCGCCGCTGCGGCTGGCCGGCTGCGCGGGCGCACGAGCCACGCTGGAGACGGCGGCCGGGCAGCTGGCGCAAGCGGGGCTCGGCGACGGCGACTACCTGACCTGGCGGGAGGCGAGGGCATGAAGAGAACGATCGTCGCGGCGGCGCTCGCCGCCCTGCTGTCCGGTTGCGGCACCAGCCTCGTCAGCGGCGCGCTGCGCACGATCGACAGCGAGCCGGACCTGGCCTCGCTCAACCGCGAGGCCGAGCTCGCCTACGAGAGCGGCGAGGCGGCCAAGGCTGAGGTGCTCTATCGGAGCCTCGCCCGCCGCATGCCGAACGATGCCGAGACGTGGCTGCGCCTCGGCAATCTCTACGCGCGCAACAACCGGCCCGACGAGGCTTCCGCCGCCTACCAGCGCGCGCTGATCCTCAACAACACGGACCCGCGCGCCTGGAACAACCTGGCGGTGGTGCGGCTGCGCCAGGCGATGGCGGCCCTGGTGCAGGCGCAGGCATGCAGCAAGGAGAAGACCCCGCTGGCCGGGCAGATCGACGAGAACCTCGAGCAGCTGGCCAAGCTGCCGCTGCTGGAAGACCAGCCGCGGCATCCGGATCCGCGGATGGCGACGGGGAGTTACTAGGATGAGTTTTTCTGAGTGGGCCGACGGGGTGCCCTGTTTCGCTTCGTGTCCTCCGGCGGACAAGAGCGATAGAGCGTCCGCCTCCTCCTTTACCTACGCGAAACAGGGCACCCCATCGGCCCAGGAACGCTGGCAGCTACCCGAGACCAACGGCAACAGCATCAAGCCGCGGGTGGCGGGGGATCGTCGACGCGCAGGTAAAGGAGGAGGCCCGGGCTTTTGTTTCATCCGGGCCGGGGGACACGGAGCGGCGACGATCCCCCGTCGCCCACGGCGGTCGAAAGCCAAGGGGTTCATGTTTCGGCGGCCGCAAAGGAGCGACTGAGATGCGACTGCGCCGAAGCGGCCGTGGACAAGCCCTCGTCGAATACCTGATCCTGCTGCCGACGCTGCTGCTGCTGGTGCTCGGCGCCATCCAGTTCGCGCTGCTCTATCGCATCAAGAGCACGCTGAACTACGCCACCTTCGTCGGCGCCCGCCAGGGTGCGCTCAAGAACGCCTCGACCACGTCGATCAAGGACGGCATCGCGGCCGGCATGACGCCGTTGTTCACCTTCGGGCCGGACATGGGTTCGATGCTCAAGGGCCGGGCGATTGCGATGATCGAGGTCTTCAATCCGCTCACCATGAAGGTGACGGTCGTGAATCCGACCGCGGATGCGGCCACGGACTTCGCGGTGGACGATCCGGAGGACACCAGCAATCCGAAGAAGAAGAAAGTCATTCCCAACGACAACCTCACCTACCGCCCGACATCGGCAGGCAGTAAGTCGGGCATCAGCATCCAGGATGCCAACCTGATGAAGATCCGCGTCACGTACTGCGCCAAGCTGATCGTGCCGCTCGCCAACGTCACCATCTACTCGCTGGTCAACGGCATCAAGGGTACGGAGAACCTCGCCAACGAATGGTTCGCGGAATCGACGGCGACCGCGACCACGCCGAACGACTGCAGCCAGCTCAAGGACAGGTTCGGTTCGAAGGTCGATTCGATCACCGATGCGGCCTCGCAGATCGGCGTCGACCTCGGCTTCCTCTCGACGGCGCTCGATGACATCTCGAACGCCCTGTCCGGCGCAACCATCCCCGGGCTCGATTGGGGTATCGGCGGATACCGCATTCCGATTACTGCCGAGGCGGTAGTGCGCATGCAGAGTCCGGCGCGCTTCGACAAATGATCCGCCGCATCGCACTGCTTTGCGCCGCATGGGCGAGCGTCGCCGCGGCGGCCGCCCCGGATGTCGATCTCGAGGAAGGTCTGTGGCGGCTCGACGTGCAGATGGAGATACCCGGCAAGGGACCGGAGACGGGCCCGCTGCGCCAGGACCTGTGCCTGCGCCCGGATACCGTGGCGCGCCTCGCCGTGCCGCCGAACTCCCCCTGCGTCGTCTCGGATGTCCAGATCAGCCGCCGCCGCATGCGCTGGAAGGTTGCCTGCGAGCAGGGACCCATGCGTTCGGCCGGCGAAGGCATCATGGAGTTCGGCGGCCGCGAATTGTCGAGCGCGCTGCTCATCAAGACCGCGCAGCCCTACGCCATGACCATCAAGCAGTCGTTGACGGGAACGCGCATCGGCCCATGCCCGGCAGGCATGCCGAGCGGGAAGACGCCGCTGCGGCGATACGGGCAATGACACCGGGAGGCATGCTCAGGCTCGCCGCCTGCTGCCTGGCGCCGATCATCGCGACGGGCTGCGCGACCAACACCATGACGGGCCGCAGCCAATTCATGATCGTCTCCGAGCAGGCGGCCATCGCGCAGTCCGCATCCGCCTACCAGGGCATGATCGGCTCGCTCGAGAAGGGCGGCAAGATCAGCGGGGACGAGGCGCTCAACCAGCGCGTCGGCGACATCACCGACCGGCTGGTGGCGCAGGCGATCCGTTACCGTCCCGAAACGCGCAACTGGAGTTGGACGATCAAGGTCATCGACGAGCCGAAGACGGTCAACGCGTTCTGCATGCCCGGCGGCAAGATGGGGCTCTATACCGGCTTGGTCGAGAAGATCGAGCCGAGCGACGACGAGCTCGCCCAAGTGATGGGGCACGAGATCTCGCATGCGCTCGCCAATCACGGTGCCGAGAAGATGTCGGTCCAGATCGCGTCGAGCATCGCAGTGGCGGCGGTCGGCGCGGCAGCCAGCCGCGACAGCCGCAACCAGCGGGCCGTCGTCAATGCGGCGGAACTGGCGGCGCTGGCCTTCATCAACCTGCCCAATAGCCGCACGGCCGAGGAGGAGGCCGATCGCCTCGGCATCGAACTCGCGGCGCGCGCCGGCTACGATCCCCATGCCGCCGTGACGCTTTGGGAAAAAATGATGAAGGAGAACGGCAGCAAGTCGCGCTTCGACTTCCTCAGCACCCACCCGGCGCCGCCGAAGCGCATCGAGAACCTCGCGGCCCTGGAAGCGCCGATGCGCGAGCTCTACGATCCGTCGGCGCGAACCCGTGCCGTGCCGGCGTACACCGCTCGCGGGCAGCCGGCCAACGAGCGGGCAGTCGAGGCGCCGGCGCTTGCCGGCGAGGCGCCCCTTGCCGCGCCCACGGCGGGCGAACGGCTCTACTTCTATTCCGAGGCTTTCGAGAAGTTCCGCAACGGCGAGGCTGCACTGCGCTGCGACGGTTGTGCCGGGGAGTTCGCGCTCAAGCAGTCCGGATTGCGCGAATCGTACGCCCGCGCCGCGTGGCGCGAACTGGCCCTCGATACCATGAAGATCGGCTATGGCATCGATCTCGCCTGGTATTACCTGGGCATCGCGGCCGAGCGGCTCGGCTTCCCCGATGCCGCGGCCAGATACCTGGCGGAAGCCTCGCGCCGGGCGGGCAGTCCCGATACGTCGTGCGCCGGTGCCCTGCTGATCGGGTGCGGCGGCGTCGACGTATCCGCTGCGGCGAGGCGCTAGCTAGACCAGCAGCGCGTGCCCGGCCGCACGCAGCGCGATGCCGACGGCAGCGCCGAGCGCCGCCGGCTTCCACACCGAGGCGACGCGGCGCCCCGAGGAGATCAGCACCGCGACGCCGGGAATGTCCAGCGGGTGGATCAGGAAGCCGGCGCTGCTGTTGAGCAGCGCCACGCTCATCTGATGCTGGCGCAGCATCTCGTCGGCCACGCCCAGCATCGCCGTGCCGCCCGCGAGGTACTTGGTCAGGGTCGGCAGGATCAGCGCAGTGTCCAATTGCAGCGCCGCCATCGGGGCCGCCAGCAGCCGCGTCAGGCCGTCGATGGCGCCGCCGGCGCGCAGTGCGGTGACGGCGACCAGCGACAGTACGAGCATCGGGATGGCGCCGACGGCGATCTTGAAGGCTTCGGCGCCGGCGCGGTTGATGGTGTCGAGCACGCCTTTGGCGTCGGCGGCGACCGGGTGGTGCAGCGTCTCGTCGAGCGGCAGCTCGGCGGCGGACAGCTTTCGTCCGAAGAGGTGGTAGGCGGCGGCTGCAGCGACGAGTCCGCCGAGCATCGACAAGGCCAGCAGCGGCGGGTAGTTCAGCCCGAGGGCGGTGAGCGGGAAGGCGGCGTTGGCCTGGGCCATCGCCATCACCATTGCCAGCGTCGCGGCGAGATGGCGTTCCGAGCAGCCGCGCTGCTCCATCATGGTGAGTGTCGCCACCGGCGCGGCGAAGCTGACGAAGCTCACCTGAACCGCGGCGAAGACACCCAGGCCGGTAAGGCCGACAGGCCGCAGCAGCGGCGTGATGCGGGCCACCAGCCAATCGAGCGCGCCGCGCGCCTCGAGCAGGCGCATCAGCGAGAGCATGACGATCATCACCGGCAGCAAGACGAACAGCGACAGCTCCACGGCGGAGCGTCCTGCGCGCAGGATGACGTCGATGACGATTTCCATGGGCGCGCGGCCCGTCGCGTTAGGGCTTCTTGCCGAGTCCGCCGAGCAGCGCCGCCACCGGGCGCACCGGACGCTTGGGCGGCGCCGGAGGCTTGCCAGCGGTTTCGGTGCCATTGGCAGGCTTCGGCTCGTAGGGCTTGCTGGCATCGAAGCCGTCGGCGGCAACCGGCACGTGGGCGGCGGGGGGCGGCAGCCGCACCTCGCTCTTCGGACCGCGCCGCTCGCGTTCGCGCTCGCGATGCGAATGGCCATGGCCGCGGCCGCGGGCTTCACGCTCGGAAGCCTCGGTTGGGCCGCTGGAGCCCGGTTCGAAGCCCGGCACCACGACCTGCTCGATCTTGAACTTGGTCAGCTTCTCGATATCGACCAGGCGCGGCTTTTCCTCGGGGGCGACCAGTGAAGTGGCGTCGCCGTGCTTGCCGGCGCGGCCGGTGCGGCCGATGCGGTGCACATAGTCTTCGGCGACGTGCGGCAGCTCGTAGTTGATGACGTGCGGCAGGTCGTCGATGTCGAGGCCGCGCGCGGCGACGTCGGTGGCGACCAGCACGCGGGTCTTGCCGCTCTTGAAGCCTTCGAGCGCCTCGGTGCGCTGCTGCTGGCTCTTGTCGCCGTGGATGGCGTCGGCGCTGACGCCCTGGCGCGTAAGCCACGAGGCGAGCCGCGCGGTGCCGAACTTGGTGCCGACGAAGACCAGCACCTGGGTCATCGACGGGTCTTCGAGCAGCTTCAGCAGCAGGTAGCGCTTGCGATCGGACGCCACCGGATGGACGCGGTGGGTGATGGTTTCGGAAACCTGGTTGCGCCGCGCGACCTCGATCAGTTGCGGCGACCGCAGCATGTTGTCGGCGAGCTTCTTGATCTCGTCCGAGAAGGTCGCCGAGAACAGCAGGCTCTGGCGCTCCTTCGGCAGCAGCGCGAGGATGCGCTTGATGTCGGGGATGAAGCCCATGTCGAGCATGCGGTCGGCTTCGTCCAGCACCAGGAACTCGACGAAATTGAAGGTCACGGTCTTCTGCTGGACGTGGTCGAGCAGGCGGCCCGGCGTGGCGACCACGATCTCGCGGCCTTCCTTCATCTCGGCGATCTGCGGCTTGATGTCGACGCCGCCGTAGATGCAGGTCGACTTGAGCGGCAGGTACTTGCTGTAGGCCTTGACGTTCTCGTGTACCTGCATGGCGAGTTCGCGCGTCGGGCACAGGATCAGCGCGCGGATCGGATGGCGTGCCGGCGACGAGCTGGTGTTGGCGTGGCGCGAGAGCTTCTGCAGCAGCGGCAGCGTGAAGCCGGCGGTCTTGCCGGTGCCCGTCTGGGCGCCGCCCATCATGTCTTTGCCCGAGAGGACGACGGGAATGGCCTGGGCCTGGATGGGGGTAGGTTCGGTGTAGCCGGAATCGGCTACGGCACGCAGCAGTTCGGGCATCAGCCCGAGGTCTTCGAAAGACATGAAATCTCCTGAATCGGGGCCCGCCCCTTGCGGGGTACCGGTTCAGGCAACGAGGGTTTACTTTGGGAGTGGCTTCGCGGGAACCGCGAACGGCGTCAACCGGCAGGACGCTGACCCGGATTATAGCGGAAACCCGGCCGCTACTTGCCGAACAGCCCCTTGATGGCGTGGCCCGCGCCTTCGACACCCTGCGTCATCGACTTGGCCAGGCGGTCGAAGCTGACCGCGCCGGTCAGCCGCTGCTTGACGGCGGCAGCGATCGTCTGGCCCAGCTCGCCGGGCGTGACCCCGCCCTTGTTCTTCCCGACATCGCGCAGCAGGATGTCCGGCAGCGCCACCACGACCGTCTTGCCGGGCATGAAATCCGCGCTCGCCTGGGCCGTGGCGCCGCGCATCGCGAACTCGCCCACAATGAGCTTCTTGCCGGGCTCCTGCGACTTGGATGGCCCGGCGTAGGCGGCGATGTTCTTTTGGATGGCGTCGAAATTGGTCATCCCGCCGGCCTTCTCGTAGGTCACGGCGGGAGAGGCAATGACGATGCGCGTCACGGTGACGACATCGCCGGTCAGGCTGCGGACGTCGATGGCGACGTCGATCTCCGCCACCTTCATCGCATTGCGGCTCTTGAACCCGGCGGGATTGCCGATGGCCAGCCCGCGAATGACGCCGCGGCCGTCGGATGGGCGTATATCGACGGCGTCCACCGTGACCGGCGCCTGCACCATCTGGCTGCCGATCTTCTCGATCGCAGCCTTGACGAGGCCGTCGAGGTTGCCGCGCAGCCAGTAGAGGCCGCCGGCGGCGAGCGCGACCAGCACGAGGGCGGCGACGCCGAGCCTCTTCACCGGCCGTTACACCATGTGCTTGGAGGGCTTCGCCAGATTCACGCCCTGCGCGCCCTGGGTCTTCTTGGGCGCAGCCTGGACCGGTGGCGCCGCTTCGGCGGCCTTGGGCGCTTCGGCAGCCGGCTCCGCCTCGGCCTTCGGCTTCGCCTCCACGGGCTTGGCGTTGTCGCCGCCGTCGGCGGCGGGGCCGGCCACGACGATGTTGTTCTCGCGCATGTAGGCGTCCATGTCGCGCCAACCGGCGAGGATCGCCGCCTTGGAAGTCTTCGGGTTGAGGCCGTAGCAGTCCTCGAGGCTGCGGCTGGAGTAGCGGCAGCCGCTGCCGATGGCCTGGCCCTCGGCCTGGCGCCTGGCCTCGATCTTGGCTTCCTCGTCGTTGAGGAACGGCACGTCGCACGCCGCAAGCAGCAGCGTGGACGAGAGGAGCAGGCAGAGTGTGCGAGTTTCGGTGATCACTGTCCGGGCCTTGAACTGCGAATGGATTTTACGGCAGAACGCCGAAAACCTTTAGGTTTTCCCGTACCAATAATGATGACACGTGGCCCGGAGGCGACGTGAGGCCCCGACACTTGCACGCAGCGCGCACGCGGCTACACTACATCCTTTCCACATTTCGGTAGGACTGCTTGTGATGATGCGTGCGGCATTGCTGTCGGGTTTGGCCGTCTTCAGCATGACGGCGGCGGCGCAGGAAGTGACCCTGCGCCATTCGCTCGAAGGGCGGTCGCTGGATGCCCTGGCGACCCAGGTGCTGAAGTTCAACGATGAACAGAAGGGCAAGGCCAAGGTCGTGCTCGAGGATGCCGGCGCAGTCGCCGACAAGCAGCGCCTGCCCGACATGGCGCTGCTCAACGCCGAGGACGGCCTTGCCTTCTTCGGCACCCTGCCGCGCTATCGGCCGCTGCTGCAGGTGATGAAGGAGGGGGGCGAGAAGTTCGACGCCGGCCGTCTCTATCCGCAAATCGCCGACGCGGTCGACGACCTGACCGGCAAGATCGAAGGCCTGCCCATCGGCATGAGCATGCCGGTGCTGTTCTACGATCGCGATGCCTTCCGCAAGGCGGGACTCGATCCCGAGCGTCCGCCGCAGACCTGGTGGGAAGTGCAGCAGGCCGCCGGCGCCCTGCTCAAGGCCGGCTACCAGTGCCCGCTGACCAGTTCGCGCTTCTCCTGGGTCCATGTCGAGAACCTCTCGTCCCAGGCCGGCGAGCCGTTGGCGGCAAAGAGCGGCAAGAGCGAGAAGATGCTCGTCAACGGCATGGTGAACGTCAAGCACATCGCGCTATTGTCGTCCTGGTACAAGAGTTCCTACTTCCGCTATTACGGTCCCGGCAACCAGGGCAACGCCAAGTTCGCGGCGGGCGAATGCAAGATGCTCACGGGCAGCTCGGCCGCCTACGCGGGGTTCGCGCAGGCGCCGAAGTTCGAACTCGGCGTCGCGCCGCTGCCGCACTACGACGACGTCTGGGGCGCCAAGCCCAACGACGTGCTGCCCGACGGCGCCGCCCTGTGGGTGTTGCCGGGCAAGAAGAAGCCCGAGTACAAAGTGGTGGCGCGCTTCATCGCCTTCCTCATGCGGCCCGAGGTGCAGAAGCAATGGGTGCGCGAGACCGGCTACCTGCCGATGACGCCGGCCGCGATGGATTCGCTGCGGGCGGCCGGCGTTCCCGCGCAGGTGGTGGCAGCCGCCGAAAAGCGGCTCGGCAATCCCCGCGCCGGCACCCGCCCGCCGGCGGGCGAGCGCAACCGCGTGCGCGCCATCATCGACGAGGAGATCGCCTACGTCTGGGACAACACCAAGCCGGCCAAGCAGGCGCTGGACGATGCCGTGAGCCGCGCGAACGTGTTTCTTTCCTCGGCGCAAGCAGCGCCCGCCCGGAAATAGCGTGAACTACCCGCGCGTCGTCGCCCATCGCTGCGGCGGCGCGCTGGCACCCGAGAACACGCTGGCCGGGCTGCGCATCGCGGCGCGGCTCGGCTGCCGCGGCGTCGAGTTCGACGCCATGCTGAGCGCCGACGGCGTGCCCGTGCTGATCCATGACGAGACGCTCGAGCGCACCACCGGCAGCCGCGGGCGCGTCGCCGCCCGCTCTTTCGCCGAACTGCGTGAGCTCGACGCCGGTTCGCGCCATGCGGCGGTGTTTGCCGGAGAACCGATTCCCAGCTTGAAGGAGGCGCTGCGCGTTTGCGCGGCGCTCGGTCTCTGGGCGAACGTCGAGATCAAGCCGTCCGATGGGCGCGACGAGGAGACCGGGCGCATCGTCGGGGCGATGCTGGCCGACCGCTGGGATGGCCTCGGCGTGGTGTCTTCGTTCTCGCTGCCGGCGCTGGCGGCGGCGCGCAGCGCCGCACCGCAGTTCGATTTCGCATTGCTGTCGGCGGCGATTCCCGCCGATTGGCGCGGGCGCCTTGCAGCCGCCGGTTGCAAGGCGTGGCATTGCCGCCGCGACGCCGACCCGGCCGCCATCGCGGACCTCGCGGCGGCCGGCGTGCCGGTCGCCTGCTACACGGTCAATTCGCGCGGAGAGGCCGGGCGCCTTTTCGCCGCCGGTGCCGCGGCGGTGTTTACCGATCGTCCCGACCTCTGGTCGTCCGCCGAGATGTAGTTCCAGGCGCGTTTGGGCCCGCGCCGGCGCGTGCTGCGCGGCGGCGCAATCGCGTAGAATCGCAGGCTTCGCCAGAAATCCCGTATTGCCGCCATGAAAAGCGCCGAAATCCGCCAGAAATTCCTCGACTTCTTCGCCTCGAAAGGGCATCAGATCGTCGCCTCCAGCTCGCTGGTGCCGGGCGACGATCCGACGCTGCTGTTCACCAACGCGGGCATGAACCAGTTCAAGGACGTCTTCCTCGGTTTCGACAAGCGGCCATACAGCCGCGCCACCACGTCGCAGAAGTGCGTGCGCGCCGGCGGCAAGCACAACGACCTCGAGAACGTCGGCTACACGGCGCGCCATCACACCTTCTTCGAGATGCTCGGCAACTTCTCCTTCGGCGACTACTTCAAGCGCGATGCGCTGCACTTCGCCTGGGAACTGCTGACCGAAGTCTTCAAGCTGCCGAAGGACAAGCTGTGGACCACGGTGTATGCGGAGGACGACGAGGCCTACGACATCTGGACCAAGGAAATCGGCGTGCCGCCCGAGCGTTGCATCCGCATCGGCGACAACAAGGGCGCGCGCTACGCCTCCGACAACTTCTGGATGATGGGCGACACCGGGCCGTGCGGCCCCTGCAGCGAGATCTTCTACGACCATGGCCCGGAGATCCCCGGCGGCCCGCCCGGCTCGCCCGACGAGGACGGCGACCGCTACATCGAGATCTGGAACAACGTGTTCATGCAGTTCAACCGCGACGAGAAGGGCGTGATGCACAAGCTGCCCAAGCCCTCCGTCGACACCGGCATGGGCCTGGAACGCGTCAGCGCGGTGCTGCAGCACGTCCATAGCAACTACGAGATCGACCTGTTCGTCAATCTCATCAAGGCCGCCGCGCGCGAGACCTCCGATGCCGACATGGATTCGCCGTCGCTCAAGGTGCTGGCCGACCACATCCGCGCCTGTTCCTTCCTGCTCGCCGACGGCGTGATTCCCGGCAACGAGGGCCGCGGCTTCGTGCTGCGCCGGATCATTCGCCGCGCCATCCGCCACGGCTACAAGCTCGGCGCCCGCGCGCCCTTCTTCCACCGCATGGTGCCGGACCTGGTCGCCGAGATGGGCGACGCCTATCCGGAGCTGAAGAGCGGCCAGGCGAAGATCATGGACATGCTGAAGCTCGAGGAGGAGCGCTTCTTCGCCACCATCGAGCACGGCATGGCGATCCTCGACGACGAACTCGCTGAGATGGAGAAGAGCGGGGCCAAGGTGTTCAACGGC
>DASVZI010000055.1:0-4110 GCA_036391735.1 Rhodocyclaceae bacterium
CCGGCGTTCGCATCGATCAGGCCAGCCTGGCAGCGCAGCAGTAAGAACTTTGGGCCGCCGCGCCGCCCGCAGTCATGGGGAGGCGCGGCGGGTTGTCAAAGACCGTAGGCATTCGCAAGGATTTAATCGGGCAGCGCAGCAGGGTTGCCGGACCTACGCAGATGGCGTTACCCGAAAGCAGGATTTGTGGTTCCTGAATGAAGGTCGCCGTTTTTGCCCCTGAAGCTGGGGGCGCATTAACTAGGAGTTGACCTTGGGTCTCAATCTCGACGAGAAGAAGGCGGTAGTTGCCGAAGTTTCCGCGAAAGTTGCGGAAGCCGCGGCGATTGTCGTCGCTGAGTACCGTGGTCTGGAAGTGGGCAACATCACCACCCTGCGCGCCAATGCGCGCAAGGAAGGTGTGTACCTGCGCGTGTTGAAGAACACCCTCGTGCGCCGTGCCGTCGATGGCACCCCGTTCGAGGGCCTCAAGGGGCAGATGGTCGGCCCGCTGATCTACGGCATCTCCAAGGATCCCGTAGCGGCGGCCAAGGTGCTCCACGAGTTCTCCAAGAGCAACGACAAGCTCGTCATCAAGGGCGGTGCGATGGCCAATTACGTCATGGACGCCTCGGCTGTCCGGGCGCTGGCCACCATGCCGAGCCGCGAAGAGCTGCTGTCGAAGCTGTTGGGCACGATGCAGGCACCGATCGCCCAGTTCGTCCGCACGCTCAACGAAGTCCCGACCAAGTTCGTCCGGGGCCTCGCCGCGGTGCGCGACCAGAAACAGGCTGCGTAGTTCAGATTCAACGAAACCATTCATTCATTCAGGAGTCACACCATGGCTGTTAGCAAAGCTGAAATCCTCGATGCCATCGCCGGCATGACCGTTCTCGAGCTGTCCGAACTGATCAAGGAAATGGAAGAAAAGTTCGGCGTTTCCGCCGCTGCCGCGGCTGTCGCCGTTGCCGCCCCGGCCGCCGCCGGTGGCGCTGCCGCCGCCGAAGAGAAGACCGAATTCACCGTCGTGCTGCAAGCCGCCGGCGAGAAGAAGGTCGAAGTCATCAAGGTCGTCCGTGCCGCCACCGGCCTGGGCCTCAAGGAAGCCAAGGACCTCGTCGACGGCGCCCCGAAGCCCGTCAAGGAAGGCATCGCCAAGGCCGACGCCGAAGCCCTCAAGAAGCAGCTCGAGGACGCCGGCGCCAAGGTCGAAGTCAAGTAAGCGTTTTTTGCACGTCGGGCAGGCGGCTTTTCGGCCGCCTGCCTTTTCCCTTTCCAAGGGGGCAAAAAACAGAGATCGAATTCCCGACCCCTGTTTTTTGATTCCTGATAGCCGGAGCGAACATGGCCTACTCGTATACCGAGAAAAAGCGCATCCGCAAGAGCTTTGCCAAGCGGGCAAGCGTCCTCGACGTCCCCTTCCTGCTGGCGACGCAGCTTGATTCCTACACCCAGTTCCTGCAGGTGGACGTTCCCCCATCCGCGCGCCGGAACCAGGGGCTGGAAGCGGCGTTCAACTCGATCTTCCCGATCACGTCCCATTCCGGGAACGCGAAGCTGGAATTCGTCGAGTATCGCCTCGGCGAGCCGGCCTTCGACGTCAAGGAATGCCAGCAGCGCGGCCTGACGTTCGCCAGCCCGCTGCGCGCCAAGGTGCGCCTGGTCATTCTCGATCGCGAGACCAACAACGAGAAGGTCAAGGAAGTCAAGGAGCAGGAGGTCTACATGGGCGAGATCCCGCTCATGACCACGACCGGCTCCTTCGTCATCAACGGCACCGAGCGCGTCATCGTCTCCCAGCTGCACCGCTCCCCGGGCGTGTTCTTCGAGCACGACCGCGGCAAGACGCACAGCTCCGGCAAGCTGCTGTTCTCGGCCCGCATCATTCCCTATCGCGGCTCCTGGCTGGACTTCGAGTTCGATCCCAAGGACCTGCTGTACTTCCGCGTCGACCGCCGCCGCAAGATGCCGGTGACGATCCTGCTCAAGGCCATCGGCCAGACGCCTGAGCAGATCCTGTCGACCTTCTACGAGTTCGACGGCTTCCACCTGTCGAAGAAGGGCGTGCAGTTCGAGATCGTACCGGAGCGCCTGCGCGGCGAGCTGGCCCGGTTCGACATCACCGACAAGGCCGGCAAGGTCATCGTCCCGAAGGACAAGCGCATCACGGCCAAGCATATCCGCGATCTCGCCGAGGCCGGCATCAAGAAGATCTACGTGCCCGACGAGTTCGTCATCGGGCGCGTGATCGGCCACAACGTGGTCGATCCCGAGACCGGCGAGATCCTGGCGCAGGCCAACGACGAGATCACCGAGAGCCTGCTGGCCAAGTTGACCGAGTCCGGCATCACCGACGTCAAGACCCTCTACGTCAATGAGATCGACCGCGGTCCCTACATCTCCTCGACGCTGCGCGCCGACGAGACGGCCGACCAGTGGGCGGCGCGCGTCGCCATCTACCGCATGATGCGTCCGGGCGAACCGCCCACGGAGGACGCCGTCGAGACGCTGTTCCACGGCCTGTTCTACTCGGAAGAGCGCTACGACCTGTCGGCCGTCGGCCGCATGAAGTTCAACCGCCGCGTCGGCCGCGAGGAACTGGTCGGCGCTGCGACGCTGTCGAACGACGACATCATCGACGTCATCCGCATCCTGGTCGAGCTGCGCAACGGCCGCGGCGAGATCGACGACATCGACCACCTCGGCAACCGCCGCGTGCGCTCGGTCGGCGAACTGGCGGAGAACCAGTTCCGCGCCGGCCTCGTGCGCGTCGAGCGCGCCGTCAAGGAGCGCCTCAACCAGGCCGAGAGCGACAACCTGATGCCGCACGACCTGATCAACGCCAAGCCCATCTCGGCCGCGATCAAGGAGTTCTTCGGCTCCAGCCAGCTGTCGCAGTTCATGGACCAGACCAACCCGCTGTCCGAGATCACGCACAAGCGCCGCGTCTCGGCACTGGGCCCGGGCGGCCTGACGCGCGAGCGCGCCGGCTTCGAGGTGCGCGACGTGCACCCGACCCACTACGGCCGCGTCTGCCCGATCGAAACGCCGGAAGGCCCGAACATCGGCCTGATCAACTCGCTGGCGCTGTATGCGCGCACCAACGAGTACGGCTTCATGGAAACGCCGTACATCAAGGTCGACAACGGCCACGTCACCGACCAGATCGAGTACCTGTCGGCGATCGAGGAAGGCAACTTCATCATCGCCCAGGCCAACGCCACCCTCGACAAGAAGGGCAAGCTGCAGGACGAGCTGGTCTCCTGCCGCTTCAAGGGCGAGTTCGAGCTGAAGGGTCCCGAGGAAGTCCAGTACATGGACGTCGCGCCGGGCCAGATCGTCTCCGTCGCCGCCTCGCTGATTCCGTTCCTCGAGCACGACGACGCCAACCGCGCGCTGATGGGCGCCAACATGCAGCGCCAGGCGGTGCCCTGCCTGCGGCCCGAGAAGGCCGTGGTCGGCACCGGCATCGAGCGCACCGTGGCGGTCGACTCCGGCACGGCGGTGCAGGCGCTGCGCGGCGGCGTGGTCGACTACATCGACGCCAACCGCATCGTGGTGCGCGTCAATGACAACGAAACCGTGCCTGGCGAAGTCGGTGTCGACATCTACAACCTGACCAAGTACACCCGTTCCAACCAGAACACCAACATCAACCAGCGTCCGGTGGTGAAGGTGGGCGACATCATCGCCAAGG
Organism: Rhodocyclaceae bacterium; assembly: GCA_036391735.1. Lineage (GTDB taxonomy): Bacteria > Pseudomonadota > Gammaproteobacteria > Burkholderiales > Rhodocyclaceae > Nitricoxidireducens. Next base: position 3,677 of record DASVZI010000055.1, read on the forward strand.
GCGATGTGGTCGCCGACGGCGCCTCCACCGACCTCGGCGAACTGGCGCTCGGCCAGAACATGCTGGTCGCGTTCATGCCCTGGAACGGCTACAACTTCGAGGACTCGATCCTGATCTCCGAGCGCGTCGTCGCCGACGACCGCTTCACGTCGATCCACATCGAGGAACTCACCGTCGTCGCCCGCGACACCAAGCTGGGCGCCGAGGAAATCACGCGCGACATCGCCACCCTGGGCGAAACCCAGCTGGGCCGCCTCGATGAATCGGGCATCGTCTACATCGGTGCCGAAGTGGAAGCCGGCGACGTGCTGGTCGGCAAGGTGACGCCGAAGGGCGAAACCCAGCTGACGCCGGAAGAGAAGCTGCTGCGCGCGATCTTCGGCGAGAAGGCTTCCGACGTGAAGGACACCTCGCTGCGCGTGCCGTCCGGCATG
>DASVZI010000056.1:0-1675 GCA_036391735.1 Rhodocyclaceae bacterium
AACACCCTCATCGTCGTCTGGCGCGAGAGCCTCGAGGCCATGCTGGTCATCGGCGTGCTGCTCGCCTGGATCGCGCGCCAGCCCGCGCCGGCTCCCCTGCGCCGCGGACTCTGGCTCGGCGTCGCGGGCGGCCTGGCGCTCGCCGTCGCGCTCGGCTGGGCCACCTTCGCGGTACAAAGCGAATTCGGCGGGGCGTCGCTCGAGGCCTTCCAGGTCGGCATGCTCTTGTTCGCGGCCCTCCTGATCGTCCAGATGGTGCTGTGGATGCACCGTCACGGCCGTACCATGAAGCGCGAGCTCGAGGCGCAGGCGGAGCGCACGGCGGGCGCCGCCGGCATCGGCCTGGTCGCCGCACTGGCGATCGCGCGCGAAGGCAGCGAGACCGTCGTGTTCCTTTACGGCCTCGGCATGGAGGGCGGCGGCAATCTCGCCCGGATGGCGGCGGCCGCGGCCGCGGGCCTGCTGCTTGCGCTCGGCACCAGTTGGCTGGTGGCGAAGGGCGCACGCTTCCTCAACATGCGGGTGTTCTTCCGCGTTTCCGAAATCCTCCTGCTGCTGATCGCCGGCGCGCTGCTGGCCAACGGCATCGACCGCATGATCGGCCTCGACTGGCTGCCGCCGCTGCGCGATCCGGTGTGGGACAGTTCGCGGCTGCTCGACGACGGCCACGGCGCGGGGCGCTTGCTGGCGGACTTCGTCGGATATCGCGCGCGGCCGGCGGCGACGTTGCTCGTTGCGTATCTGGCGTATTGGGGATTCGTGTTCTGGCGCCTGGCGCGGATTGATCGGGCGCGTTGAGATGCGATTTCGCTTTGTGTTCCGGTTGTGGGGTGGTCGGGCCGGCAGGGTGCCCTGTTTCGCTTCGTGTCCCCCGGCGGACAAGGACGATAAGGCGTCCGCCTCCTCCTTTACCTACGCGAAACAGGGCACCCCACCGGCCCACTGGAGCGCAGTAGCCGCTCGTTCCTGCGAAGCCATCAAGCCGAGGGTGGCGGGGGATCGTCGACGCGTAGGTAAAGGAGGAGGCCCGGGCCTTTGTCTCATCCGGGCCGGGGGGCGCAGGCAGGGTTTCGCGGAGCACTGCTCCGCGCTGCCGGAGCCGGCGCGCTGTGCAAAGCGCGCCGTGGGCCGCGAAAGCGGCGGAGCGGCGACGATCCCCCGTCGCCCTCGGCGGGTCGCCAGCCGGCTACCGAGCCCGCGGTGGCCTGCCAAGAATCGAATCTCATGAGCCAAGCAACAATGGAAACCATCATCCCCATCCGCCTGATCCAGCCACAGCCCCGCACCCGCCTCGCCCGCCTCGGCGACTGGATGGCCGCACATCGCCGCATCATCCTCGGCGTGCAATGGTTCATCGTCGCGTTCTACGTCCTGCTGGTCGTCGTCCCCGCCTTCCTTCCGCATCCGAATCCGGAAGCACGGCTCTTCTCCAACGACTTCGGCGCCTCCAGCTTCGTCGATCCGGCTTGCGCCACCGACGGCACGATGGCTGCGACCGTGGACAAGCCCCCCTACGTCGCGCAGTGGCACGACAAACTCGTGCTGTTCGCCCAGTACCTGTTCTGGGGCGTCTGGTGGCCCTTCGTGATCGTCTCCATCATGCTGATGGGCCGCGTGTGGTGCGGCGTGTTGTGCCCCGAAGGCGCGCTCACCGAATTCGCCAGCCGGCACGGGC
>DASVZI010000057.1:0-4695 GCA_036391735.1 Rhodocyclaceae bacterium
CTGCTTGAAGATGCGGCCGACGGCCCCGAGGTATTCCGGATAGTTGAGGATCTCCCACGACGACATCAGCACGAGGTAATCGACATCCGGCTGGTTGACCGGAATGGTCATGGAGAACTGCTTTTCCATCCTCTTGATCTGCGCCTGCACGGTCGCCCACTTGACTCCGGCCGGACTGCCGCTGGTGATGGCGCGCGAGGTGGCCGTGATCAGGCCCTCGGGCGCATGGCCGGCGGCGGCCATGCCTTCGCGCATCTTGCGGATCGCGTAGGTGAGGTCGTTGCCGACCGGGCACACCATCGAGCAGCGCCCGCACATGGTGCAGGAGTCGTAGACCAGCGGCGCCCACTCCTCGAGTTCCGCGTCGGTCACCGGCTTGGACAGCCCCACCGCCTTGGCCAGCTTGCCGAGCAGCGTGTACTCCTGGAACCAGGTGCGGCGCAGCGGTTCCAGCTTGCGGATCGGTGCGTATTTCGGATCGCCGGTCTCCGTATAGAAGAGGCAAGATTCGGCGCACAGGCCGCAATGCACGCAGCTGGAGAAGAAGCTGGCGATCGGCGCGTCGATGACTTCCTTGAAGGAATTGATGCCGCGTTCGAAGGAGGCGCTCATGCTGCCACCCCCTTTCGACCCGCCATCTGTCCGTTGTACCAACGCGCCATGACGAGGCTGACGACGTGGAACAGCTTGGTGAAGGGCAGCAGCGCCAGCAGCAGGTCGACCGACAGCACGTGGATCGCCAGCAGCAGCGTGTAGTCCTCGGTCATGTGGTGGAAGGCCGCGTAGCCGGTGGCCAGCGGCACGAAGGTCAGGGTCCAGGCCAGCCAGTCGCCGACGCCGGACAGCAGCCGCTTGACCGGATCGACGAGGCGTCCTACCAGCACGGCGATCATCGCGACGATGGCAGCGATGGTGGCGAGATCGACCACCAGGTTCGGCAGCCCCGGCCAGCGCAGGCCGAAGAGGCCGCGGATCACCTCGATATGCGGCGCGAAGCCGAACACGGCGACGGCCAGGCCGATGTGGAAGACGTAGCCGCCGAAGTAGGTCAGCGGCGCGCGCTTCACCATGCCCGGCGGCGGCAGTGTGCGCGACAGGATGGTGTGCCAGCCGCTGCCCGGCGAGGTTTCGCGCGGCGTGGCGAGATCGGGCTTGCGGCCGAGCGCCTGGATTTCGACCAGGCGCAGCAGGACGCCGAACACGGCGACGGCAAGGGCCAGCGCGAGTCCCGGTCCGCGTGCCCAAGTGAGGATTTCGAGGCATGTCATGGCTTCTTCTCCAGGTCTTCGACGCCAACCTTGGCGTGCGCGGCTTTCGCCGCCGCCTTCTTGCCGCGATTGGCGATCGCCATCGCCGCCCCGGCCGCGACGCCGCCCGCCACCGCGATGCCCACCGTCTTCTTCACGTTGCCGACGGGCATCGAGAGCGCCTTGTAGAAGGGCCCGACATCCCAAAAGCCCGGCTCGGAACAGCCCAGGCAGCCGTGGCCGGACTGGATCGGGAAGGAGACGCCGTTGTTCCATTTGGTCGTGGCGCAGGCGTTGTAGGTGACCGGCCCCTTGCAGCCCAGCTTGAACAGGCACCAGCCGCGGCGCGCGCCCTCGTCGTCGAAGGTTTCGGCGAACTTGCCCTGGTCGTAGAACGGGCGGCGGTAGCAACGATCGTGGATGGTCTCGCCGTAGAAGACCTTCGGCCGGCCGTGCTCGTCGAGTTCTGGCAGCGTGCCGAAGGTAAGGAAGTGCGCCAGCACGCCGGTGATGACTACCGGGATCGGCGGGCATCCCGGCACGTTGACCACCGGCTTGTCGGTGACGATGCGGCTCACCGGCACGGCGCCGGTCGGGTTCGGCAGCGCAGCCGGAAGGCCGCCGTAGGCCGCGCAGCTGCCGACGGCGATGACGGCGGCGGCACCCTTGGCCGCCTCCTTCAGCATGTCGACGTTGCTGACGCCGGCGATGGTCGAGTAGCCGGGATTGCCCAGCGGCACGGAGCCGTCGACGATCAGCAGATACTTGCCCATTGCGCCCTGCATCGCCTCGTCGCGTGCGCGCTCGGCCGCTTCGCCGGACGCCGCCTGCAGCGTGTGGTGGTAGTCGAGCGAGACCTGTTCGAGGATCAGGGTCTCGACGCTGGGTGCGTTGGAGCGCGTCAGCGACTCGGTGCAGCCCGTGCATTCCTGGAACGACAGCCAGATCACCGATGCGCGCGGCGCCTTTTCGAGCGCCGCGGCGATGGCCTGGATGCTGGAGGATGGCAGGGCGTATGCCGCTGCCAGGGTGGCGCAGAACCCGAGGAAATCGCGCCGACTGACGCCGGACTCGCGCAAGGCGCTTCCGACTGGACCTACCGCAGGACGTTTCATCGTCTCTCCTTAGGCAGCTGTAGTCACAAGGCAATCAAGGACTTTATATCACTATATAGCCAACTTCTAATCGGAACCTATAGGAGTCTTCCGAATCTGCATGTCGGATTTTTCCGACACGCCATCGACGGCGCGGAAGGGGCGCTATGCCTTCGGCAAGGCGCGCTCGGCCAAGCGCACCCAGTAGCGGATGCCGGTGCCGATGACTTCGTCGTTGAAGTCGTAGCGCGGGCTGTGCAGCGTGCAGCCGCCGACGCCGGGGCCGTTGCCGAGCCAGGCGTAGCAGCCGGGGACCACTTGGGACAGATAGGCGAAGTCCTCGGCCCCCATGCTCGGCTTCTGGTTGGTCAGCACCTCGCCGCGCCCCGCTTCGGACACGATCTGACGGGCAGTCTCGACGCAGAGACGACTCGGCTCCGCAGCGTTGATGGTCGCGGGGTAGCCGTGCTCGTAGTCGACACGGACGCCGACGCGGTAGGCCGCGGCAATGCCCTCGCAGACGCGGCGCAGCCCCGCTTCGAGCGCCTGCTGGATCTCCGGCCGCAGCGCGCGAACGGTGCCCCCGAGCACGGCGCTCGCCGGCAGAATGTTGTCGGCGGTGCCGCCGGCGTGAAAGCGCGCGACGCTCACCACCGCCGCCTCGAGCGGGTCGGTCTCGCGACTGACGAGTCCCTGCATCGCCTGCACCAGCGCGCTGCCGGCGACGATGGTGTCGATCGCCTGGTGCGGCATGGCGGCATGTCCGCCGCGGCCCTCGATGGTGATCTCGAAGCGATCCGTGGCCGCCATCACGGGCCCGTCGATGACGGCGATGCTGCCGGCCGACAATCCGGGCCAATTGTGCAGCCCGAACACCTTCTGCATCGGGAAGCGTTCGAACAGCCCCTGCTCCACCATGGCGCGGCCGCCGCCCTCGTGTTCCTCGGCGGGCTGGAAGATGAAATGCACCGTGCCGTCGAAGGAGCGGGTGTGCGCGAGCGCCGCCGCGGCGCCGAGCAGCATCGCCGTGTGGCCATCATGACCGCAGGCGTGCATGCATCCGGCGTGGGTAGACCGATGCGCGAAATCGTTGAGTTCATCGAGCGGCAGCGCGTCCATGTCGGCGCGCAAGCCGATCGAGTTCCCGCCGTCACCGCACTTCAGCACGCCGACCACGCCGGTGCCTGCCAAGCCGCGATGAACCTCGATGCCGGCCGCCGCCAACTCCGCGGCGACCAGATCGGACGTGCGGTTCTCCTTGAAGGCGAGTTCGGGATGCGCGTGGATGTCGCGGCGAAGCGCGGCAATGCGGGGTTGCAACTCGGCGATCAGGGCGGCGAGATCCATGGCTTCCACTCGGGGGATATGACGGACATTGTAGCCGCCGGAAACAAAAAAGGCAGGGCTCGCGCCCTGCCTTTTCCACGCTGCCGCAGCGGTATTACTGCTCGGCAACGACCGCGACGGTGATCTTCGCGGTGACGTCGGTATGGACGCCGATTTCGACTTCGTTCTCGCCGATGATCTTGAAGGGGCCTTGCGGCAGGCGGATCTCCGCCTTGTCCACTTCGATGCCTTGCGTCTTCAGCGCTTCGGCGATGTCGATGTTCGACACCGAGCCGAACAGGCGGCCATCGACGCCGGCCTTGCGGGCGATCTCGACGCGCTGGCCTTCCAGCTTGGCAGCCTTGTCCTGCGCGGCGGCCAGCTTCTCGGCCTGGGCCTTCTCGAGCTCGGCGCGCTTGGCTTCGAAGAACTTCTTGTTCTCTTCGGTGGCGCGCTTGGCCTTGCCTTGCGGGATCAGGTAATTGCGGGCGTAACCATCCTTGACCTTGACCACGTCGCCGAGGCCGCCGAGGTTCACCACCTTTTCCATCAGAATCACTTGCATGGCGGTCTCCTCTTACTGGTGCAGGTCGGTGTAGGGCAGCAGGGCCAGGAAGCGCGCGCGCTTGATGGCGGTCGAGAGCTGGCGCTGGTAGCCGCTCTTGGTGCCGGTGATGCGGGCCGGCATGATCTTGCCGTTCTCGCCGATGAAGTCCTTGAGGATATCGACGTCCTTGTAGTCGATGTACTCGATCTTCTCCGCGGAGAAGCGGCAGAACTTGCGGCGCTTGAACAGGCCGCGGCCCTTGTCGTCCTTCTTCTTGCCAGCCAGCTTACCTTTGGGTTTGAAAGCCATTTTCGTTTCCTTCCAAAAATTCGATATTCGTCACCTGCAGCACGGGGCTTCGGCTCTTGACGCTCTTCGCGGCGAGGAACCCGGTGAGTTCCAGTCCCACGCCTGCAGCGGCGTCCTTGAGCAGCAGCGCCGCGGGACCCAGAGCCAGGCACGCCATTTCGCATTCGACCCG
>DASVZI010000058.1:0-26125 GCA_036391735.1 Rhodocyclaceae bacterium
GTGGCCGGCCCATCCCTGGACGTGCGGCACGCCCGGCCCGCCGTGCCAACCTCCATGCGCCGGCCCGATCCGGTCCGCCCACGCGCTGCCGGCCGCCAGCGCGAGCGCGATTCCCGCTAGGACGACCAGCCACTTCATCGAACGATGCGCGCACTTCTTCATGCGCCATTGGACTGCGGGCTGCCGGCTGACTATCCGCCGCGAAGCAATTTATTACGAGATGACGTCAGCCCGCCTTGAGGCGGCTCGCGATCTCCGCCACGTGACGGCCCTGGAAGCGCGCGATGGCGAGCTCGTTCTCGCTCGGCTGCCGCGAGCCGTCGCTGCCGGCCATGGTCGAGGCGCCGTAGGGACTGCCGCCGCTGATTTCCGCCAGCGTCATCTGCCGCTGCTCGGAGTAAGGCACGCCGACGATCACCATGCCGAGGTGGAGCAGCGTGGTGTGGAAGCTGAGGATCGTCGATTCCTGGCCGCCGTGCTGCGTCGCCGTGCTGGCGAACACGCTGCCGACCTTGCCGATCAGCGCGCCGCGCATCCAGAGGCCGCCGGTCTGGTCCAGGAAGTTGCGCATCTGGGCGCACATGTTGCCGTAGCGCGTCGGCGTGCCGAAGATGATGGCATCGGCCTCCGGCAGCTGGTCCACCCGGGCGATCGGCACGTGGGCGAACTGCGCGCGCGCCGCCTTGGCGCCGCTCTTTTCCAGGACGTCGTCGGGCACCAGCTCGGGAACCTGCCAGAGCGTGGCTTCGGCGTCGGCCGCTTCGGCGACGCCGTCGGCGATGGCCTCGGCCATGCGGAAGACATGGCCGTAGGAACTGTAGAAGACGATTTGCACTCGGGTCGTCATGGCGAGTTTCTTCCTCAGGCGCGGCGTGCCACGCAGCGCGCCAGACGGGCGTCGCTGTGCAGGGCGTTGAGCAGCGCGATGTAGGCGCTGGTGACCGCGGGCGTCAGCGGAGCGCCCGCGCGGCGCGCCTCGGTGGCCGCGGCCGTCGGCGCGACGATGCCCAGGTAGGCCGCCCAGCCCTGCAGCAGCTGGGCCTCGCGCTCCGTGTCGAACGGCCCGAAATAGCGCACCTCGCGGTCGTAGACCTTGGCATAGACGCGCGTCGGCCACAGCGCGAAATAGTAGCCGGGTGCCAGCGGCCGGCCGTCGGCCGTCTCGTAGCGGCAGGCCATCATGGCCGAATTGACCAGGAATGCGGGTTGAACGACCCGCACGACCTCATGGGTTGCCTTCATGCTCATCCATCTCTCCAATACCGGCGGCGAGCTTCCACGAGCCGCCGCACTCCCTCGATGGATCATAGGAAGCCGCGGCGCGGCGGCATATACCGGCCGCCAGCTAAATTGGATACCGGTTTTCGGGCGGGGCATGCGGTCAAGCGACGGTGATGGCGTCGGACAGGTAGACGTCCTGGATGGCCCGCAGCAGGGCAGCGCCTTCCGCCATCGGTTTCTGGAAAGCCTTGCGCCCGGTGATGAGTCCCATGCCGCCGGCGCGCTTGTTGATGACGGCGGTCCGCACCGCCTGCGCGAAGTCGGCTGCGCCGCTCGCCTCGCCGCCGGAATTGATGAGGCCGGCGCGACCCATGTAGCAGTTCGCCACCTGGTAGCGGACGAGGTCGATCGGGTGCTCGCTCGATAGATCCGAGTACACCCTGGCGTCCGTCTTGCCGAACTTGAGCGCCGGGTAGCCGCCGTTGTTCTCGGCCATCTTCTGCTTGACGATGTCCGCCTCGATGGTTGCGCCGAGGTGGTTGGCCTGTCCGGTGAGATCGGCCGACAGCGCGTAGTCGGTCCCATCGTGCTTGAACGCGTTGTTGCGCAGGTAGCACCAGAGCACGGTCGCCATGCCCAGTTCGTGGGCGCGCCGGAACATGCGCGAAACCTCCCACAGCTGGCGACGCGATTCGGGCGCACCGAAATAGACGGTGGCGCCGACCGCCACCGCGCCCATTTCGAACGCCTGCGTCACGTCGGCGAAGGGCGTCTGGTCGTAGCCGTTCGGATACGAGAGGAACTCGTTGTGGTTCAGCTTGACGATGAAGGGGATGCGATGGGCATAGCGCCGCGCCACGGACCCCAGTACGCCGAGCGTGGACGCCACGGCGTTGCAGCCGCCTTCGATGGCGAGGCGGGCGATGTTCTCGGGATCGAAGTAGATCGGATTGGGCGCGAACGAGGCCCCCGCGGAATGCTCGACGCCCTGGTCCACCGGCAGGATCGAAAGATAGCCGGTTCCGGCCAGCCGGCCATGGCCGAACAGGGCGGCCAGGCTGCGCAGCACGCCGGGCCGGCGATCCGCGCCGAGCAGCACGCGGTCGATGAAGTCGGGGCCGGGCAGATGCAGCGCTTCCCTCGAAATGCCGCGGCACTGGTGCTCCAGCAGCGATTGGGCTTCGTCGCCCAGCAAGGCCGCGATGTCGCGCATGCTGTTCCTCCTCGTGCGGGATGGCATGCCGATTGGAGCCTTCCGGCGGCGATGGAGTTGCACCTGCGCCCGCACTGCGGGCCATTACCGGAATCCGCGTAGGGCAAATACCGGCGTTCCGGCATTTTTCCGCCTCCCGCCGCCTCCTAGTATTCGACCGATGTGCGATGCCGCGGGCCGCCGCAAAGGCCGGGGCCGCTGCATCCGCGCGATAACCCCACCCCTGTCCAGGAGACGACCATGCAATCGAGCAACACCATCATTCCCGACTTCTACTTCTCCGCATTCCGCTCCATGGTCGACGTCATGAACGTGTACCTCGGGGGACTGGGCCGGTTGCAGGCCTACCAGCTCGACGCGATGCAGCAACTGCGCGGAGAAACGTCCGACGCGGCGCGTCAGGCCGATCCGAACGCATCGGAGGACGAGCGCCGCGCCGCGCAATCGGACTTCGCCCGCGGCCACATGGAGCGCGTCGCCAAGTATTGGGGCGGGCTCTACAGCACCGCCTACCAGAACCACATCGACGTCATCAAGGAAGCGCAATCGCGTGCCCTGCAGTTGACCAACGAGATGCGCCAGCGGCTGGAATCGTCGCCGCAGGGCGCCGAGCCGATGATGTCGGCGATGCGCCTCGCGGTGGATGCGGCCCAGTCGACCTACCAGGCCGGCATTCGAGCCACCGAGGAGGTGGAGCGCATGACGGCGGCCCATGCGGAAAGCGCCGCAGGTGCCGCGAAGAGCGCCGCCGGCAGGGCGAAGCGCGCGGCGTAGTGCATTTCCCGCTCCCGCGACGCCCATGGCAGCGCGGGAGCGGATTCGTCGGGGCGGCAGATGGCAGACGTGATGGATTCCCTGGTTCGGTTTTGCGTCGAACAGCGTCAAGCGTTCGACGCATCCGCCTGGCGGGCGAAACTGGAGGAGGTCGGCGAACCGGTCGCGCTGGCCGCCAAATACCTCTCGATGACGAGCTGGTACGGCCACGAAGCGGAACTCGAGCGCATCGGCGCCGCGGCGCAGGCGTTGGTCGGTCACAGCAACGGGCTGCATCTCGAATCGCAGGCGATGGACTTCGATCTGCATGCCTTCTCGCTGCGCGTCCGCCTCGGCCTCGCCCACGTGCGGCGCCGGCCGGGAGCCGAGGTCGCGGGCCGCGCCGCAAACTCTGAGTGAGGAAGGCATGGGCGTCACTATCAAGAAGATAGAGCTCTGGCACGCCGTGGTCGACAACAAGCCGGGCGCGCTCGCTGGCGCGCTGAGGCCGCTGGCGGATGCCGGCGTCGATCTCGAGATCGTCATGGCGACCGATATTCCCGGCGGCGGCGACAAGGCGTCGATCGGGGTGTTTCCGATCAAGGGCAGGAAGGCCGCGTCGGCGGCCCGGACCGCAGGCTTCGAGCCGGCCGCCGCGATGCCGTCGCTGCTGGTCGGCGGCGACAACCGGGCGGGGCTGGGCGAGCAGATGTCCGAAGCCATCGCGGCGTCCGGCGTCAACATCGGGGTGGCGTTCGCGCAGGTGATGGGCGGCCACTTCAGCGCGGTATTCGGCTTTGCCAGCGCGGACGATGCTGCCAAGGCATCGGCTGCGCTGCGGAAGATCGCACGCGCGGCCACGCCGAAGCCCGCTCCCGCAAAAGCGGCGACGAAAGGGGCCGCCAAGCCGACGCGGAAGGCGCCCGCCAGGCCGCCGGCGAAACAGCGCAAGCGCTAGCGCGTGGTGCCGGGATTGCCGAAGTAGTAGTAGCCGTCGATCGGCACGCTGTCGTTCGCCGTCTCCTCCATCATCTTGAAGTCGGCCGGCTTGTCCCACCAGATGGCGCGGCCGCGGTACTGGTCGGCCACGATCTCCGGATGGCGGTCGAGGTACTCCTTCATGAACGCGGCGAATTCCGAGACGTAGGAGGGATCGTATTTGCCCATGGCATTGCTCCTCAGGTTCCGGCCGTCGTCCCGAGCTGGACGATGCCGTCTTCGACGCGCACCGGGAAGGTGGCGACCGGTTCGTAGGCGGGGGGCGACAGGGCTGCGCCGGTGACGAGCGAGAAGTGCGCGCCGTGGCGCGGGCAGATCACTTCGGTGCCCTCTACGAAGCCGTCGGAAAGCGTCTCTTCCTCGTGGGTGCACACGTCGGCGATCGCGAAGTAGCGGCCGTCCACGTTGAAGACCGCGACCGGCAGGCCCTCGATGTCGAGACGGCGGAAGGTGCCGGGAGGGAAGGCCTCGGCAGAGGCGACCGGTATCCAGTCCATCAAAGCATTCCGAGCTGCAGCCGCGCCGCCTCGCTCATCATGTGGCGCGACCACGGCGGCTCCCAGACGAGTTCGACGTGCACGTCGGTGACGCCTTCGACCGATCTCACGGCGTCGGCCACCGTTCCCGGGAAGGTCTGCGCCACCGGACAGCCGGGCGCGGTGAGCGTCATGTCGATGGCGACGTTGCCATCCGAGCCGACCTCGAGGCGGTAGATGAGGCCGAGGTCGTAGATGTTGACCGGGATCTCGGGGTCGAACACGGTTCGCAGCGCATCGATCACGCGGGCCTCGAGCTTTTCCCGTCCCCCGGCTGCGGGCCGCTTGAGCCAGTCGCCGATGCTCATGGCGCCTCCTCGGTGGAAACCGGCCGGCCCGCGCCATGCAGCGCCGCCTCCAGCGTGTGCCAGGCGAGAGTCGCGCACTTCACGCGGGCCGGGTAGGCGCGCACGCCGCCCAGCGCGGCGAGCTTGCCGAGCGTGGCCGCGGCGGGCGTCGCCACGCCGGTGACCAGCGCATGGAAGCCGGCGAACAAGGCCTCCGCCTGGGCCTCCGTCTTGCCCTTGAGGGCTTCCGTCATCAGCGACGCCGACGCCGTGGAAATGGCGCAGCCAACGCCTTCGAAGCGTGCATCCGCGATGACGCCGCCGTCGATGCGCAGATGCAGCGTGAGGCGGTCGCCGCACAGCGGATTGAAGCCTTCGGCGCTGCGGTTCGCCTCCGTCAGCGGCCCGTAATTGCGCGGGCGGCGCCCGTGGTCGATGATGAGTTCCTGGTAGAGCTCGCGCAGATCGGCCGTCACGCGAATATCTCCTTCACCTTCACGAGCCCGCGAAACAGCGCGTCGACCTCGTCCCGCGTGTTGTAGGCGGCAAAGGAGGCGCGCACCGTCGCGGGTACGCCGAAGCGCTCCATCACCGGCATGGCGCAATGATGGCCGGTGCGAACCGCCACACCCTCGCCGTCGAGGATGGTCCCGACGTCGTGGGCGTGTACGCCGTCGAGCACGAAGGACAGCACGCCCGCCTTCTGCGGGGCGGTCCCGACCAGCCGCAACCACGGCAATTCCGCAGCGCGCCGGGTCGCGTAGTCGAGCAGGTCGTGCTCGTGGGCGGCGATGGCCGGCAGCCCGGCCGCGGCGACGTAGTCGAGGGCCGCGCCGAGCGCGACGGCGCCCGCGATGTTCGGCGTGCCGGCCTCGAACTTGTAGGGCAGGTCGTTCCACGTGCTGCCCGAGAAGCCGACGCTGCGGATCATGTCGCCGCCGCCCTGGTAGGGCGGCATGGCCTCGAGCAGCGCCTGTCTGCCGTACAGCACGCCGATGCCCGTGGGTCCATAGACCTTGTGTCCCGAGAATGCGTAGAAGTCGCAATCGAGGTCCAGCACGTCCACCGGCATGTGCGGCACCGCCTGGGCGCCGTCGATCAGCACCACCGCGCCGTGCGCGTGGGCCAGTTCGACGAGGTCGCGCACCGGGTTCACCGTGCCGAGCGCGTTGGAGACGTGGGCGAGCGCCACGATGCGCGTGCGCGGACCGAGCCGGTGGCCGAACTCCTCGGGGATCAGGGCGCCGCGCTCGTCGATGGGCGCCACCCGCAGCTTCGCTCCGCTGCGCTGGCACAACAGCTGCCACGGCACGATGTTCGAATGGTGCTCGAGCGCCGTGATGAGCACCTCGTCGTCCGGGCCGAGGAAGCTGCCGTAGCTCGAGGCGACGAGGTTGATCGCCTCCGTCGTGCCGCGCACGAAGACGATCTCTTCGCGTCTCGCTGCGCCGACGAAGCGCTGGACGAGCGTGCGGGCCGCCTCGTAGGCATCGGTCGCCTCCTGGCTCAACTGGTGGACGCCGCGGTGGATGTTCGCGTTGAGCGCCTCGTAGTAGTGCGTCTCGCAGGCGATCACGCTGCGCGGCTTCTGGCAGGTGGCCGCATTGTCGAGGTACACGAGCGGCCGTCCGCGCACCTCGCGCGCGAGGATCGGGAAGTCGCGCCGCAGGCGGTCGACGTCGAGTCCCAGGGGCGCTGCCTCGCGCATGTTCATTGCATCGCTCCTCCGCCGCGCGGCAGCCGCGTGCGCAGCAGGCGCCCGATGCGCTGGCGCAGCACCGGCACCGGGATGCGCTCGACCACTTCGGCGGCGAATCCGTAGACCAGCATCGAGCGCGCCGTTTCGTCGTCGACGCCGCGGGCACGCAGGTAGAAGATCTGGTCGGGGTCGAGCTGGCCGACCGTGGCGCCATGGCCGCACTTGACGTCGTCGGCCCAGATCTCGAGTTGCGGCTTGGCGTCGGCCTCGGCCTGGTCGGAGAGCAGCAGGTTGCGGTTGGTCTGCTGGGCATCGCTCTGCTGGGCGCCCGGCCGCACCACCACCCGGCCGTTGAACACGGCGCGCGAGGCGCCGTCGAGCACGCCCTTGTATAACTCGCGGCTGCGGCAGCGCGGCTGCGCATGCTCGATGCGCGTGTGGTGATCGGCGTGCTGGCGGCCGTCGATCAGGTAGAGCCCGTCCAGCGAGCATTCCGCCCCTTCGGCGTTGAGGCCGACGTCGATCGCCGTGCGGGACAGCGCCGCGCCGAAGGCGAAGGAACTCGAGGCGAAGCGCGCAGCTTCGCCCAGGTCCGCCTGCACGGAGGCGATGTGGAAGGCCTGTGCGCTTTCGTCCTGCAGCTTGTGGTGCTCGACCGCCGCGCTGCGCTCGATGCGGAGGGTGGTCGAGACGTTGCTCAAGTAGGCGCCGCCCTCGACCGTCGCGTGATGCTCGACGATGCGGATGCGGCTGCCGGCCTCGGCCACCACGATGTTGCGCACGTGGGCGGCGACGTTGCGGCTGGCGGCGACGAACAGCAGGTGGAGCGGCTCCTCGAGGTCCGCTCCGGCCGCAAGATGGACATAGGCGCCGTCCGCCAGGAAAGCGGTATTGAGCGCGGCGAAGCCGGACGCATAGCCGCCGCGCGGCGCGGCGAGCGCCCCACGCAACCTGTCGGGCTGGCGTTCCAGCGTTGCGCTCAGGCTGGTTACCGTAATGCCGGCGGGCAGGCGGCCGACGCGGGAGAGCTCCGGCGCGCAGCGCCCGTCGACGAACACCAGCAGCCGGGCGCCCGGCAGCGCCTGCGTGCCGACGCAGCCCAGGTCGGTGCAAACCTCCGCCGGCGCCGCGGCGAAGGCGAAGCGGCTATTCTCGATCGGCGCCACGTTGGTGTACTTCCAGTCCTCCTGGCGAGTGCTCGGGAAGCCCTTGTCCATGAACTCGGAAAAGGCTTCCTCGCGCAGCGCCTGCAGCCACGGTACGTAGATGCCCGGCAGGTTGCCGCGCAATCGCGCGAAGTCCTCGGCAAAGCGATCGGCGACGACGGCGTTCACGGCGTCGCTCCGATGCGCTCGTCGCGGCCGGGATCGACCCATCCGTAGCCGCGCCGTTCGAGTTCCAGCGCGAGCTCGGGGCCGCCCGAACGCACGATGCGGCCCTGCGACAGCACGTGCACGAAATCCGGCACGACGTAGTCGAGCAGGCGCTGGTAGTGCGTCACCATCACGATGGCGCGCTGCGGGTCGCGCATGCTGCGGATGCCGTCCGCCACCACCTTGAGGGCGTCGATGTCGAGCCCCGAGTCGGTCTCGTCGAGGATCGCCAGGCGCGGCTCGAGCAGCGCCATCTGCAGCACCTCGTTGCGCTTCTTCTCCCCGCCCGAGAAGCCCTGGTTGACCGGCCGATAGAGCAGGGCCTCGTCCATGCCCATGAAGGCCAGCTTCTCGCGCACCAGCGCGAGGAAGTCCACGGCGTCGAGGTCGGGCAGGCCGCGATGCTTGCGCTGCGCGTTGATGGCGGCCTTGAGCAGGTAGATGTTGGCCACGCCCGGGATCTCCACCGGGTACTGGAAGGCGAGGAAGATGCCCTCGCGCGCCCGTTCCTCGGGGGACAGCGCGAGGAGGTCGCGTCCCTGGAAGCGCACCTCGCCGCCGGTGATCCGGTAGTTGTCGCGCCCGGCGAGCACCTGCGCCAGCGTGCTCTTGCCGGAGCCGTTCGGCCCCATCACCGCATGCACCTCGCCGGCATTCACCTTGAGGTCGATGCCGCGCAGGATGGGCTGGTCCTCGATGCCGGCGTAAAGGTCTTTGATTTCGAGCATGTCGCTAGCCCACGGTGCCTTCGAGGCTGACGCCGAGCAGCTTCTGGGCCTCCACCGCGAATTCCATGGGCAACTCCTTGAAGACGTCCTTGCAGAAGCCGTTCACGATCATCGAGACGGCATCTTCCGGACCGATGCCGCGGCTCTGGCAATAGAACAGCTGGTCCTCGCCGATGCGCGAGGTGCTCGCCTCGTGCTCCGCGCGCGCGCTGGCGTTCTTCACCTCGATGTAGGGGAAGGTGTGCGCGGCACACTTGTCGCCGAGCAGCAGCGAGTCGCATTGGGTGTAGTTGCGCGCCTGCGCCGCGTTCCTGCCCATCCGCACCAGGCCGCGATAGGCGTTGCGGCCATGGCCGGCCGAGATGCCCTTGGAGACGATGGTGCTGCGGGTGTCGCGTCCGAGGTGGATCATCTTGGTGCCGGTGTCGGCCTGCTGGTGGTGGTTGGTCAGCGCCACCGAGTAGAAGGCCCCGACGCTGCGGTCGCCCTGCAGCACCACGCTCGGGTACTTCCAGGTGATCGCCGACCCCGTCTCGACCTGCGTCCAGGAGATGCGCGACGCGGTGCCGCGGCACAGGCCGCGCTTGGTGACGAAGTTGTAGATGCCGCCGCGGCCGTCCTTGTCGCCCGGATACCAGTTCTGCACCGTCGCGTACTTGATCTGCGCGTCGTCGAGCGCGACCAGCTCGACCACCGCGGCGTGCAGCTGGTTCTCGTCGCGCATCGGCGCAGTGCAGCCCTCGAGGTAGCTGACGTAGGCGCCCCGGTCGGCGACGATCAGCGTGCGCTCGAACTGGCCGGTGTTCATGGCGTTGATGCGGAAGTAGGTCGACAGCTCCATCGGACAGCGCACGCCCGGCGGGATGTAGCAGAACGAGCCGTCCGAGAAGACCGCCGAATTCAGCGCCGCGAAGTAGTTGTCGGTGTAGGGCACCACCGAGCCGAGGTACTGCTGGACGAGGGCGGGGTGTTCGCGCACCGCTTCGGAGAAGGAGCAGAAGATGATGCCGAGCTCGGCGAGCTTCTCCTTGAACGTGGTGGCGACCGAGACGCTGTCGAAGACGGCGTCGACCGCGACGCCGGCGAGCATTTCGCGTTCGTGCAGCGGCACGCCCAGCTTCTCGTAGGTGCGCAGCAACTCGGGATCGACCTCGTCGAGCGACTTGGGACCGTCCTGGCGAGACTTCGGCGCCGAGTAATAGGAGATCCCCTGGTAGTCGATCGGCGGATGGACCACCGTCGACCAGCGCGGCTCGGACAGGGTGAGCCAGTGGCGGTACGCCTTGAGGCGCCATTCGCGCATGAATTCGGGCTCGTTCTTCTTCGCCGAGATCAGGCGGATGGTGTCCTCGTTGAGGCCGCGCGGCACGGTATCGGCCTCGACCGGCGTATAGAAGCCCTGCCGGTAGCCGCGATCGATCAGCCGTTCGAGTTCCGCAGTTTCGGATGCCATCAACTCGCTCCCTTCAATGTTCCTGGCGCCTGCACAGGCGCCGCTTCCGGCATCGGCTTCGCCATGTCGAGCAGCGAGACGCCGCCGAGCATGCCGCTCACCATCTGGTTGAGCCGTCGCCAGTTGTTGCGGCTCGGGCAACGCGCCTCCTGGGCGCATCGGCTCGGGCCGATGCCGCATTCGGTTACCGCCACCGCGCCCTCCATCGCCGCGATGATCTCCGCGACGGAGATGCGCTCGGGCGGCCGCGCCAGCATGTAGCCTCCCTTTGCGCCGCGCACCGACCGCAGCAACTGGTGGCGCGCGAGCGTCTTCAGTATCTTGCTCGCGGTCGTCGCCGCGAGGCCGGCGGCGGCGGCGATCTCGCTTGCGCTGAAGATCTCGTCGGGACGCATGGCCATCTGGGCCATGATTACCGTCCCGTAGTCGGTCATCTTGCTCAGTCTCAGCATCGCGGCGGCTGGCTCCCTTCGTCTGCGAAGTAGGACCGGCCAGGTACGGTATGGTTCCGCGAAGAGCGCCGCGGGTGCGGCGCGCCGTGGGTCGCCGTCAGTCCTGCCTGAACGCCGCGGTTTCGCCGGGATTGCGCAGCATCTTGTCGATCTCGGCTGCGTGCATCTCCTCGTCGGCGATCAGTTCGCGGGCGTAGTCCTCGACCAGCACCGACTTCCCGGCGGAGATCTTGTACAGTTCGTAGTACTGCTTGAGCGCTTCGTTCTCGTGCGTCAGCGATTCGCGCAGGATGGCGCCGATCTGATGCTGGTGGCTTTCCAGCAGCGGCCCGATGCCGAGCGACGGATGGCCGCCGAGCAGGGTGATGAGCTCGCCGGCACGCTGGGCGTGCGTCAGGCCCTCGTCGGCCTGCTTGCGCAGCCAGCTGACGATGGGAATCCGGTTGTAGCCGTACACCATCAGCGAGTAGTGCGTATATCGCACCACGCCGGCCAGTTCGTACTCCATGATGCGGTTGAGGATGGCGATCGCCTTGTCCTTGTCGAGGGAATCCATGTCGTGCTCCTTGTCGGTAGGGCGTCGGGTTTGACCTTCAGCGACGGCGGGAATTCATGCGGACGGCGAGAAAGGCTGCGATGGCGGCGAACAGGAACCACTGCACGGCGTAGGCGACGTGCCGGTCCGCACGCGCGGCCGGCGGCCGCCAGTCGCGGCGGTAGCCGTCCGGCTCGTCCGGCGCCAGCAGCACGGTCAGCGGCACGATGCGCTCGCCGAGCCAGTCGGACAGCTGCACGGGATCGAGCTTCTGGACGCGCAGGAGCGTGGCGCCCAATCGTTCCCCGGGCCCGCTGTCGAGGCCGAACCCGGACGCCGGCGCCGGCGCTGCAACGCCGCGCACGACAGGCCGCGGCGTGGCGCTGCCTACGTCGGGCGCGACATCGCGCCGCGGCCCGCCTGGAATCCAGCCGCGGTTCACGAGCACCGCGCAATGGCATGCAGGGAGATGCAGCGGCGTATAGACGTAGTAGCCGGCGACGCCATTCGAGACCTGATTGTCGAGGAGGATCTGTTTGGCATCGTCCCAATTGCCGTGGACTTCTACCGGTCGCCAGTTGACCTCCGACAGGTTGCCGGCCAGCGCGGCGGCGTCGAGCCGGACCGGCGCGGTGCTGCCGCGCGCGGCGATGGTTCCGTCGAGCGCCCTCGCTTCATCGGCGCGATGCAACTGCCAGATGCCGAGGCGTGCGAACAGCGCCACTGCAAGCAGGGCGGCCAGCGGGGGCACGATCGATCTATAGTGGAGCATCGCCATCCTCCGTGACGTCGATGCAAACTCCCCTGTTCGTCAAATGGCTGATCGTCGCGGCCTTGGCCGGCGTGCTGGCGAGCCTCGGCGTGGCCTTGTTCGGGTTGGTGCGGGACAAGGGGCGGAGCACGCGGATGGTGAAGGCGCTGACCTTCCGCGTTGCCTTGTCGATCGGCTTGTTCATCCTGTTGATGCTCGGGATTGCCGTAGGGGTGATCGTGCCGCACGGGGTTGGGCCATGAAGCAAGCCTGCTGACCGGCTCACGACCGCCAGGGCCAACGGGGAGTGCCGTCGCTCCGTGTCCCCCGTCGCCGGCCGGTGGCCGGCTCCTCCTCCTTTACCTGCGCGACGGCACTCCCCGTCGTCCCAGGCTTGATGCAGTTGCCTCGTGTGGCTGCCACCGTTCTCGGGCAGGTGGGGTGCCCTGCTCCGCGCAGGTAAAGGAGGAGGAGGCCGCCCTGGGCGGCCGACGGGGGACCCGGAGCGGAGCAGGGCACCCCATCTGCCCGCTAAGCGCCCACCGTTACAAGAGGTACACAAAGACAAACAACCCCAACCAAACCACGTCGACGAAATGCCAGTACCACGACACCGCCTCGAACGCGAAGTGATGCGTCGGCGTGAAGTGCCCCATCGCCGACCGCATAAGGATCACGAACAGCATGATCGCGCCGATGGTCACGTGGGCGCCGTGGAAGCCGGTCAGCATGAAGAAGGTCGAGCCGTAGATGCCGGAGGAGAGGCGCAGGTCCTTCACCGTGTAGGCGTCCCAGTACTCGTGGCCCTGCAGGAACAGGAACAGCACGCCCAGTGCGACCGTGAGCGCGAGACCGATGATGAGCTGGCGGCGGCTGCCGCGCTTGAGTCCCCAGTGCGCCCAGGTGACGGTGGCGCCGGAGGAGAGCAGGATCACCGTGTTGATCGCCGGCAGGCCCCAGGCCTCCATCGCTTCCTTCGCCACGGTGAAGTGGCGCGCGTCGGGCAGCTTCAGCAGCGGCCACGCGGCGACGAAGGAGGGCCAGAGTTCGTGCGCCGTGCCCTTGTCGCCGGCGCCGCCCAGCCAGGGCACGGCGAAGTGGCGCGCGTAGAAGAGGGCGCCGAAGAAGGCGGCGAAGAACATCACCTCCGAGAAGATGAACCAGCCCATGCCCCAGCGGAAGCTGGCGTCGACCTGGTCGTTGTACTGTCCGCCGCGGCTCTCGCGCACCACCGTGCCGAACCAGCCGAACAGCATGCCGACGAAGATCAGCAGGCCGACGCCGCAGGCGTAGCCGCCGACGAGATCGATGCCGTCGAGCAGCAGCGCGAAGCCGCCGAGCAGGCAGAACAGCCCGATGGAGCCGGTGATCGGCCAGACGCTCGGCTGGGGCACGAAGTAGCGCGATTCGCTGTGGTCCATGGCGGCTGTCCTCAGGCCGGTGGCACTTCGAAGAAGGTGTAGGCGAGCGTCAGCGTCGATACGCCGGGCGGCAGCCGGGTGTCGACCTGGAACTGCAGCGGCATCTCCTTGGCCTCGCCGGGCGCCAGCGGCTGGCGCGTGAAGCAGAAGCATTCGATCTTGTGGAAATGCTCGGCCGCCTCGGCCGGCGCGATGGTCGGGATGGCCTGGCCGACGATGGGTCGGTTGCCGACGTTGCGCGCATGGAAGCGGGTCAGCACCAGGTCGCCGGGATGCACGCGCAGGCGCGGCGATTCGGGGCTGAACTCCCATGGCAGGGTGCCGCTGGTGGTGGCGACGAGTTCCACCGTGACCCAGCGTTCCCGGTCGACCTTCTCCGCCGCGGCAGCGGCGTATTCCACGCGGCGGGCGCTGGTGTCGTTCTCGCCGGTGACCTTGCAATAGACGCGGTAGAGCGGCACCAGCAGGAAGCCGAAGCCGATCATGGTCACCGCGATGACGGCCAGCCGGCGGGCAAGGCGGCGATTGGCGGCGTCGGTGCTCATGGCGGCAGGTGGTTGACGATCACGGCGCCGAATACCGCCAGGGCCGCGGCGGCCAGCGCGAGGGCCAGGCGGATGTTGGCGCGGCGGCGCAGCAGTGCGGTGGCCATGGCCTCAGGTATGCGCCTGGGCATCGTCGACGACCGGCGGTTCGGTGAAGCTGTGGTAGGGCGGCGGCGAGGGCAGCGTCCACTCCAGTCCGTGCGCGCCTTCCCAGGGGCGGGCGCCCGCCGGCGCGCCGTGGCCGCGCGCCGTGCGCACGATGTTGTAGACGAACAGCAACTGCGCGAAGCCGAAGACGAAGGCGCCGATGCTGGAGATCATGTTCCATTCGGTGTACTGGGGCGCATAGTCGGGAATGCGGCGCGGCATCCCGGCGAGGCCGAGGAAGTGCTGCGGGAAGAACAGCACGTTCACGAAGATCGCCGAGATCCAGAAGTGGATCTTGCCGAGACGCTCGTCGTACATGTGTCCGGTCCATTTCGGCAGCCAGTAATAGACGGCGGCGACGATGGCGAACAGGGCGCCGGTGACCAGCACGTAATGGAAATGGGCGACGACGAAATAGGTGTCCTGGTACTGGAAGTCGACCGGCGCGAGTCCCAGCATCAGGCCGGAGAAGCCGCCGATGGTGAACAGTACGATGAAGGCCAGCGCCCAGAGCATGGGCGTCTCGAAGGACAGCGAGCCGCGCCACATGGTAGTGACCCAGTTGAAGACCTTCACGCCCGTCGGCACGGCGATGAGGATCGTCGAGTACATGAAGAACAGCTCGCCGGCGATCGGCATGCCGACGGTGAACATGTGGTGCGCCCAGACGATGAACGACAGGCCGGCGATGGCGGCGACCGCGTACACCATGGAGCGATAGCCGAACAGCGGCTTGCGCGAGAACGTCGGCACGATCTGCGAAACGATGCCGAACGCCGGCAGGATCATGATGTACACCTCGGGATGCCCGAAGAACCAGAACACGTGCTGGAACATCACCGGATCGCCGCCGCCGGCGGCGTTGAAGAAGCTGGTGCCGAAGTACTTGTCGGTGAGCAGCATGGTGACCGCGCCCGCCAGCACGGGCATGGCGCCGATCAGCAGGAAGGCCGTGATAAGCCAGGTCCAGACGAACAGCGGCAGCCGGCCCCAGGTCATGCCCGGTGCGCGCATGTTGACGATGGTGGTGATGACGTTGATGGCGCCCATCACCGAGGAGATGCCCATCAGGTGGATGGCGAAGATGACGAAGGGGAAGGCCATGCCGGTCTGCAGCGAGTTCGGCGGATACATCGTCCAGCCGGTGGTCGGCGGTCCGCCGGGCATCGCCCAGGTCGACAGCAGCATCAGGAAGGCGAAGGGCAGGATCCAGAAGCTCCAGTTGTTGAGGCGCGGCAGCGCCATGTCGGGCGCGCCGATCATCAGCGGCAGCATCCAGTTCGCCACCCCGACGAAGGCCGGCATGATGGCGCCGAAGATCATCACCAGCGCGTGCAGCGTCGTCATCTGGGTGAAGGTGGTGGCACTGACGAATTGCAGGCCCGGCTGAAACAGTTCGGCGCGCACCACCAGCGCGAAGCAGCCGCCGACGAAGAACATCAGCAGGGAGAAGCAGAGGTAGAGCGTGCCGATGTCCTTGTGGTTGGTGGAGAACAGCCAGCGGGCGATGCCGCTCGGATGCTCATGTTCGCCGTGGAGGGCAATTTCGGTCATCGTCGGCTCCTTGCGTGCGCTACTTGCGCGCCGCCTTGACCTGGGACGGCTGCACCACATCGCCCGTCTTGTTGCCCCAGGAATTGCGCTCGTAGGTGATGACGCCGGCGATATCGACGTCGGATAGCTGGGTGGCGAAGGCCTGCATGGCGGTTCCCGGCTTGCCGTTCATCACGCGGTCCATGTGTCCCGCGACCGGACCGTTGACCAGCGGGCTGCCGTCGAGGGCCGGGAAGGTCCCGGGGATGCCCTTGCCGTTGGCCTGGTGGCAGGCGGTGCAGATCTTGCCGTAGATCTCCTGGCCTTTCGCCATCAGGTCTTCCTTGGTCCACTGCCGCTCGGCGGCTGCGGCCGCGCTGGCCTGCTCGGTCTTCTTCTTCGCCAGCCAGGCGTCGAACTGTTCGCCCGGCACGGCGGTGACCACGATGGGCATGTAGGCGTGGCCGACGCCGCACAACTCGGCGCACTGGCCGCGCCAGGTGCCCGGCTGGTCGATGCGCGTCCACGCCTCATTGATGAAGCCCGGGTTGGCGTCGACCTTGTAGCCGAGCGCCGGCATCCACCAGGAATGGATGACGTCGGTGGCGGTGAACAGCAAGCGGATCTTGCGCCCGGTCGGCAGCACCAGCGGGTTGTCGACTTCCCGCAGGTAATTGGGGACGGCCGCGGGATCGATGCCGGAATGCAGCTTGGCGGCGTCGACGCTCTTCTGGTCGAGGCTGCTGAAGTAGCCGACGCCTTGTCCGATGTAGTCGTAGCGCCAGCGCCATTGCTGCCCGGTCACCTTGATGGTGAGGGCAGGATCGGAAGTGTCCTTCATGCGGATCAGGGTCAGCGTGGCGGGCACCGCGAGCACCACCAGGATGAGCAGCGGAATGAGGGTCCACGCGATCTCGAGCCGCGTGTTGTCGTGGAACTGCGCAGGCACCGCCCCGCGCGACTTGCGGAAATGGAAGATCGCCCACGCCATCGCGCCGTACACCACGACCCCGATGGCGACGCACACCCAATAGGCAAGACCGTGCAGCCAGTAGATCTCATGGCTGGTGGTCGTCACGCCGGGCGTGAGGCCCGTCTCGAAATCGGCGAACGCGGGCCGCGCAGCCGCGGCGAGCGACGCCGCGACGGCCGACAGTCGGAACCAACGGTTGCTGCTGCCCGCCATCGCGCCTCCTGTCTCGGCGGCGGTCGGTCCTCCGACCGCGCCGGCTGTCCTGCCGCTTCGACGCCGCGGCATGCCGGAGAGTTCCGGCGGAGGGATGGCTCGAGCGGTTTACAGGAATCGCGTTACGCGGAAGACGGTAGCGAAATTACTGGCAATACGGCATTCAGGTTTGTCGACGCGCTGAATACGATTTGGCATCCCCCGTGCATCGAAGACGGCAGAGCCGGACGGCGCATGGGTGCAGTTCCTCAACCCCTCAGGAGAATAGCCTCATGAACAAACTGCTTGTCGTGTTGATTTCGTCCGCCGTGCTGGCGACCGCGGGCCAAGCCTTCGCCCAGCCCGCCGCCGGGGAAAGCTCCGGTTCCGGCTCGAGCATGAGCAATGACCAGTCGTCGACCGACCAGGGCATGGCGAAGAAGAGCAAGAAGCACAAGCGGACCCACAAGAAGTCGAAGTCGAAGGCCAATGCCGAGAACGAGAGCACCAAGAGCATGGGCACCCCGACCGACAACAGCACCGAAAGCAAGAAGAACCCGTGAGGGAGCGAGCGCCGCATCCGCTCCGCGGCGGAGCGGATGCCGCGCCGCCTGCGAGGCCGCCTCAGCGCGGCCGCCGCCGCTCCACCATGATCTCCTTGACGAGCTTGACGTTGCCATGCTCGTCCTGCTCCTCCAGGCGCACTGGAAATCCCCACAGATAGGCGATGTGCGACAGCATCTGATCGCGCGTCTCGCCCAGCGGACGCCGCTGGTGGTGGAAGTGGCGCAGCGTCAGCGATCGATCGCCGTGGATGTCCACGTTCCACACCTGGATGTTCGGCTCCCGGCTGCCCAGGTTGTACTGGTCCGACAGCCGCTGGCGCAGCGTCCGGTAGCCCTGGTCGTCGTGGATCGCGTCGACCACCACATGGCTGTGCCGATCGTCGTCGACCACGGCGAACATCCTGAACTCGCGCATCAGCCGCGGTGAAAGGTATTGCGCGACGAAGCTCTCGTCCTTGAAGTTGCGCATGGCGAAGTCGAGCGTCTCGCGCCAGTCGCCGCCGGCGATCTCGGGGAACCACTCGCGGTCCTCGGCGGTGGGGTCCTCGCAGATGCGGCGCAGGTCGCGCCACATGGCGAAGCCCAGGGCGTACGGATTGATGCCGCCGTAGTGGGGGCTGTTGTAGGCCGGCTGGTAGAGCACGTTGGTGTGCGACTGCAGGAACTCGATCATGAAGCCGTCGGAGAGCAGCCCCTCGTCGTAGAGGTGGTTGAGCAGCGTGTAATGCCAGAAGCTGGCCCAGCCTTCGTTCATCAGCTGGGTCTGGCGCTGCGGCAGGAAGTACTGGCCGATCTTCCGAACGATGCGCACCACTTCGCGCTGCCAGGGCTCGAGCAGCGGCGCGTTCTTCTCGAAGAAGTAGAGCAGGTTCTCCTCGGGTTCGCGCGGGAAGCGCCGGGGCGCGCCGTCGTCGCCCTTGGCCGCCTGGCCCGGCGGCGCCAGCGTGCGCCACAGCTCGTTGACCTGCGACTGCAGGTATTCCTCGCGCTCGCGTTGGCGCTCCTTTTCCTTGCGCAGCGACAGGCGCGGCGGCCGCTTGTAGCGGTCCACGCCGATGCTGAGCAGCGCATGGCAGCTGTCGATCAGCCGCTCGACCTCTTCCTCGCCGTAGCGCTCCTCGCATTCGGCGATGTAGTTGCGGGCGAAGATCATGTAGTCGATGATCGAATCGGCCGAGGTCCAGGTGCGGAATAGGTAGTTGCCCTTGAAGAAGGAGTTGTGGCCGTAGGCGGCATGGGCGATCACCAGCGCCTGCATCATCATGGTGTTCTCTTCCATGAGGTAGGCGATGCAGGGATCGGAGTTGATGACGATCTCGTAGGCGAGGCCCATCTGGCCGCGGCGGTAGCCGCTCTCGGTGGCGAGGAAGTGCTTGCCGAACGACCAGTGGTGGTAGTTCACCGGCATCCCCACCGAGGCATAGGCATCCATCATCTGCTCGGCGTTGATGATCTCGAGGATGTGGCGGTAGGTGTCGAGGCCGTAATGCGCAGCGACGCGGCCGATTTCCTTGTCGTAGCGCTCGATCAGCTCGAAGGTCCAGTCGGACTGGGTGGAGATCGGCTTGTTCTTGCGTTTCGGCATGGTGGGGTCGTTCAGGTGGTTAGCATTGCGCTGGCTTGCGACTGCCTACGGGAGGGACGGCGTTCCGAGCGCAGTAGCCGGCTTGCGACCCGCCACGGGCGACGGGGGATCGCCGACGCTCCGTGTCCCCCGGCCCGGATGAGACACGGGCCCGGGCCTCCTCCTTTACCTGCGCGTCGGCGATCCCCCGCCACCCGCGGCTTGATGGCTTCGCAGGAACGGGCGGCTACCGCGATCCATTGGGCTGGTGGGGTGCCCTGCTGCACGCAGGTAAAGGAGGAGGCGGACGCCTTAACGCTCTTGTCCGCCGGGGGACACGGAGTGCAGCAGGGCACCCCGCCGGCCCCGACGCCGCCACATGCGGAACGAACGGTCGAACGACTTCCCATCCTAAGCCACCGCCACCAGCTGCTTGCGGAACAGCTCGTGGAACACCGGATAGATATCCGGCAAACCCGCGATGCGCTGCATGGCGAAGCGGCCCGGCCAGTTCGCCAGCACCTGCTCGTACTCGTGCCACAGATTCTGCGGTTCGACCGCAGTGATCTCGATGTAGGCGTAGTACTGGACGTAGGGCATGATGAGTTCACCCAGGATCTCCCGGCAGCGCGGCGAATCGCTGTCCCAGTTCTCTCCATCCGACGCCTGCGCGCCGTAGATGTTCCACGCCGACGACGAGTAGCGCTCGCGCACCACCTTCTGCATCAGGTCCAGCGCGCTGGAGACCACCGTGCCGCCCGACTCGCGCGAATGGAAGAACTCGTCCTCGTCGACCTCGAAGGCCTGGGTGTGGTGGCGGATGAACACCACCTCGATGTGGCGGTAGGTGCGGCGCAGGAACAGGTAGAGCAGCATGAAGAAGCGCTTGGCGGCCTGCTTCTTCTCCTCGTCCATGGAGCCGGAAACGTCCATCAGGCAGAACATCACGGCCTGGGTGGACGGCGCCGGGATGCGGATGCGGTTGTTGAAGCGCAGATCGAAGGTGTCGATGAACGGCACCTTCTCGATGCGGCCGCGCAGGCGGGCGATCTCGCGGCGCAGCTGTTGCGCCTCCTCGCAGTCGCCGTCGCCGCAGTCCTCCAGCTCGTCCACGCGCTCCTGCATGTCGCGGATCGCCTTGCGCCAGGGCGAGCCGACGGCGATGCGCCGCCCGGCGGCGCCGCGCATCGAGCGGATGATGTTGATGTTGGTCGGCACGCCGCTCTGGGTGTAGCCGGCCCGCACGCGCTTGAACTCCTCGATGCGCGCCAACTGCGTCT
Source organism: Rhodocyclaceae bacterium (assembly GCA_036391735.1). Classification (GTDB taxonomy): domain Bacteria; phylum Pseudomonadota; class Gammaproteobacteria; order Burkholderiales; family Rhodocyclaceae; genus Nitricoxidireducens. The sequence goes on from DASVZI010000058.1 coordinate 20,222, forward strand.
TTACCAGGTGGGGCAGGGCGAGGTCCTCGAAGAAGATGTTGAGGAACTCCTCGCGCGACAGGTGGAAGGCGAAGTCGTCCTCGTGCGTGGCCGGCTCGTTGCTGGCCTGGCTGCCGCGTCCGCCGCCGCCCTGGCCGGCGCGCTCCAGTTCGTCGCCGGCATGGTACTGGTCGTTGCCGGTCAGCACGTCGCGCCGCACGCCGCCCTTGCCGAAGCGGAATTGCGGCTCCGAGATGTCCTTCGCCGGAATGCCGATCTTCTCGCCGTTGTCGATGTCGGCGATGCCGCGCTTGCTGATGGCGTCCGCCACCGCCTTGCTGATCTGCGTCTTGAAGCGGCGGATGAAGCGGGCGCGGTTGACCGCGCTCTTGTTCTTGCTGTCGAAACGACGGTCGACGATGCGCACCCCTGTCATGGCCGTTCCTCCCTGACGTGGTTCAGGACGATTTCCGCACGCGCAGATACCATTCGGACAGCAGTCGCACCTGCTTCTCCGTATAGCCGCGCGCCATCATGCGATGCACGAAGTCCTTGTGCTTGCGCTGCTCCTCGGCGCTCGACTTGGCGTTGAACGAGATTACCGGCAGCAGCTCCTCGGTATTCGAGAACATCTTCTTCTCGATCACCGCGCGCAGCTTTTCGTACGAGGTCCAGGCCGGATTGCGGCCGTCGTTCTTGGCGCGCGCCCGCAGCACGAAGTTCACCACCTCGTTGCGGAAGTCCTTCGGGTTGCTGATGCCGGCCGGCTTCTCGTTCTTCTCCAGTTCGTCGTTCAGGGCGTTGCGGTCGAGGATCTCGCCGGTGTTCGGGTCGCGGTATTCCTGGTCCTGGATCCAGAAGTCGGCGTAGGTGACGTAGCGGTCGAAGATGTTCTGGCCGTACTCGGAGTAGGACTCGAGGTAGGCGGTCTGGATCTCCTTGCCGATGAACTCGGTGAAGCGCGGCGCCAGGTACTCCTTGATGAACGAGAGGTAGCGCTGCTCGACCTCGGGCGCGAACTGTTCCTGCTCGATCTGCTGCTCGATCACGTACATCAGGTGCACCGGGTTGGCGGCGACCTCGCGGTGGTCGAAGTTGAACACCTTGGACAGTATCTTGAAGGCGAAGCGCGTGGACAGGCCGGTCATGCCCTCGTCGACGCCGGCATAGTCGCGGTACTCCTGGTAGGACTTGGCCTTGGGATCGGTGTCCTTGAGGTTCTCGCCGTCGTAGATGCGCATCTTCGAGTAGACGGAGGAGTTCTCCGGCTCCTTGAGGCGCGACAGCACGGCGAACTGCGCCATCATGCGCAGCGTGTCGGGCGCGCAAGGCGCGTTGGCCAGGGAGGAGTTGTCGATCAGCTTCTCGTAGATCTTCACTTCCTCGGAGACGCGCAGGCAATACGGCACCTTGACGATGAAAATGCGGTCGAGGAAGGCCTCGTTGTTGCGGTTGTTCTTGAACGACTGCCATTCGGCCTCGTTCGAGTGGGCCAGGATCATGCCGTCGAAGGGGATCGCGCCGAAGCCTTCGGTGCCCTTGTAGTTGCCTTCCTGGGTGGCGGTGAGCAGCGGGTGCAGCACCTTGATGGGCGCCTTGAACATCTCGACGAACTCGAGCAGGCCGCGGTTGGCGAGGCACAGGCCCCCGGAGTAGCTGTAGGCGTCAGGGTCGTTCTGCGAGTAGTCCTCCAGCTTGCGGATGTCGATCTTGCCGACCAGCGAGGAGATGTCCTGGTTGTTCTCGTCGCCCGGCTCGGTCTTCGACACGGCGATCTGCCGCAGCACCGAGGGCTTCAGCTTGACGACGCGGAACTTTGAGATGTCGCCGTTGAATTCGTGCAGGCGCTTCACCGCCCACGGCGACATGATGTTGGTCAGGTAGCGCTGCGGGATGCCGTAATCCTCCTCGAGCAGCGGGCCGTCCTCCTCGCGGCGGAACAGGCCCAGCGGCGACTCGTGCACCGGCGAATCCTTGATGGCGTAGAACGGAATCTTCTCCATCAGGTACTTGAGCTGCTCCGCCAGCGACGACTTGCCGCCGCCGACCGGACCCAGCAGGTAGAGGATCTGCTTCTTCTCCTCGAGGCCCTGCGCGGCGTGGCGCACGTAGGCGACGATGTTCTCGATCACTTCCTCCATCCCGTAGAAGTCCGGGAAGGCGGGATACATGCGGATCACCTTGTTGGCGAAGATGCGCGAAAGCCGCGGATCGTGGCGCGTGTCGACGACCTTTGGTTCGCCGATCGCGGCGAGCAGCCGCTCGGCCACCGTCGCGTACGCCATGCGGTCCGCGCGGCACAGTTCCAGGTATTCCTGGACGGACAACTCCTCTTCCTGTGCCGCTTCGTAGCGGCTCTGATACCGCGCGAGTAGGGTCATGATCATTCCTCCTTGGTCCCTGGCAATGGCTCCGTAAACCCCTAGCCTCCCTGTTGGAGTATGTCGGGGCAAAAAGATTGCGAGAAATTTGTACGCCTCGCGGAACTTGTCCGAATGGCCTAGAGCAGTTCGCGGAGGATTCTGCTAAGTGCCCCCGCAGTCGCCCGCCGGCGCCAGCGCGCCGGCCAATCGCTCCGCCGTTTCGTCGAAGGTCCGTTCGAGGCCAGCATGAACGCCGCGCAGGCCGGCCACAACCTGTATGGCCCAGGCGACATACTCGGCCTTGCGCTGTGCGGACCAGCCCATCGGCGGCGCCGTTTCGATGTCGCGCAGGTTGCAGATCTTGTCGGCCAGCTTGACGAGCTTTGCCCGCCGCGAGATGCCGGCCGCGTGCTCGATCTGGAGCCGCTTGCGCTCGCTCTTGGCGAGCGACATGTCGTCGGTGACCTCCCGCACGATATCCGCCACCTCGTCCCCGAAGGCCGCGGCGAGTTCCTCGAAGCTGGTCTCGGTATCCTCGACGGTGTCGTGCAGCAGCGCGGCGCACAGCACGATCGGATCGTCGACCATCGCTTCGCTCGCCAATAGCACCGCCAGCGCGAGCGGGTGGTTGATGTAGGGCGTCGAGTCCGCATCGCGGCGGCGCTGCATCCTGTGCTTGCCGGCGGCGAAGTGCGCGGCGCGCAGCACGGGAGAGAGCTGGGAGGCGGAGGAGATGCGCATGTCCATGGCTGCAGAACCTCGTCATCCGTCAAGCCGCGCGCGGCAGTTCCTGCTCGACTTCGTCCAGCGCGCCGGCGATCGCCAGCACGGCCTCGTCGAGTTGGGCGCGTTCGACGACGAGCGGCGGCGCCAGGCGCAGCACGGTGCGGCGCGTGTCCATGGTCAGGACGCCGCGCGCGAGGAGCTTGAGGCAGACCTGGCGCGCATCGGTGTAGCGCCCGTCGACTTCCAGCCCGATGAACAGGCCGCGGCCGCGCACGTCGCGGATCAGCGGGCTGCCCAGTTGGTGCAGGCGTGCCAGCAGGTAGTCGCCGAGTTCCGCCGAGCGCGCCGCGAGGTCTTCCTCGAGGAGCAGGCTGAGCGCCTCGAAGGCGACGCTGGCCGCCAGCGGATTGCCGCCGAAGGTGCTGCCGTGTTCGCCCGGCCCGAAGACGTCCATGACGCGCCGGTCCGCCAGGAAGGCCGAGACGGGCAGCAGCCCGCCGCCGAGCGCCTTGCCGAGGATGACGCCGTCCGGCCGCACGCCGTCGTGCTGGCTGGCGAGCAGCCGCCCGGTGCGGCCGAGTCCCGTCTGCACTTCGTCGCAGATCAGCAGCACGCCGCGCTCGCGGCAGATGTCGGCGCAGGCGGCGAGGTAGCCGGCGGGCGGCACCACGATGCCGCCTTCGCCCTGGATCGGCTCGACCAGGAAGGCCGCGGTATTCGGCGTGATCGCCGCGGCGAGGGCGGCGGCGTCGCCGAAGGGGACGCGCAGCAGGCCCGGCGGGAAGGGGCCGAAGCCGTCGCGGTACTCGGGAATCGACGAGAGTCCGACGATGGTGGTGGAGCGGCCGTGGAAATTGCCGTCGCAGGCGATGATCTCGGCGGCGTCGGCCGGCACGCCCTTGACGCGGTAGGCCCAGCGCCGCGCCGCCTTGATCGCCGTCTCGACGGCTTCGAGGCCGGTGTTGACCGGCAGCGCGGCTTCGTAGCCGAACACCTCGTGGAGCTTGCGCAGCAGCAGTGGCAGCCGATCGTTGTGATAGGCGCGGGAGGCGACCGCGAGGCGCCCGGCCTGCTGGATCAGCGCATTCACCAGGCGCGGATGCGCGTGCCCGAAGCTCACCGCCGAATAGGCCGACATCATGTCGAGGTAGCGGCGGCCCTCGGTATCCCAGACATGGCAGCCGCGCCCGTGCGTCAGCACGGGCGGCAGCGGCCGGTAATTGTGGGCGCCGCACTCGTACTCCCAGCGGCGCAGGTCGCGCTCGCCGGCGGCGGTGGCCGATTCGAGCAGCGCGAGCACCAGGCGGGCCGTGCGGTCGTCGACGTCGTGGGCGGGATTGAACTCGGCGACTTCCAGCGCGCAGAGCTTCGGCTCGTCGCACAGGCCGCGAACGGCCTCGCACAGCACGTCGCCGGGGATACCGTAGGAAGCCGGCGTGCTGACCGCCGGCGCATCGGCAGGATCGACGACGTCGAGGTCGATGCTGACCCCGAACGAGGCGGTCGCCGCGCTCAGGCGCCGGGTTGCCTCCTCGAGCACGTTGCGCAGGCCGCGCCGGTCGATCTCCTGCTGGTCGTATACCTTGACGCCGAGGCGGCGCAGCAGCCGCGTCTCGTCGTCGTCGGCGCTGCGCAGGCCGACGATGATGACGTTGCGCGCATGAAGGTGGGCGTCGTCCTCGGAAAGGGCGGCCACGTGCAGGCCGAGCAGGGCGGCCAGCGGCATGGCCGCGAGGTTGCAGACCTCGCCGCCGCGCCGGGTATGCGCGTCCGCGTGCGCGTCGATCCACAGCAGGCCGAAGTCGCCCTCCGGCGCCCGCTGCGCGGCGGCATGCATCGCGCCGCGCCACGTTCCCGCGGCGATCGACTGGTCGCCGCCGACGACGACGGGCAGGGCGCCCGCCAGGACCGCGCGCTCGACGCGTTCGGCCAGCACGTTCAGCAGCGGGGGCAGCGCATCGGCGCCGGGCGCGTCGATCGGCTGCAGCGTTTCCTGCCAGCGGGCCGCGCGTCCGTTGCGCCGCACCGCCGAGACGAGGCCTGCACGACGCAGCACCTCGGGACCCTGCGCGCATCCCGGCCGGGCCCAGGCCGGTGCGCCGAGACCGCTCGCGACGCCGATGATGCGGATCGGACGCGCGGCATTCATTTCAGGCATGACGCGACCCCTTCTTGGTAAGGTCAACGTTCGACCGCGCGGCGGGGCCAATGGTTCGGGTTGGGCCGGCGCGCTATCATGGCGCGCGTTCAATATCGAAGGGCCTGCCTTGAGAGTTTCGAGAGCATTCGCCGCGGCGGCTGTGGCCGCGGCGCTCCTCGCCGATACGGCGAGTGCGGATTCGACCGTCGTCATCGTGAGGCACGCCGAAAAGCCGTCCCTCGGGCTGGGCCAGCTGAGCTGCCGCGGTCTCAATCGCGCGCTGGCGCTGGCGCCGGTGCTGCTGTCGCGCTACGGCAAGCCCGCGGCGATCTATGCACCGAACCCGGCCGTGCTGAAGAAGGACCGCGGCGTGCCCTACGCCTACATCCGTCCGCTGGCGACCATCGAGCCGCTTGCCATCCGCGCCGGCATGCCGGTCAACCTGAAGTGGAGCATGACGGACGTTCCCGAGATGGGAGAGGAGCTCGTTGAGGCAACCGGCACCCAGGTCGTGGCCTGGGAGCACCACTGGGGCGAGAACCTGGCGCGCTACCTGATGTCGCGCCTCGGCGGCGATCCGCGGGTCGTTCCCGAATGGGGGGACGAGGATTTCGACAGCATCTATCTGGTGCGGATTGTCGACGCTGCCGATGGTTCGAAGCGGGCTTCGTTCAGTCGGGAGAGCGAGGGGTTGGA
>DASVZI010000059.1:0-19066 GCA_036391735.1 Rhodocyclaceae bacterium
GGATCCGCTACGCGTTCGTGCAGGACGTCTGGACCATCGCCAACGACTGGGAACTCACGGCCGGCGCCCGCTACGACCACTATTCGGATTTCGGCGGCGCCGTCGATCCGCGCGTCGCCCTGGTATGGCAGACGGCCGATCAGCTGGTCACCAAGCTCATGTACGGCCGCGCGTTCCGTGCACCGTCCTACCTCGAGCTCTACACCTTCACGGCGGCCAGCCTGCCGAATCCCGAACTCAAGCCCGAACGGTCCGACACCTGGGACCTGCAGTTCTCCTACTTCGTGTCGCGCGACCTCAAGCTCGGCATCGACTTCTACCGCTTCGCCCAGAGCAACCTGATCGGGGTGGATCCGGCGAACAACTACCGCTTCGCCAACATGGGCGACAACATGGCGCACGGCGTCGAGTTCGAAGCCCAGTGGCAGGCGACGCCTACGCTGCGCATCGCCGCCAATGCCAGCAGCCGCCGCGAGACTTTGTTGTACAACTCCGTGCCGAAGCAGAAGTCCTATCTGCGCGCCGATTGGGCCTTCATGCCGAAATGGAACTGGGACATCGAGGCCAATCACATCGGCAAGCGCCGCGGCAGCCTCACCCGTTCGGTCGATGCCTACACCGTGGTCGATTCGACCTGGCGCTACGCCTATAGCAGGGAATGGGAATTCGCGTTCTCGGTGCGCAATCTGTTCAACGCCGACGCTTACGACTACAGCTCCTCGATTCCTGCGCCGTACAACCTTCCGCTGCCCAAGCGCAACGCCTACGCCGAAGCCAGGTACCGCTTCTAGCAAAGTGCGCGTCGCTTCGATGAAGACTGGAAGCACCAGGAGCAAGGGCTTCTTCGTCGGCCTGGTCGCCGCCGTCGTCCTGGGCGGCCCGCTATGCGGCGGCGCCCTCGCCCAGGCGCGCCCGAGCGCCGAGGAGGTGCGCGCCGCAATGGTCTTCAGCTTCCTCAGGTTTACCGAATTTCCGGCCGATGCCGCAGCCGATCCGCGTCGACTGAGGCTCTGCTTCTCCGTCGGCGATGCGAACCAGGCCGAGGCGCTGCAAGCGCTCGCGGGGCGCAAGTTGGGGAACCGGGAACTGACGGTCGTCCGCCTGGGCAATGCGGCCGACGACTGCCAGGTGCTCTACACCGATTCCCGCCAGCGCTGGAACGCCGCGCAGGATAGCCGCATCGGAACCCCGCTCACCATCAGCAACTACCGCGGTTTCGTCGGAGACGGCGGCATGATCGAGATCGACATGCAGAGCGACGGCAACCGCTTCGAGATCAATCTGGCACAGGCGCGGCAGGCGCGCCTGCGCCTGTCACCGCAACTGCTGCGCCTTGCGCGACAAGTCCATGAATAAGCTCACCGGCCCGGGATCGATCTTCGATCGCCGCTCCATCCGCTTTCCCCTGATCCGCCTGATCGTCACGGCGGTGCTGTTGGGCATGGGCCTGGCGCTGTTCACGGATGCGGTGCTGATGTTCGACAACGTGCGGCAGGACATCCGGCGCACGCTGACCGCGGCCGGAGATGCCGCAGGCACGGCGGCAAGCGCCGCCGTCGCCTTCGGCGACGCCAAGGCGGCCGGCGAAGTGCTGCGCATGTTCGAGGCTTATCCGGAGATCGAAGCCGCCGCGGTCTACCCCATCCACGGTGCGCGCCTGGCGAGCTACGGCGACGAGCGGCTGCTGCCGCCGGACGCGGCCAACCTCGGTCCGGCGGAGCCGGACATCACGGCCCTCGCCAGCACGACGACCCTGCAGCGGCCGATCGCCGTCGACGAAGCGCAGATCGGCGTGGTCTACCTGCGCGCCCGCCTGGATACCTATTGGCGCACCTACCTGGCCACCATGGCCCTGACCGTCTTCGTCGGTCTTTGCGCGGGCGCCCTGGCGCTGCTGCTGGCGATGCGCTTTCTCGATCGCATCATCCTGCCCGTCCGGCTGCTGGCCGAAGTGGCGCGGGACGCACGGGTGCGCCAGGATTTCCGTCCGCGGCCCATTCCCGCAGCGGATGACGAGATCGGCGACATGGTGAGCAACTTCAACGCCCTGCTTGCCGAGGTCGACGCCGGACGCCAATCGCTGCAGAGCTACCAGAACGAACTCGAGCGCTTGGTGGCCGAGCGGACGGCCGAGTTGTCGGCCGCCAAGGAAACGGCCGAGCAGGCGAACCAGGCCAAGTCGCGCTTTCTGGCCGCCGCCAGCCACGACCTGCGGCAGCCGATCCAGGCCATGCGACTGTTCCAGGATGCGCTGAGCAAGACGCCGATGAGCGACGAGCAGCGGCGCATCAGCGACTACCTCGCCCGCTCGACGCGCAGCCTGGCGGAAATCCTCAACGTGCTCCTCGACGTCTCCAAGCTCGACGGCGGCATGGTAAAGCCGCAATCGGCCCCCCTCGCGGTGCGCGACCTGCTGGGCGCAATGGAGGCGGAGTTCGCGCCCCTGGCCCTCGCGCGCGGGCTGCGCTTCAAGCTCTACTTCCCGAATCGGACGCTGATGCTGCGCACCGACGCGACGCTGCTGCACGGCTTGATGCGCAACCTGATCGACAACGCGCTGAAGTACACCGAGCGGGGCGGCATCCTGGTCGGCGCCCGGCGTCGCGGCGACCGCGTGCTGCTCCAGGTCTGGGACACCGGCATCGGCATCGCCGCCGAACACCAGTCGCCGATCTTCGACGAATACTTCCAGGTAAGCAATCCGCAGCGCGACAGCACCAAGGGCCTGGGGCTCGGGCTCGCCATCGTCAAGCGCGTGGCGGCCATCCTCGGCGGCCGCGTGACCTGCCGCTCGCGCCTGGGCCATGGATCGGTGTTCGAGCTGAGCCTGCCGGCGGCCGCCACGCCGGACTTGGACGACGGTCTCTCGTCCGACGACCCACGCGCGCTGACGCGCCCGCTGGATGGGCTCCGCGTCGCCGTGGTCGAGGACGACGCCATGGCCGCCCGCGCATTGGAGATCGCGCTCGGCGGCGCGGGCATCCAGACCGCCGGCTTCCGCACCGCCGAAGAAGCGCTGGCCGACGCTCATGTCGCCAGCATGGACTTCTACATCGTCGACTACCGCCTGCCGGACATGAACGGCGGGGATTTCCTGGATGCCGTGCACCGGCGCGCCGGCCGCCCCATCCGAGCCGTGCTGCTCACGGGCGACACCTTCCTCGATGCGGACAGCCGCTCACGCTTCGGCGAATGGAAAGTGCTGTTCAAGCCGGTCGACCTCGAAGACCTGCTGGCCGAGATCCGCCGCCAGGTCGCAGGCAGCAGTGCCGCGACGGCCGCTGCCGGCGACCGGGTTCCGGATGCCGCCGGCTACTTGCGCGGCACGTAGTCCCAGGGCACGTCGCAGCTCCGCAAGGGTCGTCCGAAATCGTCCGTCGGCCAGTCGTCCGGCAGTTCCTCTTTGGACGAGGCCTGCGGCCTCTGCCTCCGCAGCGCTTCCGCCGCCAGCTCGCCGGTCGATGGGTTGTCGCCCCGCGGCGCGGACGCCCGTGGCCTGGCTTCCTCCCGCCTGGATTCCGTATCGGCCGCAATGGCCGGACCCGCGGCTGCGGCCGCGAGCGCCAGCGTGGCGCAGAGTGCGAGGCAATGAAGGGATTTGCGCATGGAGTCGTGGCGCAGGCGCGGTGGCCCCCCGGGTTGCGATGCCGCGAAGCATGTCTGCAAACCACATATTAGTCAATCGGGTAATACTTATATTCCTGACGAATGTGTCAGCCGCGGCTGCGCCCGGGAACGAGGCTTTGGAGGCTGCGGTATAATGCGCCCACTGCCTTGGCAGCCTTCCCTGCCTTTCTTTTGAATTCCCATGTCCGATACCGCCTATTGCTACCACTGCGGGACTCACCATCCCAAGGCTGAGATGCGTCAAATCGAAACCAAAGGGGGCAAGCGCTGGCGCTGCATCAAGAGCATCGAGGCCACCAAGCAGGGCCGCGCCGAACGCGAAGCCTTCGGCCGCCAGACCACGGCGATGAACAAGGCGGAAGCCCAGAGCAAGAAGGCCCGCATCACTCTGGCGCTGGAGCGCTAAGGTCCCCCGGGCCCGGAGGCCCGCCTCCTTCAGAACAGGCTGGCGACGACGAACCGGTCGCGCGCGGCCAACCGTTCGAGCCCCTTCGACACTTCAAGTGACGCCCCGCACTTCATCACGTGGGCAAGGAAAGTGGTGAGGGCTTGCGCCAACCCGTAGCCGGTTTCCTGCCATTCGGCGCGGAACTCGGCGAAGGGCAAGGTCTTGGCGGAGAGCTTGCCGCTCTTCATCGGCACCAGGGTGACTCGGCTGCCATCGTTGCGGATCACGATGGCGGTGGTACGGCAGCGATTGACGACAACCATGATTCCCCTTGCGACGGTCGCTACGACCTGCCATTCAACGGCGCAACACCGGGAAACTTGAGGACGGCTAGCCGCGCCGTCCGTGCTCGACCGCGAACACCGCCGCCTCGACGCGCGAAGTGAGGTTCAGCTTGGCGAGAATGTGCCGCACGTGCAGCTTCACGGTGTCGTGACTGATGTCGAGGTCGCGGGCGATCGCCTTGTTCGACATGCCCTGCGCCAGGTAGTCGAGAATCTCGCGCTCGCGCGCCGTCAGCTGCTTGAGCGCCTCGGCCTTGTTCCCACCCGCCGCAGCCCCGCCGCCCTGCAGCAGGTTGACGAGCTTCAGGGTCATCGACGGCGCCACCACCGTCTCGCCGCGCACTGCGCGCTGAACCGCGTCGACCACGTCGTCGGGTTCCATGTCCTTCAGCAGGTAGCCCTGCGCGCCGGCGCGCATGGCATCGGCCAGGTCGTCCTCGGCATCGGACACCGTGAGGATGAGCACCGGACCGCTCCATTCGCGCGCCCGGATCTCGCGCAGCAGGGCGATGCCGCCGGCAGGCGGCATGTTGAGGTCGGTGATGACGGCGTCCGGCTTGGTCTCCTCGAGCAGACGCAGCGCATCTTCCTGGTTGCCGGCGATGCCGGCGATGCGGATCGCGCCGCGCTGCTCGAGCAGTTCGGCGAGCCCCTTGCGGAACAGCGTATGGTCGTCGACCAATAGGACCTTGATTTCTTCGCTCATGTCTTCCCACGTATCGGCATGGCCGGAAACATCAGGCGCACCCGGAAACCGCCTTGCGGCAGGTTGGCGACCTCCACGCGGCCGCCGATTTTACGCGCTCGCTCGCGCATGATCGAGAGGCCGAAATGGTCGCGCAGCTGCGGATGCTCCTCGAAGCCGCCGGTGCGGTTGGCAATGGCGAAAAAGCCCTGCCCGCCCTTGCCGTTGTCCTCGACGGTGGCGACGTAGTAGTCCCCGTCGCCTTCGATCAGCAGCCGCGCCTGCGTCGCGCCGGAATGCTTGACCACGTTGGCCAGCGCCTCCTGGATGATGTAGAACACCTGCGCTTCCTGGTCGACCGACAGCCGCAGGTCGGACACGCGGTTCTGGTAGTCGAGGGCGATGCCGGTGCGCCCCTCGAAGCCGTCGGCGACGCCCTTGAGCGCGTGCAGCAGGCCCATGGGGTCCATGCGGTTGCGGAACTGGGCCAGCAGCGAGCGCAACTGCGTGTAGGCCTCGTCCAGCGCCTGGCGCATGTCGCCGGTGTATTTCCCGGCGCGCTCGTTTTCGCCGTCGGCGAGCGCGTCCTGCAGCAGCGACAGGCGCATCTTCATGTAGGCGAGCGACTGCGCCAGCGAGTCGTGCACTTCCGCCGCCATCATCTGGCGCTCGTTCATCAGCGTGATGCGCAGGTTCTCCCGCTTCAGCCGCGCGTTTTCCAGGGCCATGCCCAGGTGCTCGCCGATCGAGCGGAACAGCATGGCGACCTCTTCCGGCAGCTCGAAGCACTCCGGCAGGAACAGGTTGTAGGTGCCCTGCAGCTGGCCGGCATGCTGCAGCGGCACCACCACCATGGCGGCGCAGCCGGTCGAGAAGTAGCGGTGCCCGGTATGCGCGGCGCATTGCTGGAGATCGATCTCGTAGTGGGTGCGATCGTTGCGCACGGCACTGCCGCACAGGCCGCAATCGATCGGCACCAGCCGCTCCTTCTCGACGAGGTCCGGCGGCAGGCCGCGGGCGCCGACCAGGCGCAGATGCCGGCGGTCGGAGGTCAGCACGCGCACGGCGCCCGCATCGGCGTGCGCCAGCCGAATCATGGTGCCCAGGAAGCGGCCGAGCATCTCCTCGACGTCGTCCTCGTCGGCCAGGCTCGCGGAGACCTCCGAGATGATCGCCAGCGCCTGCAGCCGATAGTTGTCGTCGCCCTCGATCTCGACGTTGCGCCCGGTAGATGAGTCCATCACGCTTCCTACGCCGGCAGCGGCCACGCACCGCTGAATATCTTGTCCGCCCAGAGAAGGGCCGCCACGGTCTTGCCGTCGGTGATGTCGCCATCGCGCACGGCGAGCAGCGCGTCGCTCAGCGACAGCTCCATTACGTCCAGGATTTCGCCATGGTCGCGCTCGTGTCCGACGAAGGTGAGCCCGTGCGCGAGGAACACCTCGATGCGCTCGTCCGAATAGCCGATGCACGTATGCAAGGTCGCCAGGTGCGTCCAGCTCTTGGCCTTGTAGCCGGTTTCCTCGCGCAACTCGCGCCGCGCCGTATCGAGCGGATGCTCGCCGGCGTCGATCTTGCCGGCGGGAAGTTCGAGGAACACGCGCCGCAGCGGATAGCGGAACTGGCGCTCGAACAGGAGCTTGCCGTTGTCCAGCGTCGCGATGATCGCCACCGCCCCCGGATGCGCGATCCATTCGCGCACGCTTTCCGCGCCGTCGGGCAGGCGCACGCGATCGCGATGAACCTTCAGCAGCGCACCGTCGTACACCTGCTCGGTGCTCAGCGTCTCTTCGTGGAAGTTTTCGTCGTCCATGTCGTTGCCGTGGTTTTCGCGCGCCCTTGAACTTCCGCGCGAGGCCGCCATCTTAAATTAGCGGTTGCTCATAAACCAGCAGAGAGAGGAGAAAAAATGTCGGCCTTCATTCCCGGGTTCAACGACGACGGCGTGGTCACCGTCAATCGCGTATTCCTCCGGCAAGGTTACACCATCGACGACCTCGAGGAGCGCGTCGCCCTGCTTTGCGAGAACGTGAAGACCTACCATTCCGATACCGGCTTCATCGGCGGCATGGTCCTGCTCAACAGCGGCATGATTTCCAACGAAGGAAGCACGGTGGGCCAGGCCGTGGAAAGCGCCGACAAGGGGCGCGAAGCGCTGATCGTCACCTGGTGGCGCTCCTTCGAGGAACACGAGGCTTCCCATCGCAGCGCGACCTTCCAGCCCCTGTTCCGAAAGGTACTGGAGCTTTGCGAGAACGGCAACGAGGAGATTGCCTACCGGATGCTTTGGGCCGGCAAGGCGTATACGGCCGAGGAAGCCGCGGAAGCGCGGGCCGCGAAAGAACGCTACGCGAAGGCAGCCTGAAGCCGCCTTGGCGGGCAGAGGGAAGACCCGGAATCTGCGGCGCTACGCGCCGGGCAACGCCGCAGGCCGGCGTCTCCCCTCAGAACAGCAGCGCCTTGATCCCGTTGAGAACCAGGGCCAGGGCCGCAATGCACCCGGCAACGGCAACCGAGAGGCCAGCGATGCTGCAGATGACGCACTTACCGGTATCGACGACTTCGTTCATGGCGAACCTCCTAAAGTACGAAAGACGGTTCTCTCCAATCCCACGTTAACAGCATGTTGTGTGGCGAATATATCCGTCATGCTGCACCGCAGCGAGCGACATTTTTTCATGTTATAGTTCAATTTGGATAATCTATCGTCACAAGCGTCGTGAACGAATCATTGCCGCCTCTCAAAGCGCTGCGGGCCTTCGAGTCCGCCGCCCGGCACTTGAGTTTCCAGAAGGCGGCCACTGAACTACATGTCACGCCCGCGGCCATCAGCCACCAGATCAAGCTGCTCGAGGACCATCTCGGCGTCACGCTGTTCCGACGACTGACGCGCCGCATTCAACTGACGGAATCCGGGCAGCAGATGCTGCCCGAGCTGACGCAGGGATTCGCGTCCCTGCTGCGCGCCATCGATCGCGTACGCGGCGACCGCGAGCCGGCTGCCCTCTCCATCTGCGTGCCGCCGCTGTTCGCTTCCAAATGGCTGATGCCGCGGCTGCACAGCTTCGTCGCCGATCATCCCGATCTCGAGATCCGCGTGTCGACCAGCATGAGCCTCGTCGATCCGCGCAAGGATGCGCTCGTAACGTCGGCGCGTGCCGCCGCCGAACACGAAGAGGAGATCGACATCGCGATCCGCTTCGGCAGCGGACGCTATCCGGGCTGCCGCGTCGACAAGCTGTTCGACGTCTCGTTCACACCCCTATGCAGCCCGCGCCTGCTGGCGTCGCATCCTGTGACGGAACCGAAGGACCTGGGCCAGTTCGCGTTGCTCCATGACGATCTCCATCACGTCAGCGACGGCTGGGCCAACTGGGCGCTGTGGTTCGATGCGGCGGGCATCGAAAACCTCGCACGCAAGCGCGGCCCGCATTTCAGCCTGCCGATCCTCGGCCTCGATGCGGCGGCCGACGGCACCGGCGTGGTGCTCGGGGCAAGGGAACTCGCCGCAATAGACATCGAGGCGGGCCGCCTGGTTGCGCCCTTCCCCATGAGCGTCGAGACGGGAGCGGCGTACTACATCGCAAGCTGCGAGCAGGCCGCCGACGATCCCGACATCGCAGCGTTCCGCACCTGGCTGCTGCGCGAGGCACGCGCAGCAGCCAGGAAGAAGACGCGGAAGCTGGAAAAGCTAGCCTGAGTTCCGGCAGCGCCGGTCCACCACGATCCCTTCGACATCGAGCAGTTCCACTTGCAGGGGCATCTTGCCCACGGCATGGGTGGCGCAGGACAGGCAGGGATCGAAGGCGCGGATCGCGACCTCGATGTGGTTGAGCAGGCCTTCGGTGATCTCCCGCCCGCACAGGTACTGCTTGGCGACGTGCCGCACGGCTTCGTTCATCGCCTGGTTGTTGCTGGTGGTCGAGACGATCAGGTTGCAGAAGCTGACGATGTCCTTCTCGTCCACGCGATAGTGATGGAACAGGGTGCCGCGCGGCGCCTCGATGACGCCCACCGCCTCGTCCTTGCGCTCGCCGCGCTCGGCCATCAGGTCGGTGCTGGTGATGTCAGGGTCGTCGAGCAGTCCGCGGATCAGTTCGGCCGCGTGCAAAGCTTCGACGAGTCGTGCCCAGTGGTAGAGCAACGCACCGTGCGCCGGGCGCGCGCCGCCCACGGCGAGAAGGTCGCGGCGTTCGGCTTCCGCCAGCTCGCTCGGAATCCTGTCGCAGGTCTGCACGCGGGACAGCGGCCCCACCTTGTACCAGCCCTCGTCCGGCCCCATCGACTTGAAGTGGGGAAACTTCATGTAGCTCCAGGGTTTCACCTCCTCCTGCAGCAGCTCTGCATAGCCGGCGTAATCGGCGCCGTCGAAGAGGATCCGCCCATCGGCATCCTTCGCCCGCAGCTTGCCGTGGTAGAGGTCCAGCGCACCGCCCTCGCCGACCAGCGCCAGCATGTTGGAGTCGACGTCGGCGAAACCGTTGAAGAACTCCGGGTTGGTCTCGTGAAGCCGCTTGACCAGGTGCACGGCGTCGCGGCACCAGCCGACCATGGTGTCGACGTCGCGGCGCAGCTCCTCGCGCTCGGCCTGCGACAGAGCCTTGTTCATGCCGCCGGGGACGGCCACCGTCCCGTGCACGCGCTTGCCGGCGACGATGCGGATGACCTCCTGCCCGAACTTGCGCAGCAGCACGCCCTGCTTGGCGATCTCCGGGAAGGCGGCGGCCACCTGCACGATGTTGCGGCGCGTATGGTCGCTGTCGAAGCCGAGCAGCAGGTCCGGCGAGGCGAGATGGAAGAAGTGCACGGCGTGCGACTGCAGCGTCTGGCCGTAATGCAGCAGGCGGCGCAGTTTCTCGGCGGTCGGCGTCAGCACCGGCGCACCGACGATGATGTCCATCGCCTTGGCGGCGGCAAGATGGTGGCTGACGGGGCAGATGCCGCACAGCCGCTGCACCATGACGGGCACTTCCCAGAACGGCCGGCCTTCGATGAAGGTCTCGAAGCCGCGGAACTCCACGATGTGCAGGCGAACCTGGTGCACCTTGTTGTTCTCGTCGAGCAGGATGGTGACCTTGCCATGCCCTTCGACCCGGGTGACCGGATCGATGGCGACGCGGCGCAGCACCTCGGGATTGGCGGCGGTTTCCAGTTGGGACATCGGGGGCTCCATTCAGTCGAGACGCAGCAGCGGATGCTCGATGCGCGGCGTCCGCCCGGTGATGAGATCGGTGAGGAATTTCCAGATGGCGTCGCCGGAGGGCGGGCAACCGGGCACGAAGTAGTCGATGCGCACCACCTCGTTGACCGGATGCACCTGTTCCAGCAGCAGCGGCAGCTCGGGATCGTTCGGCAACTTGCCGAATTTCGCGCCCGGCATCTCGCAGTAGACGCGCTTCAGGCACTCGCGCACGTCGATCTGGTTGCGCATCGCCGGCAGCCCGCCATTGACTGCGCAGGCACCCAGCGCCACCAGAACCTTGCAGTTCTGGCGCAACTCGCGCAGCACATGGACGTTGTCGGCATTGCACACAGCGCCTTCGACGATGCCGATGTCGCAAGGCCCGCATTCCTTGATGTCGGTGATCGGCGAGCGGTCGAACTCGACCAGGTCGACGAGTTCCAGCAGCCGCTCGTCGATGTCGAGGAAGGACATGTGGCAGCCGAAGCAGCCGCCGAGCGAGGCAGTGGCGACGCGCAGCTTGCGCACCGGCAATTCGGACGGATGGTTCATGCTTCAGGCCTCCCGGGTTGCCAGGCGCGCGACCTGGGCGCTGATGGGGTGCGCGTCGTAGAGGCGCGCGCCGATGGGCAGGGCATAGCCGACGCGCTTCCTCAGGATCGCGCCGACCGGACACACCTTCGCCGCGGCATCCGTGGCCGCCAGCTCGCTGTCGCCCAACCGGCCCGTCGCCGAGTTCACCGCCACCTGCGAGTCGCGTCCGCGACCGACCATGGTGAAGACGTTCTTGCCATCCACGTCGCGGCTGGCGCGCACGCAAAGCTCGCACATGATGCAGCGGTTGCGATCGAGCAGCAGGTCGGGATGCGAGGCATCCACTTCCCGCTCCGGATAGAAATGGTTGAAGTGCGGCGTCACCATCTCGAGTTCATAGGCCAGCGCCTGCAACTGGCAATTGCCGCTCTTCTCGCAGCCGGGGCAGAAATGGTTGCCCTCGACGAACAGCATCTGCAGCAGCACGCGGCGCTTGCCGTTGAGGTCCGGCGTGTTGTTCTCCACCTCCTGTCCTGGCAGCGCCGGCAGGCTGCACGCCGAGCCGTTGCGGCCGTTGACCGTGACGGTGCACAGCTTGCAGCTGCCGCTCGGCTTGAACTGCGGATGGTGGCAGAGATGGGGAATGAAGACTCCCGCCTCGAGCGCGGCCTGGAGGATGGTCTGACCGCTCTTGAACGGCACCGGCTGGCCGTCGATGGTGAAGACGTTGTCGGCGGCGTTCATGCTGCGACTCCCAGGTGGGCGTCGGCGTCGTCGCGCCCCGTCAATTCGCGCGTCGGGGCCAGCGCAGCGTCGAGGTCGAAGGCCGGCTCGAAGTCGACGGCCTTGAGCCGCCGGTCGTAGGAAGGTCGGAACTTCTGCATGGTGTCGTTGATGGCGTTGCAGGCGGTCTGGCCGAGGCCGCAATGGCTGCTGCTGCGCATGACGCCATGCAGACGCAGCAGCTCGTTCATTTCGTACTGGGTGCCGCGGCCGGCGGCGATCTTGTCCATCAGGTTGCGAGCCAGGCCGGTGCCGACGCGACAGGGCGTGCAGAAGCCGCAGCTCTCATGGGCGAAGAAGTGGGCGAAGTTGCGCGCGACCTCGAACATGTCGCGATGCTTGCCGAATACCATGAAGGCGCCGGCGGTCGGCACGTCCTCGAAGGCGATGCGCCGTCCGAACTCGCGGTCCGACAGGCAGATGCCGGAGGCGCCGCTGATCTGGACCGCCATGGCATCCTTGGCACCGCAATCCTCGAGGACCTGCGCGACGCGCACGCCGAAGGGATATTCGTAGAGGCCGGGACGCTCGCAGTCGCCGGAAACCGAGAGGATCTTGGTGCCGGTCGATTGCTTGGTGCCG
This sequence comes from Rhodocyclaceae bacterium, assembly GCA_036391735.1. Taxonomy (GTDB): domain Bacteria; phylum Pseudomonadota; class Gammaproteobacteria; order Burkholderiales; family Rhodocyclaceae; genus Nitricoxidireducens. Next base: position 12,126 of record DASVZI010000059.1, read on the forward strand.
AGGCCCTCGTACCAAGCGCCGCCATGCACCGCGACCTCGAGCGTCTTGCACAGCGTCTCGACGTTGTTCACCACCGTCGGCTTGCCGTCATAGCCGCAGGTCACCGGGAACGGCGGCCGGATGCGCGGGCGCCCGGCCTTGCCTTCCAGCGATTCGATCAGTGCCGTCTCCTCGCCGCAGATGTAGGCGCCGGCGCCGAGATGGATGTCGATGTCGAAATCGAAGCCCTTGGCGCCGCAGATGTCCTTCCCGAGCAGCCCGGTGCGGCGCATCCGCTCCAGCCGCGATTCGAGCACCGGCAGCAGGTAGCGGTATTCGCCGCGCAGGTAGAGGAAGCCCTTTTGAGCACCCACTGTGTAGCCGGCCAGCACCATGCCTTCGAACACGCGGTCGGAGTACGACTGCAGCAGGACGCGATCCTTGAACGTGCCCGGCTCGCCCTCGTCGGCGTTGCAGACGACATAGCGCGTCTCGCCCGACGCATTGCGGCACGCCTCCCATTTCACCCCGGTGGTGAAGCCCGCGCCGCCGCGGCCGCGCAGATTGGAACGCTTGAGCTCGGCCAGCATGCCCTGCGGGCCGCGCTCGATCGCCGCGCGCAGGCCGTCGCCGGGCGTCCAGATGGAGCCGAGCAGGATGTCGGCGCGGCGGATGTTGTCCTCCACCCTGAAGTAGTGGTCGGGCCAGTCGGCCAGCGGAATCCTGCCGCGCACCAGGTCGCAGATCTCGTCCACTCGGCGCGGCGTCATCCGCGTAATCGCGCAGTTGTTGACCAGGATCGCCGGGCCCTGGTCGCACATGCCTGTGCACGATGTCAGGTCGACGCTGACCAGGCCGTCCTCGGAAACCTGTCCCGGCTTGAGCTTCAGCCGCTTGCCCATGTGCTCGAGCAGCGGAATGCTGCCGAGCATGCGATCGGTGATGTTGTCGGAGAACAGGATGCGATAGCGGCCGCGCGGCTTGGTGTACAGAAACGAGTAAAACTCCGCGACGCTCTGGATGCGCGCCGGTGGCAGCTGCACCTGCTTCGCAACCAGATCCACCACCTCGGGCGAAATCCAGTCGCTGACCTGCTGAGCCTGCACCAGGATCTGCAGCAGCCGCATGGGATCGCGGCCGTTGCGCTGAATGATGGACGTCAACGGGCCTGCGAGCCCGCCTTCCGCAAGTTCCATGGGTTCCACCCCCTATGTCGTTCGTATATTGGCAATACAGCGGGCGAGGTTATGCGGCGAGGATTGCCGCAACCCTGATCTACGTCAAGAAACAGGGCCCGGGCCGGCTGAATTGTTCTAACGCGACACGACAGCGCAGCTAATGCGTACGCATAAAGGCAACGTGCCCGCAAGAGCGGGCACGCGAACGGCGGTAGGAAGGGTGCCGGCTCGCGCCGGCGCAGCGGCCTAGAACAGCGAGCGCATCATCGCGGTGGTGCAGGTCAGCATGACGCCATCGGGCAGCATGCCGAACATCGCGACGGCGATGCCGTTGACCGTCAACAGCACGCGCATGTCGATGGGCGCGACGATCGGGGCCGTATCGACGGGCGCATCGAAGTACATCAGCTTGACGACGCGCAGGTAGTAATAGGCGCCCACCAGCGACATCATCACCGCGTAGATGACGGTGTAGAGATAGCCGGCCTTGAGAGCCGCCAGCAGCACCGAGAACTTGGCGAAGAAGCCGACGAAGAACGGGATGCCCGCCATCGAGAACATCATGACGAGCATGACCGCCGCGAACCACGGGCTGCGCTTGTTGAGGCCCTTGAAGTCCTCGAGCTTGTCGGCCTCGTGGCCGGCACGCGACAGCAGCAGGATCATGCCGAAGGAGCCGAGCGACATCAGCACATAGGCTACCGCATAGTAGAGCGCGGAGCTGTAGGCGTTCAGGGCGCCGAAGGGATCCACGCGGTTGCCGACGATGCCGCTCATCAGGGCCAGCAGCATGAATCCCATGTGCGAGATGCTCGAATAGGCGAGCATGCGCTTGATGCTGGTCTGGGCGATGGCGGCGAGGTTGCCGATGCCGATCGACAGCACCGCGAGCATCATCAGCATCATCTGCCATTGCTCGGCCATGCCGAACAGTGCATACACGAGCAGGCGCATCGCCATGGCGAAGCCCGCCAGCTTGGGCGCGGAGGCGATCAGCAGCGTGATCGCCGTCGGCGCGCCGTCATAGACGTCGGGCACCCACATGTGGAACGGCGCCGCCGCGAGCTTGAAGCCGACGCCGGCGACGATGAAGGCCAGGCCGAACACCAGGATGGTGCGGTTGGCGTCCCCGTGGAACAGCGACTGCGCGACCCCGCCGATCTCCAGCGTGCCGGTGGCGCCGTACACCATCGACATGCCGTAGAGCAGCAGGCCCGAGGCCAGCGCACCCAGCACGAAGTACTTCATCGAGGCCTCGGTGGCGCGCGCGGAGTCGCGGTCGATGGCAACCAGCGCATACAGCGACAGCGACATCAGTTCGAGGCCGAGGTAGAGCGTGAGGAAGTGTGCCGCCGAGATCATCACCATCATGCCGAGCGTGGCCAGCAGCAGCAGCAGGTAATACTCGCCCTTGTCGAGGTTGCGCGCCGCCAGGTACTGGCGGCTGTAGACCACCACGGCGATGACCGACACATACACGGCCAGCTTGAGGAAATCGGCAAGCAGGTCGTCGACGAACATGTTGCTGAACGTCAGCACCACCTGCCCGTCCATCGTGATGTAGGTGATGAGGGCGCAGCCGACGAGGGTGACGACGGTGAGGGCCGGCAGGATCCAGCGCTGCACCCGCCCGACGACGAGGTCGGCGAACAGGATCACGCTGGCCATGATGAGCAGGAATATCTCCGGCGCGGCCGGCAGAAGATCGGGCGTGACGAACTGGTTCAGCATCGGTTTCCGCCTACAGCTTGGTCACCGCCACGTGCCTCAGCAGGTTATCCACTGAGACGTGCATGATGTCGGTGAAGGGGAAGGGATAGAGACCCATGGCCAGCACGCTGATGGCGAGCAGGCCGAGGACGAGGAATTCGCGGGCGTTGACGTCGGTGAGTTCGCCGACGTGCTTGTTGCCGATCGCGCCGAACGCCACGCGCTTGTACATCCAGAGCGTGTAGGCGGCACCGAGTACCAGCGTGATGGCGGCGGTGAAGCCGACCCAGAAGTTGAACTTCACGGCCCCCAGCGCGACCATGAATTCGCCGACGAAACCCGAGGTCGCCGGCAGGCCGCAGTTGGCCATGGCGAAGAACAGGAACAGCGCGGCGAACTTCGGCATCGTGTTCACCACGCCGCCGTAGTCGGCGATCTGGCGCGAATGCATGCGGTCGTACATGACGCCGACGCAAAGGAACATGGCCGCCGAAACGAAGCCGTGGGAGATCATCTGCACCAGCGCGCCTTCCATGCCGATCTGGTTGAAGATGAAGAAGCCCAGGGTGACGAAGCCCATGTGCGAGATCGACGAATAGGCGATCAGCTTCTTCATGTCCGCCTGCACCAGGGCGACGAAGCCGATATAGACCACCGCGATCAGCGAGAGCCCGATCATCAGCGGCGCGAGTTCGTGGCTGGCGTCGGGGGCGATCGGCAGCGAAAAGCGCAGGAAGCCGTAGGCGCCGAGCTTCAGCATGATCGCCGCCAGCACCACCGAGCCGCCCGTCGGCGCCTCGACGTGGGCATCCGGCAGCCAGGTATGCACCGGCCACATCGGCACCTTGACGGCGAAGGCGACCAGGAAGGCCAGGAAGATCAGGATCTGCGGCGCCAGGCTGATCTTGAGGTTGTACCAGGCGATCAGGTTGAAGGTGCCCCCGGCCTCGAGGAACAGCCAGATCAGCGACACCAGCATCAGGAGCGAGCCGAGCAGCGTGTAGAGGAAGAACTTGAACGCCGCGTAGACCCGGTTCGGTCCGCCCCAGATGCCGATGATGACGTACATCGGAATCAGCGAGGCCTCGAAGAAGACGTAGAACAGCATGGCGTCGAGCGAGGCGAAGATCCCGTTCATCAGGCCCGACATGACCAGGAAGGCGCCCATGTACTGCGCGGCCTTCTCCTCGATAACTTCCCATCCCGCGAGCACGACGAGCACGGTGATGAAGCTGTTGAGGATGATGAAGATGACCGAGATGCCGTCGACGCCGAGGAAGTATTCGACGTTGAAGCGCTGGATCCAGGGCATCTGCTCGACGAACTGGAAGCCCGAATAGGCGGGATCGAAGGCGCCGATGATCGGCAGGGTCACCAGGAAGCCGGCCAGTGCGACCGCCAGGGCGGTCCAGCGGGCCAGCGTCCGGCGCTCGGAGCCGGCGGCGAAGACGAGCAGGGAGCCGATGATCGGCACCCAGATCGAGAGGCTCAGCAAGGGGTAGGAACTCATTCTGTCGCGATTCCCGTCGTCAAACGCGGTTGAACCAGAGCGTCAGCAGCACGAAGACGCCGAAAATCATGGTGAACGCGTACTGGTAGATGTGGCCGCTCTGGAACAGGCGGACGAAGCTGGCGATCATGCCCACCACCTTGGCCGAACCGTTCACCGCCACGCCGTCGATCAGCGCCTGGTCGCCGCCCTTCCACAGGCCGCGGCCGACCATGCGGGCGCCGCCGGCGAAGAACCATTCGTTGAACTCGTCGAAGCCGTACTTCTTCTCGAGGATGTTGGCGATGAAGCTGAACTTCGTCTTGATGACCGCCGGCAGGTCCGGCCGCACGATGTAGAGGAAGTACGAAGTCGCGGCCCCGGCGATCGCCAGCCAGAACGGGACGGAGGTCAGCCCATGCAGGATCATCGGGAGCACGCCCTCGAAGTCGTGGGCCATTTCGGCGAAACCCTCGTGCTCGGGCGAGATGAAGATGGCGTCGCCGAACCAGCCGCCGTAGAGCATCGGCCCAATCAGCCAGCCGGCGCAGATGGCCGGGATGGCCAGCAGGATCAGCGGGATGGTGACGACCTTGGGCGACTCGTGCGGCTCGGCGTGATGGCCGTGGCCATGCTCGCCGTGATCGCCGTGGTGGCCGCCGGCATGGCGGAAGCGCTCCTCGCCGTGGAAGGCGAAGAACACCAGGCGGAACGAATAGACGCCGCCGACGAACACCGCCGCCAAGGCCGCGAAGTAGGCGAAGCCGGAACCCGCGATATGGGACAGCGCCACCGCCTCGATGATCGAGTCCTTGGAGAAGAAGCCGGCGAACGGCGGCAGGCCGGCATTCGCGATGGCGCCGATCAGCACCGTCAGGTAGGTGATCGGCATGTACTTGCGCAGGCCGCCCATGCGGCGCATGTCCTGCTCGTGGTGCATGGCGATGATGACCGAGCCGGCGCCGAGGAACAGCACCGCCTTGAAGAAGGCGTGGGTCATCAGGTGGAAGATCGCCACCGGGAAGGCCGAGGCGCCCAGCGCCATGGTCATGTAGCCGAGCTGCGACAGCGTCGAGTAGGCCACGACCCGCTTGATGTCCGTTTGCACGATCGCGATCAGCGCCATGAACAGCGTGGTGATCGCGCCGATGATGAGGACGAAGGACAGCGCGGTGTCGGACAGTTCGAACAGCGGCGACATGCGCGACACCATGAAGATGCCCGCCGTCACCATGGTCGCGGCGTGGATCAGCGCGGAGATCGGCGTCGGGCCCTCCATCGAGTCGGGCAGCCAGACGTGCAGCGGGAACTGCGCCGACTTGCCCATGGCGCCGACGAACAGGCCGATGCAGATCGCGGTCATGAGTGGCCAACCAGTCACCGTCTCGGTCATGGCCGCGAGGTCCTTGGCCTTGCCGAACACCGTCGCGTAATCGAGCGAGCCGGCGTAGGCCGCGATCAGGCCGATGCCCAGCAGGAAGCCGAAGTCGCCGACGCGGTTCACCAGGAAGGCCTTGAGGTTGGCGTAGATGGCCGTCGGGCGCGTGTACCAGAAGCCGATCAGCAGGTATGAGACGAGGCCCACCGCTTCCCAGCCGAAGAACAGCTGCAGGAAGTTGTTGCTCATGACCAGCATCAGCATCGAGAAGGTGAACAGCGAGATGTAGCTGAAGAAGCGCTGGTAGCCGGGATCGTCGGCCATGTAGCCGATGGTGTAGATATGCACCATCAGGGAGACGAAGGTGACGACGATCATCATCACCGCGGTCAGCGGATCGATCAGGAAGCCGACTTCGAGGTTGAAGGCGTGGCTCATGTCGAAGCCCGTCTGCATCCAGGTGTAGACCGGGCCGTTGAAGGTGTGGCCGGCCTGCACGTCCATGAACACCAGGACCGAGCAGAAGAAGGAGACCGCAACGCCGAGGATGGTGGCCCAGTGGGCGCCGGCGCGGCCGATGGCCTTGCCGAAGAAGCCCGCGATGATGGCCCCCACCAGGGGAGCGAAGGGAATGATGAGGTAGAGCGGCTTCATGCTAGCCCTTCAAGCTGTCGAGTTCGTCGACGTCGATGGTCGACAGGTTGCGGAACAGCACGACGAGGATCGCCAGGCCGATGCCCGACTCCGCCGCCGCCACGGTCAGGATGAAGAACACGAACAGCTGGCCGGCAAGGTCATGCAGGTAGTGCGAGAAGGCGACGAAGTTCAGGTTCACCGCCAGCAGCATCAGTTCGATCGCCATCAGCAGCACGATCAGGTTCTTGCGGTTGAGGAAGATGCCGACCACGCCGATGGCGAACAGGATCGCGGCCAGGATCAGATAGTGGGAAACCGCCAAGGGTCCGAACATTATTTGGCCTCCTCCGCCGGCGCCTGCTTTTCGGTCGCCATCTTGACGATGCGCAGGCGCTGGGAGGCCTTGACCGCCAGTTGCCTCGAAACATCGAGATGCTTGGTGTCCGTGCGGCGGCGCAGCGTCAGCATGACGGCGGCGATGATGCCGACCAGCAGGATCACGGACGCCAGCTCGAACGGATAGACGTAATCGGTGAACAGCAGCCGGCCGAGTTCCTTGGTGTTGCTGTAG
>DASVZI010000060.1:0-29376 GCA_036391735.1 Rhodocyclaceae bacterium
GGTGGCGCGCCGGTTCGGCGGCTGCAGGCGGCGCGGCCGGCGCACGCGCGGCGGCCTGCTGCGACAGCGCGTCGAGGCTGTCGGCCGACATCGCCGTGATTTCGACGCCTCCCGCGACTGCGCGGTTCGACATCACCACGGCATCCGCGCCGAGGTCGGCCTTGACGCGCTTCAGGCATTCCCGCGCGGTCTCGGCAAAATAGCGTTTTACGGTCATGTCGAACCCTTCTTAGGCATGATTCAAGGTTTTGCCCCGATGACGGTGCTGACCCGGATGGTCCGGGATTCCGGTATTTCGGCGTTCGCCAGCACCTTGAGGTTGGGCGACCCGCGGCGCAGGAAGCGCGAGAGCAGCCAGCGCAGATTGCCGGGCACCAGCAGCACCGCCGGCAGGCCCGCCTCTTCCTGGCGATGCGCGGCGGCCGCGGTTTCGCGCAGTAGCGTGTCGGCCAGGCCGGGCTCGATGCCCGACGCCTCGCCGCCGCCCTGCACCGCCTGAGCCAGGATGCGCTCGAGCGACGGGTCGAGCGCCATCACCTGCATCTCGACGTTGCCCGGATAGAGCTGCTGCACGATGGCGCGGCCGAGCGCGATGCGGACCTGCGCCGTGAGCTCCACCGGGTCCTGGGTGCGCGGCGCATGTTCGGCGAGGGTCTCGATGATGCTGCGCATGTCGCGGATGTTGACGCCCTCCTCGAGCAGGTTCTGCAGCACCCGCTGGACCGCCGACAGGGACAGCATCTTCGGCACCAGGTCCTCGACGAGCTTGGGCGATTCCCTGGCGATGTGGTCGAGCAGGGCCTGGGTCTCCTGGCGGCCAAGCAGTTCGGCGGCGTGGGAGAGGATGATGTGATTGAGATGGGTCGCCACGACCGTGCCCGCGTCCACGACCGTGTAACCGAAGACGTGGGCCTGGTCGCGTTGGGCGGCCTCGATCCAGACGGCGGGCAGGCCGAAGGCCGGGTCGGTCGTCTGCACGCCGGCCAGCTGGCCGGTCACGCGGCCGGGATTGATGGCGAGGAACATGCCCGGGAAAGCTTCGCCGGTGCCCGCTTCCACGCCCTTGAGGGTGATGCGGTAGGCGTTTGGCTTCAGCTCGAGATTGTCGCGAATGTGAACCGGCGCGGTGAGGAAGCCGATTTCCTGGGCGAATTTCTTGCGCAGCCCGCGGATGCGCTTGAGAAGGTCGCCGTCCTGGCCCTTGTCGACCATCGGGATCAGGCGGTAGCCGACCTCCAGTCCCAGCACGTCGACCGGCGCGACGTCCGACCACGACGCTTCCTGAGCCTCCGGCGGCGCCGCGGCCGGCGCCGGTCCCTGCGGTTTGGCCTGCTCCAGCGCAGCCTGGCGCTTGAGACTCCACCACGCCAGCCAGCCGATGGCGCCGGCGAGCATCAGGAACACGAAGTTCGGCATGCCGGGAATCAGGCCGAGGACGCCCAGGATCGTGGCCGCCAGCACCAGCACCGTCGGGTTGCCGAAGACCTGGCGAATGAACTGGGAGCTGATGTCCTCGTTGTCCTCGCCGACGCGGGTGACGACCAGGCCCGCGGCAGTCGAGATGATGAGCGCCGGAATCTGCGCCACCAGGCCGTCGCCGATGGTCAGCAGCGTGTAGTTGCGGGCCGCTGCGCCGATGTCCATGTCGTGTTGCAGCACGCCGACGATGAGGCCGCCGATGATGTTGATCAGCAGGATCAGAATGCCGGCGACCGCATCCCCGCGAACGAACTTGGAAGCACCGTCCATGGAGCCGTAGAAGTCGGCCTCCTGCGCGATCACGCTGCGGCGGCGGCGCGCCTCGTCTTCGCCGATGAGGCCGGCGTTGAGGTCGGCGTCGATCGCCATCTGCTTGCCGGGCATCGCGTCGAGGGTGAAGCGCGCGCCGACTTCGGCGATGCGCCCGGCGCCCTTGGTGATGACCACGAAGTTGATGACCGTCAGGATGACGAACACCACGATGCCCACCGCGTAGTTGCCGCCGACCAGGAATTGGCCGAAGGCTTCGATGACGCGGCCCGCCGCGTCCGGCCCGGTGTGGCCGCGCAGCAGCACCACCCGAGCCGAGGCGACGTTGAGCGAAAGCCTCAGCAGCGTGGTAACCAGCAGAACGGTGGGGAACACCGAGAAGTCCAGCGGCTTCACGGTGTACATGGCCACCAGCATCACCATCACCGACAGCGCGATGTTGAACGTGAAGAAGACATCCAGCGCGAAGGGCGGCAGCGGCAGCACCATCATCGAGAGGATGAGGATGATCAGCGCGGGCGCGGCGAGCGCCTTCAGATTGCTGCGGTTCAGCAGTCCCTCCAAGCTGAGGCTTCCGTTCATTCAACCGCTCCCGGATCCATGCCGGCCGGCACCGCGATCGCGGTCGGTACCTGCGGCGGCAGCAGCTTGCCGCCGCCGGTGAGGAACTGGTTGAGCTGGTAGACGTAGGCCATGACTTCGGCGACCGCCGTATAGAGGGTCGCCGGAATCTGGTCGCCGATCTCGGCGTGGCGATACAAGGCCCGTGCCAGGGGCGGGGCCTCGACGATCGGCACGTCGTTTTCCTCGGCCAGTTCGCGGATCTTCTGCGCAACCGCGTTCATGCCCTTGGCCACCACCTGCGGCGCTGCCATGTCGCCCTCGTAGCGCAACGCGACGGCGAAGTGGCTCGGGTTGGTGACGACCACCTGGGCCTTCGGCACTTCCGCCATCATGCGCCGGCGCGCCATCTGGCGCTGCTGGCTGCGGATGCGCGCCTTGAGTTGCGGATCGCCTTCCATTTCCTTGTATTCCTGGCGCACCTCTTCCTTGGTCATGCGCAGGCGCGAGTAGTATTGCCAGAGCTGGAAGGGCACGTCGAAGGCGGCGATGATGGCGAGCCCGCCCAGCAGGGCGGCAGCGGCGAACAGCAGCATATGGGTGGTTGAGACCATAGCGGCGTCGACTTGTTGCCCGATCAGCGCGAACAGCGCGTCCTCTTCGTGCCGCACCACCCACCAGCTGATCGCCCCGATCAGCACCGCCTTGAGAATCGCCTTGACAAGTTCTCCGGCGGCCTGCGTCGAGAACATGCGCTTGAAGCCGGCGACCGGGTCGAGGCGCGCGAAGTTCGGCGTCATCGCCGTCGGCGAGAATACCCAGCCGCCCAGCAGGAAGGGCGTCAGCAGCGCGGCCACCACGGTCAGCACGAAGATCGGGGCAACCAGGGTCAGGGCTTCCCACGACAGATCGACGAACATGTTGCCCATCGCCCGGGTATCGAAGCCGGCATCGCGGCCGAAGGTCAGGCCGTGGCGCATGATCCCGATCGCGTGGGAGGACATCCAGGACCCGAGCGCCCACAGGCCGCCGAGCGCGGACGCCATGACGAGGAAGGCCATCAGTTCGCGCGATTGCGGAACGTTGCCTTCTTCGCGGGCCTTCTCGATGCGCCGGCTTGATGGTGCTTCTGTTCGTTCGAGGTCGCTGTCTTCAGCCAAGGGCATTCCCCTCCATGGCGGCAATTATTGCCGCCCGGGTCGAGGGGAAAGATGGGAAACAGGGCCGTTAATCGGCCCTATTTGCGTGGTGCCTCCGCAGCCGCGTGCGGCGGCGAACCTGCTAGGCCGCCAGTGCCTCCGGCCCGATGAAGACGGAGCGCGGCACGCCGCGGCCGTCGCCGAGTCCCTGCATCAGTTCCTTCATGTCGAGGATCAGCACGATCTGGCCGTTGGACAGGGTGGTGACGCCCGCCACGCCCTTCGGCCGGAAGTCCTCGAGCGACTTGATCACCGCGTCCTCGCGGCCCATGAAGCCGTCGATGGCGAGGATGAAGGTATGCTCGGCGGTCTGCATCAGCACGCCGTACTCGGCGATCTGCTCGGGCTGCCAGCCGAGCAGGTAGTTGAGCGGGTAGATCGGCAGCACTTCGCCGCGCACCACCATGGTGGCGCGGCCGCCGACCTCCTGCACCTGGCCGACGTCGATCGGCAGGATCTCGCGCACCATCGACAGCGGCACCGCGAACGGCTGGTTGCCGAGCTGGACCAGCAGCACCGGCAGGATGGCCAGCGTCAGCGGCAGCGAAATGATGAACGTCGAACCCTTGCCGGGCGACGACTTGATGTCGATCGAGCCGTTGAGCTTGGAGATGTTGGTCTTGACGACGTCCATGCCGACGCCGCGGCCGGATACGTCGGAAGCCACCTCCTTGGTCGAAAAGCCGGGCAGGAAGATCAGGTTGAAGCTCTGCCGCTCGTCCATGGTGTTGGCCTCTTCATCGGTGATGAGGCCTTTCTGCAGCGCCTTGGCGCGCAGCTTCTCGGGATTCATGCCGCGCCCGTCGTCGGCGATGATGAGCACGATATGGTCGCCTTCCTGGCGGGCTTCCAGGCGCACCGGCGCCTTTTCCGGCTTGCCCGCGGCACGGCGTTCCTCGACGGTCTCGACGCCATGGTCCACGGCGTTGCGGATCAGGTGGATGATCGGGTCGGACAGGTCCTCGATCATCGTCTTGTCGATCTCGGTCTCCTCGCCGACCAGCACCAGCTCGACGTCCTTGCCGAGGCTGCGCGCCAGGTCGCGCGCGATGCGCGGATACTTCTGGAACAGCCGGCCGATCGGCTGCATGCGGGTCTTCATCACCGCGTTCTGCAGGTCCGACACCAGCAGGTCGAGCTGGCTGACGGCCTGGTCGAGCGCGTGCAGCGTGTCGGTGTCGGAGCGGCCGTTGAGGATGTCCGAGCGCAGCGAGGTCAGGCGGTTCTTGGTCAGGCCGATCTCGCCGGACAGGTTCAGCACCTGGTCGAGCCGCGAGGTGTCGACGCGGATCGAGTTGTCGCGGGTCTTCTCGTCGGGCCGGCGGCCGCCCGCCGGACCTTGGTAGCCGGGCTTGTCGGTCGCGCGGCGGCCGACCGCCTGCTTGATGATCTCGTCGGGCGACTTGCCGGCGACCTCGGTATGCATTGCAGGCGCAGGCGCGGCGGGTGTCGGCGCCGGTGCAGCTGCCGCAGCCGCAGCCGCAGGCGCTGCGCCCGTGACGGCTGAGAACAGGTTCTCCCAGTTGGGACCGCCCGCCGGGACGCCGGCCGCGGGTGCCGCGACCGCGGCGGGGGCAGGCGCCGCCGGCGCTGGCGCCGCAGCGGCCGACTGCCCGGCGATGGCCGCCCGCAAGTTCGCGATCAGTCCGGGATCGGCCGCCGGCGGCTGCACCCCGCGCTCGAGGTAGCCGAACATATCGCGGACCACGGCGGTGGCGGCGAGGATGTTGTCCATGACTTCCTTGGTCAGGACCAGTTCGCCGTTGCGCAGCTTGTCGAACAGGTTCTCCGTCAGGTGACAGAGGGTGACCAGCTCGCTCGCGTTGAGGAATCCGGCGCCGCCCTTGATGGTGTGGAAGCCGCGGAAGATGTCGTTGAGCAGCTTGCGGTCATCCGGTGCGCGCTCGAGGTCGATGAGCATGTTGTCGACGCCGGAGAGCAGGTCCGTGGCTTCCACCAGGAAATCCTGCAGCAGGTCTTCCATGCCTTGAAAGTCGCTCATACCATTTTCCTTTCAGCCCTTCAGAAGCCCAGGCTTTCCAGCAAGTCGTCCACTTGCGCCTGGCTCGTCACCACGTCCGAACGTCCTTCCGCGTTGACCACCGGGCCGTTCATCAGCCCTTCGGGCGCGGCTGCCTTGCGGTCTTGCGGCATCACCTCGATGAGGACCTTGAGCAGCTGGCCCTCGAGGCCCTGCACCATCTCGACCACCTTCTTGATGACCTGACCGGTGAGGTCCTGGAAATCCTGCGCCATCATGATCTCGGTGAGCTGCGCATTCGTGGCCTTGATCTTCGACGGCGCCCCGGCGAAGAAGACGCGCGAGTCCGCGGCGAGCGACTTGAATTCGTCGACCGAAAGCTGGTTGGCGAACATGCGCTCCCAACGTGCCGCGAGGCCTTCGGCGTCCGTCAGCAGCGCGTCCTGAATGGGCTTGGCGATGTCGGTGGCGTTGAGCACGCGGCTGGCCGCCTGCTCGGTCATCTGCGCGATGTATGTCAGGCGCTCGCGCGTGTCCGGCATGCGATTGGCCGAATCCTGCAGCATCTTGTCGTAGCCCAGCTCGCGCAGCGAGTCGTGCAGCTGACGGGCCATGTGGCCGATCTTGTTGAAGGCCACCTCCTGCGGCGAGCCCTCCTCGGCCGGCGCGGCGTTCGCCGGCGCTGCCGCTGCCGCTGCCGCCGGCTGTTCGGCGACCACCGAGTCGAACAGCGCCTGCAGTTCGTCCGAGTCGCCCGAGGCATCCGCCTGCCGGCGCGCCGGGGGCTCCGGCGCCGGCGCCGGAGCGGGTGGCGTTCCGGCGGCAATGGTATCGAACAGCGCCTGCAGGTCCTCGGAATCGCCTGAGTCGTCGAAGTTCACGGGTTTGGCCATTCTGCTACTCTCATCCCTGTAATGGGCTCACAAGCCCATCTTCTCGAATATCTTCACCATCTTCTCGTTGAGCGTCGCCGCGGTGAAGGGCTTGACGATGTAGCCGGACGCCCCGGCCTGCGCCGCCGCGATGATGTTTTCCTTCTTCGCCTCCGCCGTAATCATCAGCACCGGCAGGCTCTTGAGGGCGGGATCGGCGCGCACGCTCTGCAGCAGCGTCAATCCGTCCATGTTCGGCATGTTCCAGTCGGTGATGACGAAGTCGATGCCGCCGGCGGACTTCAGCCGCTGCAAGGCGACGGCGCCGTCCTCGGCCTCCTCGACGTTGGTGAATCCCAGTTCCTTGAGCAGGTTGCGCACGATGCGGCGCATCGTCGAAAAATCATCGACGACGAGGAATCTGATCTTGCTCGGGTCAACTGCCATTTATTGCTCCGCTTTCCTTCAGTCTCTGTGGGACCGCGCCAGCAGCGGCCGCAGGGTCTCCGCCAGCGCCTCCGCGTCGAACTTGGCGACGTAGGCATCCACGCCGACGCTCTTGCCCATGGAGCGGTTCGCCTCCGAGGACAGCGACGAGTGCATGACCACCGGGATGCCGTTGAAGCGCGGATCCGACTTGACGTTCTTGGTCAGCACGTAGCCGTCCATCTCCGGCATCTCGGCATCCACCATGATGAGGCTCACCTCGTCGCGCAGGTCGCGATTCGACTGCTGGGCATGCGCCGCCATGCCGGACAGCCGGGTCCACGCCTCGAGTCCGTTCAAGGCATGCTTGTGCTTGACGCCGAGCTTGTCGAGCACCTCGGCGATCTTCTTGCGCGCGACCGCGGAGTCGTCGACGAAGAACACGTTGTGGTCCTCGGCCGCCTCGGCGCGCTCGATCTGCGGGATGATGGCCTCGCCGAAGGTGTTCGCCATGATCTGCTCGACATCGACGATCGACACCAGCTTGCCGTCGGGCAGTTCGGTGATGGCCGTGATGTAGGCGTGCGAGCCGCTGGTGACCGACTCCGGCGCGCGCACGCGGTCCCATTCGACGCGGATGATGCGATCGACGCCGTGCACCAGGAAACCCAGGGTGCGCTTGCTGTATTCCGTCACCATCATCGAGCCGCCGAGATCGTTCGGCGCATCGGCCAGGTGCATCACCTTGGACAGCGAGACGCAGGGGATGACGTTGCCGCGCAGGCTGATGAGCCCCTCGACGCCGGCCGGCATGTTGGGCGCCTTGGTGATCGAAGGCGTCTTGCTGACCTCTCGCACCTTGAAGACGTTGATGCCGAAGGTCTCGTGGGTTCCGAGCGAGAACAGCAGGATCTCCATGCGGTTCGACCCGGCCAGCTTGGTGCGGGCATCGACCGACTCCAGCAACGGGGCGGCGTTGGGTCCGGTGGCAATCTGAAGCGCATTCATGAAGCGGCTCCTTGCTGTTCGGCATTTTCATGACGCAGCAGCAGGCGGGTCAGGGTCTCGGCCAGACGCTGCGGCTCGAACTTCGGCACGTATTCGTCGACGCCCACCGACTTGCCGAGCGCCATGTTCGACATCGACGACAGCGACGAATGCATGATGACCGGAATGCCCGTCATGCGCGGGTCGGACTTGATGTTCTTGGTCAGAATGTAGCCGTCCATTTCCGGCATCTCGACGTCGGTCAGCACCAGCTGGACGATGTCCTTGACCTGGCGGCCGGCGGAGTCGGCGTAGTTGGCGATCTTCTGCATCTCATCCCAGGCCTGGCGGCCGTTGATGGCGGCGATCGACTTGATGCCGAGCACGTTGAGGGTCCGCTCGATCTGGTTGCGCGCCACCGAGGAGTCGTCGGCATAGAGCACGGTCAGGTCGCTGCGGTTGAGCGGCTCGATGGAGGTGAACTTGTACTCGTCGTCCTGCTTGGCGGTCTCCGCCAGGACGCGCTCGACGTCGAGCATCATCACCAGGCGCCCGTCGCCCAGCTCCGTCACGGCGGTGACCAGTCCGCCCAGGTTGGCGGTCAGCATTTCGGGCGGCACGCGCATCTGCGCCCAGTCCAGCCGCAGGATGGTGTCGACGGCCTCGACCAGGAAGCCCTGGGTATGGCCGTTGTACTCGGTCACGATCATGATGTCGCGCGGCGATTCTGGCTGCATGCCCACGTACTCGGCCAGGTCCACCACCGGCACCAGGACGCCGCGCAGGCTGACCATGCCCTTGACCGACGACGGCATGTCGGGCGCCGCCGTGATGGGCGGCGTCCGCATCACCTCGCGCACCTTGAAGACGTTGATGCCGAAAGTTTCCCGCCGTCCGGTACGGTTGTCCATGCCGAGGGAAAACAGCAGGATCTCGAGCTTGTTCGTTCCCGCCAGGCGGGTCCGTGCGTCAATGTTCTTCAGCAAATCCGACATATCGGAACCTTTCGAGAGATGTTCCTCGATTTGGGGATACTTCTATGTTAGGGCATTCCGGGACCGCTCCCCGCGGTCCCCGCCCGCTACTCGGTGCGGTAGCCGATGCGGAAGCCGCCCCAGTGGCGCCCCTTGACGTAGATCGGCGCCGAGATGTCGTGCATGATCTCGCCGGTGTCGCGCCGATAGGTCTGCAGCAGGAAGGGGGTCTCGTGGGCGCCGCAGCGCTTGCCGACGGGGTCATCGAAGATGCGCTTGGTGCGGTTGCCGACGAAGTCCTTCTGCGCATCGCCCGTGAGGGCCTGGCTGAAGCGCACGTTGTGCGTGGGCACGTAGCCGCCGGTGTCGCAGCTGATGGCGTAGGCGATCTGCTTGTGGCGCCCCAGCAGCGGCTCCTGGAGCGGCGGCAGCAGCCGGTCGCACAGACCGTCGAAGCGGGTGCGGAACTTGGGCGGCCGGGTGCCCGCGATCGGCTGGTAGTCGCGGTCGAACAGATCGTCCAGCTTGATGCTGCCGCCGTCCACCGCCGCCTCGAGCGCCTGCCCGACCTGCAGCGCCGCCTCCTGGACCACCTGGGGCATGGCTTCATGCAGCTGCCGCGCCGCCTCGCCAGCAGCGCCGAGCTTGAACACCGTGCCGATCTCCTCGAGGTTGCCGGCGAGGTAGTCGAGCCGGTTCGCCTCGGCCAACGTGCCGCGGGCGCCTTCGTGGTTGCGCTCGGCCAGCGCCATGATGCTCGTCACGTGCTCGGCGATGGCGCGCGCCTTGTCGCTCTGCTCGGCCATGGCCTGCGCGATGACGTCGACCTTCTCCATGGTCTCCTGCGCGCCCTGGTTGATCTGCGCGAGCGCAGCCGCCGCCTGGCGCGCCAGTTCGGCCCCCTCCCGCGCCTGGCTGGAACCTTCGCGGATGGTGCCGATGGCGCTTTGCGTCTCGCTTTGGATCGCGGCGATCATGCTGCTGATCTCGGCGGTGGCGGTCGTGGTGCGTTCGGCGAGCTTGCGCACCTCGTCGGCCACCACTGCGAAGCCGCGGCCCTGTTCGCCCGCGCGCGCGGCCTCGATGGCGGCATTGAGCGCCAGGAGGTTGGTCTGGTCGGCGATTTCATGGATGGTCTTGACGATGCCGGAGATCGCTTCCGATCGCTCCCCGAGCGCGGCCACGACCCGCGCCGACTCCTCGACCGAGCGGGCGATGCGCTCGATCTCCGCCGACGCCGCGCCGACGATCTGCTCGCCCTGCGAAGACTGCTCGCGCGCCGATTGGGCGATGCGGGCCGTGCTTTCGGCGTTCTCGGCGACCGCAGCGATGCCGCCCGACAGCTCGGCCACCGCTTCGGCAGCGCCTTCGGCCGCGGCATTCTGGCTCTCCGAACTCTCCACGGTGTCCTTGGCCTCGACGATCAGCTTGTCGGCCGCCTCCGCAACCTGCTGTGCCGTGAATACGATGCGGGTGACGATGCCCTGGAAGCTGGCGATCAACTCGTTGTACGCGTCCGCTGCGGGCGCGATCCCGCTTCCCGCTGGAACCTCGGCGCGGCGCGAAAGGTCGCCGTCGCTCCGGGTCGCGGCAATGGCGTCGCGCAGGCGCTCCAGCGGACCGGCCAGCGAAGCGCCCACGATCATTGCCGGCACCGTGGCGACGGCGATGCCCAGCGCAAGGTAGAACAGGACGATGCCCAAGCCGGGCGTGGCGCCCGCCAGGTAGACGCCCGCCAGTCCCGCGCCCGCGACCAGCAGCCCGGCGACGCCATGTGCAAGCCGAGCCTGCACAGTCAGTTTGGATGCCGACATGTCTCCGCCTTTTCTCGTTATTGTTTCCTCAGCCGGGATTCAGCATCGACCCTGGGCCGCCCGGCTGGGGCGAATGTAGGTCTTTGGCCATACAAAAACAAGCCCCGGGGCATCAGATCGCGGCGCCGTCGTCCGGACTTGCCGGCGTGACGGGCAGGACCACGGTCGCCACGTTGCCCGCCTCGTTGTACTCGAAGCTCGACGACAGCGCGCGCAACAGCGCCAATCCGCGGCCGAACGGCAACTCCCGGGCGGCGGCCTCGTC
The DNA here is from genome assembly GCA_036391735.1 of Rhodocyclaceae bacterium. Taxonomy (GTDB): domain Bacteria; phylum Pseudomonadota; class Gammaproteobacteria; order Burkholderiales; family Rhodocyclaceae; genus Nitricoxidireducens. Next base: position 10,829 of record DASVZI010000060.1, read on the forward strand.
GCGGAACGCCGCATGGTCGAAGCCCGGCCCGCTGTCTCGGCAGACGATGCGCAGCCAGGCGGCGCCCGCATGTTCGAACTGCTCGAGCTCCAGTTCGATCTCGCCCTCGGCGAGCGCGGCCAGGCGCACCTCGCGCTCGCGGACGAAGCGCTCCATCCCTTCCGGATCGAGCTTCTGGCGGGAATCGAGCCCCAGCAGGCCGTGGTCCAGCGCATTGTTGAACAGCTCGGAAAGGATCACGAAAAGCTCGCCGGAGCGCTGGCCGAGGCCGTCGAGCTGGGCCGCAAGGCCATGGAGCAGCGGCACCGCGTCGATTTCGCGCAGCTCGCGCGCGCCGAGACGCAGGAGGAAGCGCCAATCGCGCTGCGACGCGCCCGCCTGCGGCCGGACCGCCGCGGCCGGCTGGATTCCCGGCTGTCCCTCGTGCGCCACCAGGGCGACGGCGACGTCGTCCGCCATGGCAGCAGATCCGTGGTGCCGCGACACGGCCGCCACGATGCGATCGAGGCGCTGCCAGGGATCGCCGTCGGCAATGGCCGCTGCCAGGCGGTCGAAGCCGAACAGCCGTCCGGCGGGATCCTCGGTCTCGATCACGCCGTCGGAATACACGAGCAACTGGCGATCGGCGGGGAAGGCGCGTGTCTCGGTGGCTGCCTCGAATTCGGCCGCCCCCTGCACGCCGAGCGGAAGATGCCTTAGCGTGCAGGCCGGCTCGGCGGTGCCGTCCGCCGCGATCAGCAGCGGTTCGGGGTTTCCGCCGTTCCACACCCTCACGTAGGACTCGCGGAAGTCGACGGCGACGACGGTGGCCGCCACGAAGCGGCCCTCCGGCAGGAACTGGCGCACCTTGGCATTCATCTCGCGGACGATCGCGTCGATGCCGAAACCCTTTTCCGTCATGCGGTAGAACGGCGCGATGATGGGCAGGACGTTGATGGCGGCCGCCAGCCCGTGCCCGGGGCCGTCCGCCAGCAGCACGTGCAGCACCCCGGCCGGCGTGCGGGCGGCGGCGATGATGTCGCCGCCGAATACCGCCGACGGCGACAGCCAGTGCCGAACCGCGGCGTCATCGAGCTTGTCGGCGTTGACCAGATAGCGCAGCAGGTGCTCGGCGATGCGCTTCTCCTCCTCCGCCGCAGCGTAATGCCGTTTGAGCTCTTCGGCGCGCTCGCGCTCCTGGCGCTGCATCAGCAGCAGGCGCTCGATGACCTTGAGCCGGGCGTCCAGCATCCGAGCCGAGACCGGCTTGATCACATAGGCGTCGGCGCCGACGCCGAGCGCTCGGATATGGAAGTCGTCCTCGCGCTGGCCGGTGAGGAACATGACGGGCTGCCAGCGGTCGCCGGCCCGCCGCTGCACTTCCTGCGTCAGGGCGAAGCCGTCCATGCCCGGCATGCTGATGTCGGTGACGACGACATCGGGCCGCTCGCGGTCGAAGAGTTCGAGCGCCTCCGCCCCGCCTGCGGCGGCCACCACGTCGTGGCCTAGTCCCGCCAGCTCGCGCCGCGCGAAGAACAGATCATCCGGATTGTCCTCGACCAAGAGTATCTTCATGGCCGAAGAAACGCCCGCCTCAGCTTATCGGGAAGAGCTTGCCGAAATTGGCGATCTCGATCACCTGCTTGACGGCGCCGCGGCAGTTCGCCAAGGTGACGGTCTTGCCGGCGCTGCGCGCCTTGTCGCGCAGCATGAGCAGCATGCCGAGCGCCGAGCTGTCGAGGTAATCGACCGCGGCGAAGTCCACCTGGATCTCCTGCGTTCCCTCGCCTTTCAAGACCTGGTCGACGGCGTCCCGAAATTCGCGGTGGGCATTGAAGTCGAAGCGCCCGCTGAGGCGGATGACGCTGCGGCCGTCGGCGGTGGAAACGCTGGTGTCCATGGCAAACCCCTTGTGTCGCTGTGACGCGAGTATAGCCCAGCCCTAGCGCGCCTCGCCGTCCCATTGGCGCAGCTTCGCCATGATGCGCGCCGCGATGTCCGGCAGGGGCGCCACCTCGGACACCGCGCCGATGGCTGCGGCCTCGCGCGGCATACCGTAGACGACGCAGCTAGCCTCGTCCTGGCCGATGGTCCAGGCGCCGCTGCGGCGCATTTCCAGCATGCCCTGGGCGCCGTCCTTGCCCATGCCGGTGAGAATCACGCCCACGGCGTTTCCGCGCGCCTGCTCGGCCACCGACCGGAACAGCACGTCAACCGAGGGACGGTGCCGGTTCACCGGGTCGGCGCGCGAGAGCTCGGTGACGTAGTGGCCCCCGGAGCGCCGCACCAGCAGGTGCGAATGGCCCGGCGCGAGATAGGCATGCCCCGGTTCGATCCGCTCTCCCCCCTGGGCCTCGACCACGGTGACCCGCGCCAGCGAATCCAGGCGGCGTGCGAACGAGCCCGTGAACGACTCGGGCATGTGCTGCGTCATGACGATGCCCGGCACGTCGGAGGGAAGCCCGACCAGGACGTCCTTGATGGCCTCGGTGCCTCCGGTGGAGGCCCCGATGGCGACGACCTTCTCGGCCAGCAGGCGCGCCGACAGGCCGCTGCGACGAGGTTCGGGCGCCGGCTCGGCCGGTTCGGCGCGCGGAACGGGGGCAGCGGCCGGTCGAACCGTCGTGGCTCTCTTCAGGCGAGCCGCGCCGGCGGCGCGGATCTTGTCGCGCAATTCGTCGGCGTAGGCCCGCAGCAGCGCCGGGCTGTCCGCCCGCGGCTTCGGCGCGAAATCCACGGCGCCCAGTTCGAGCGCCTTCATGGTGATGTCGGAGCCGCGCTCGGTGAATGCCGAAACCATGACGACCGGCATCGGCCGCAGCCGCATCAGCCGGTCCAGGAACACCAGGCCGTCCATCTTCGGCATGTCGACGTCGAGCGTGAGCACGTCGGGTTCGAGCGCCTTTATCATGTCGCGCGCAGCGACGGCATCGGATGCGGCGCCCACCACCTTGAGATCCGGCGCGCTGCCGATGATCTCGGCGAGCAGCGCGCGCATCAGCGCGGAGTCGTCGACGATGAGGACTTTGACGGGCATCATTCGAACAGTTCGATATCGCCGGCGAGCGGCGCCTTCAACCGCTCGGCATATTCGTTCTCGCGCTTGAGCAAAGTGTCATTGTGCATGCGCACGAGCTTCTTCACCAGCACCCGCCCGCTGGCGGGAAAGTAGTAGACCTTGCGCGGATGGACGTCGAGCAGGTCCTGGGCGAGTACCGGGATGCCCTCGGTGGCCAGGAAGTCGAGCACGAAGCGGGCATTGCGCTCGCCCACCCGGGAGTTCGCCAGGCTCGGCAGAACCCGGCCGCCGCCGAACACCTTGGCTTCCAGCGAACACTTGCGCGCACCCAGCTTGAGCAGGTGGTTGATGAGGATTTCCATGGCATAGGCGCCGTAGCGCGCCGAGGCCGACACGACGCCGGCATCGGCGCCGCCGGCCAGCATGAAGTGGTTCATGCCGCCGATGCCGAGGTCGCGGTCGCGGATGCAGGCGGAAACGCAAGACCCGAGCACCGTCACGAGGACCGCGTCGCGGCCCGTCACGTAGTACTCGCCGGGCAGCACCTTGATCGCCTCGACCTTGAACTTGCGGTCGAAGTAGCGGTTGACGGCGAGATGCTCGACCCGGCCCGCGGCGCCCATGTCACCCCGCCTGCTGCCGCATGTCGCGCCGCGGGCCCTTGCGGTCGGTGCGCTCGTAGACCGTGCGGCCAAGCGGCCGGATCAGGTCGGCGGCATGGATGAAGCTCTCGGAATGGCCGGCGAAGAACAAGCCGTCCTCGCGCAGCAGCGGGATGAACTTCCTGAGGATGGCGTACTGCGTTTCCTTGTCGAAGTAGATCATCACGTTGCGGCAGAAGATGGCGTCGAAGGGGCCGTTCACGCGCCATTGGGCGTCGAGCAGGTTGAGCCGGCCGAAGGTGATGAGCTTCTGCAATTCGGGCCGCACCCTGACGAAGCCATCCTGGGTCCCCGTGCCCTTGAGGAAGTAGCGCTGCACCCGGACGGCCTCGAGCCGTTCGATGCGTTCGGTCGGATAGACGCCGCGTTCACCCGTCGCCAACACACTGGTATCGATGTCGGTGGCCAGAATGCTGACCGGCGGCGTCAGGCTGCCGAAGCTCTCGCACGCCGTGATGGCGATCGAGTAGGGCTCCTCCCCCGTCGACGCCGCAGAGCACCAGATGCGGATCGGCCGCTGCCGCAGGCCCGCGAGGTATTCCGCGAGGATCGGGAAATGGTGGTTCTCACGGAAGAACGACGTCAGGTTCGTGGTCAGCGAATTGACGAAGGTCTCCCACTCTCCGGCACCGCCGCGCTCCAGGTGCGCCAGGTATTGCGCGAAGCTGGTCATGTGCAGGGCTCGCAGCCGCCGCGCCAGCCGCGAGTACACCATGTCGCGCTTGATCGGCGACAGCGAGATGCCGGCCTGCTGACGGATCAGCTTGCGCACGCGCTCGAAGTCTTCCGCCGTGAACTCGAACTCGCGCGCCGGCGCGGGCGGAGACGGCGCTCCCGAGGCGGGCGGCTTCAGAACTCCTCCCATTCTTCCTCGTCGGTGCCGATGCGGGGCGGTTCGATGTCGGACGATACCCGGCGGACCAGCTTGGGCCGCTCGGCTGCTTGCAGGCGACGCGGCTGCGCCATCGTCCGAAGGGGCTCGCCGACGGCACCGCCGGGGGCGAGCCTGAAGTTGCCGACCGTCTGCACCAGCCCGCGCGCCTGCTCTTCCAGGCTTTCCGCCGCGGCCGCCGCCTGCTCGACCAGCGCGGCATTCTGCTGGGTCACTTCGTCCATCTGCCGCACCGCCTGCGTCACCTGCTCGACGCCCATGCTCTGCTCGCGACTGGCCGCCGAGATGTCGCCGACCAGATCGGAGACCCGATGGAACGACTCGACCACCTCGTCCATGGTGCTGCCCGCCTGCTGCACCAGGCGGGCACCCCCTTCCACCTTGTCCGCCGACTCGCCGATCAGCGCCTTGATCTCCTTGGCCGCCGTGGCCGACCGCTGCGCCAGGCTGCGCACCTCGCTCGCCACCACCGCGAAGCCGCGCCCCTGCTCGCCGGCGCGCGCCGCCTCCACCGCCGCGTTCAGCGCCAGGATGTTGGTCTGGAAAGCGATGCTGTCGATGACGCCCAGGATGTCGCCGATTCTGCGGGCGCTCGCCTGGATGTCGGCCATGGTAACGACGACGCGCTTCATCACCTCGCCGCCCCGTGTGGCGATTTCGTTGGAGCGGCGCGCCAGCTCGCTCGCCTGTCGCGCGTTCTCGGCGTTCTGCCGGACGGTGGCATTGATCTGCTCCATCGAGCTGGCGGTCTCCTCGAGGCTCGACGCCTGCTCCTCGGTGCGGCTGGAGAGATCCTGGTTGCCGGCCGCGATTTCGCGGGCCGCGATATTAACGGCGTCGGCGGCTTCCTTGATGCGGCCGACGACGTCGCGCAGCCGTTCCACGGTGGCATTGGTGTCCTGTTGCAGTTGCCCGAAGATGCCGTGGTGCTCTTCAGCGACCGTCTCGGCGAGGTCGCCGCGCGCCACCCGGTTCAGCACCCGCGAGGTGGTCGCCAGCGCCTGCTGCGTATTGTCGAGCAGCGCGTTGAGGTTGCGCGCCAGGGCGAGGAAGAAGCCTTCCTTGCCGGCGGGATCGAGGCGCGCGGACAGGTCGCCGGCGGCCGCGTCCCGCACGATGGCCGCAATCTCGCCTTCGGCGGCGACCTCGGCCGTCCTGTCCTGCCATTCGGCCACGGTGCCGAGGCGCTCGCCGGCCTCGTTGATGACCGGATTCGTCGTCACGATGAGGTGGCGGCTGCCCACCTCGAGCCGCGCGGTCACCGCATCGTCCGGCTGGCGGCCGACCGCAGCCGGGAAGGCGTCCGCGCTGGTGCCGACCAGCGCGTCGGCGTCGAAGCCCGGCGAGGAGGCCCGGATGGCGTCCTCCGCCGTCTTCAGGATGCGGCCGGCCGAGCGGTTCGCATAGATCACGCTGCGACGGCTGTCGGCGATTACGACGCCGGTCGAGACATTGTCCAACGCGATCTTCACCCGCGTCATCTCGTCGGCGGTGCGTCGGGTCTCCGCGACCTCGAAGCCGACGCGGTTCTGCATCGTCTCGAGGCCCTGCAGCACCAGGCCGATCTCGTCGCGGCGCGCGAACGGCAGCCGGCTGTCGTAGCGTCCGCCGGAGAGCGCGCGGAACGCGGGAAGCACCTGCTCCCTCAAGGGGTCGGCCACCAGCCGGCGAACCAGCCAGAAGATGACCAGCGCCAGCACCGCAGCGACCGCCAGCGACGTGGCCCAGAGGTAGACCTGCAGCGAGCCGGCCGCGGCCCCCGCCTCGTCTCCGTCCTGCACGGCGCGCAGCGCCCAGCCCCACTCGGGGAACGCCGCCGTCACCGCCGGCGAGCTTGTGCCGTCACGCGCCGCACCCGATTCGTCGACCTCGATGCCGCCGTGCTCGCCCACCCTGAACGCCGAGATGCGCTGCCGCACCTCGGCCATGGCTGCGCCCGCGTCCATGGCGACGAAGCTCGCGCCGATCACCCGGCCCCGCTCGTTCTTGACGGGCAGGTACGACACGTACGCGGGCCGGCCGTCCAGCCTGCGAAAACCCAGGTAGCCTTCGCCGGCGAGCAGCCGCGCGCTCGCCGGGTCATCCTTCGGCAGCGCGGCGCCCGCAACCGGCGCGCTCTTGGCCGCGCCCGCAGATGCCGAGAGCGTGACCAGTTCGTCGCCCTCGCGCACCAGCAATCCGGCGGCGGCACCGCTCGCAGCGGCGAAGGCGTCCGCCTCGCCGCTGTGAGCGTCGAGCACGGCCTTGCCCTGCCTCAGCCTTGGCGTCCCGCCGGTCTCGTCGAGATCGACGCCCGTTGCGAAGCGGGCGCCGAAGATCGCGCTGAGACGGCCGGCCTCGCGCCGCAGGTCCGCGGCCCGCTGCTCGGCCATCCCGCGCGCCGTGGCCAGCCCCTGAACGAGTTCGCTCGACGATTCGGCGTCGAGCGTCGCCGAAAGATGCCGGCCGAGGAACAACGTGGCGGCGCCCAGTACCAGCACGGCCCCGGCCACGCAGCCGATGGTGATCTTGGCGGCGACGGAAACGGCGGCCGCCTTGCGCTTGAGCGCCGCGAAGCCGCCGCTCGCGACCACTGCGCCGTCGACGATCGCCAAGCCGGCAGCGCGTTTCTCGCGGAACAGGCGGTAGGCGTCTTCGGCGGCCTCGATCCTGTCGCGCGGCGCCTTGTAGCGCACCGACATGTAGCCGGTGATTTCACTGCCCTCCCAGATCGGCGCCACATGGGCCTCGACCCAGTAGAAGTCTCCGCTCCTGGCGCGGTTCTTCACGTAGCCGACCCACGGCCGCCCCTGGTGCAGCGCGCTCCAGAGATCGGCAAACGCTTCCGCCGGCATGTCGGGATGCCGGACGACGTTATGAGCCTGTCCGAGCAGTTCCTCCGCGGCGTAGCCGCTGATCTCGACGAAGCCCTTGTTGACGTAGGTGATGCGGCCCTTGAGGTCGGTCTTGGAGACGATCAGCGTGTCGTCGCGCAGGACGATCTCGTTGTCGGTCACGGGAAGGTTGGTTTTCATGCAGTCCTCTCTGCGGGAAGCGCGGCATCGGGCCCCGATCGGGGAGCCGCGTCGACCAGTTGCATTTCGGCGGAGAGCATCAATCCCTCGATGTCCACCACGATGAGCATGCGCTCGCCGGCCTCAGCCAGGCCGTCGATGTAGCGGGTCCCCAGGCCGGCGGCGAATTCCGGTGCCGGCACGATGTCTTCGGCCCGCAGCGGTACCACGTCCGAAACGCCGTCAACGACGGCGCCGACAAGGCGGCGGCCGACGCTGAGCATGACGACGACCGTGAATGGCGTGTATTCGGCGGCGCCGGCACCGAACTTGATGCGCAGGTCGACGATCGGGACGATCGACCCGCGCAGGTTGACGACGCCCTTGACGAAGGCGGGCGCGTTGGCGAGGGCGGACGGACGCTCGTACACGCGGATCTCCTGCACCTTCAGGATGTCGATCGCGTATTCGTCGGGCCCGAGTGCGAAGACCAGGTATTCGCGGGCGCTGCCGCTTGCGCCGTTTCCCCCCGGAAGACCGTCGATCGCCATGTCCGCTCCGCTTCAGGCCGCCGCAGGCAGCGCGCTGCACGCCATGCGCACCAGCGCCGGGACGTCGAGGATCAACGCGACCCGGCCATCGCCCATGATTGTGGCGCCCGAGATGCCCGCCACCTTGCGGTAGTTGGCTTCGAGGCTCTTGACGACGAAGGGCTGCTGCCCGCCGACGGCATCGACCAGCAGCGCCGCGCGCACGCCGTCGGACTCGACGACCACGACGATGGCCTGCTCGGGCGCTGTCACCGCGTCCGGTACGCCGAACACCTCGTGCAAGGCGACCATCGGCAGCCGCTCCTCGCGAACCAGGACGAGCGTTCCGGCGCCGGAGCGGCGCTCTACCATCTCCGGCTCCGGCTGCAGCGACTCGATGACGTAGCCGAGCGGCGCGACATAGGTCTCCGGGCCGGCCGCCACCGACATGCCGTCGATGATCGCCAGCGTCAAGGGCAGGCGCACGACGGTGCAAGTGCCGGATCCCGCGGCGGACTGGATCTCGACGCGGCCGCCGAGCGCGCCGATGTTCTGCTTGACGACGTCCATCCCGACGCCGCGGCCGGATATCTCGGTGACCTTTTCCGCCGTCGAGAAGCCCGGCTCGAAGATCAGCTGCCAAACCTCCGCATCCGTCATCCGGTCGTCCGCCGGCAGGCCGCGCTCGCGTGCCTTGGCGAGGATGCGAGGCCGCGACAGGCCGGCGCCGTCGTCGCCCACCTCGATCACCACGTTGCCGCCCTGATGAAAGGCCTTCATGGTGATGACGCCTGCCTCGGGCTTGCCTGCGGCGCGCCTCTCGGCAGCCGATTCGATGCCGTGGTCCAGGCTGTTGCGCACCAGGTGGGTGAGCGGATCGACGATGCGTTCGATCAGCCCCTTGTCGAGTTCGGTATCGTCGCCGCTGGTGCGCAGTTCGACCCGTTTGCCGAGCTTTTGCGACAGCTCGCGCACCACGCGCGGGAACCGGCTGAACACGGTCGCCATCGGCATCATGCGAATCGACATGACCGCTTCCTGGAGATTGCGGGTGTTGCGCTCGAACTGGGCGAGTCCGTCAAGGAGCCGTTCATGGCGCACCGGGTCGAGCCCGGTCGCCGCCTCGACGAGCATCGCCTGGGTAATCACCAGCTCGCCGACGAGGTTGATCATCTCGTCGACCTTGGCCACGCCGACGCGGATGGAGGCCTCGCCGGCGGGCGGCTGGACAGCCGCCGTGGGAGACGGCGGTCCGGGCGATACCGGCGGCTCGTCGAAGAAGCCGTACGCCTCCTCCTCGCCGGCAGGCGCTTCGGGCTGCGGTTCGAAGAAACCGTAGGCTTCCTCTTCCGGCGGTGCCTGGGGAGCCGACAGCGCCGAGAGCCGCGCGCACATGGCGTCGGCCGCACCGACGGGCGCCTCACCCTGGCCCTTGTGCGCGGCGAGCAGGACTTTCAGCAGATCGCCGGCGGCCAGGAAGGCGTCGATCATGTCTTCGCGCAGCAGGAGTTCGCCGCGGCGGATGCGATCGAGCAAGTGCTCGAGGACGTGGGTGACCTCGGCAAGATCCTTGAAACCGAAAGTGCCGGCCGAGCCCTTGATCGAATGCGCCGCGCGAAAGATCGCATTCAGTTGCCCGGCATCGGGCCGGGCAATGTCGAGCGCCAGCAGCAGCGATTCCATCGCGGCCAGGTGCTCCTCGGTCTCCTCGTAGAAGACCTGGAAGAACTGGCTGATGTCGATGGTCACGGCAGTGTCCCGCGGATACGGTCGGAGCCCGTGCTCAGCCGATGACCTTCCTGACCACCTCGATGAGCTTCTGCGGATCGAACGGCTTGACCAGCCACCCCGTGGCGCCCGCAGCGCGCCCTTGCTGCTTCATGTCGTCCGAGGACTCGGTGGTCAGCATCAGGATCGGGACCGCGCCGTACTCGGGCAGCGCGCGCAGGGCCCGGATCAGGGCGAGGCCGTCCATGCCCGGCATGTTCTGGTCGGTGAGGACGAGGTCGGCCGCGATGCTCCTGGCCTTCTCGAGTCCGTCCACGCCGTCCACCGCTTCGACGATCTCATAGCCAGAGCTCTTCAGCGTGAAGGCCACCATCTGGCGGATGGAAGCGGAGTCGTCGATCGCGAGAATGGTCTTGGCCACGTTGCAGTCCTCGTCATGTCCGCCGGACGCGGCAGTCGGGGCGCCCGGGCAGGCCGCAGATTCTACCCGACGTCAGTGCGCCGCCTGACCGGCCGCGGAGACCTGCGCCGGGGCCGCAGCCGGATCGGACTTGTCGTCTTCGGGCATCGCCCCGCCGTCGCGCAGGATCGCTTCCTCGGTGCGCTTGTTCATGACGACGATGCTGATGCGCCGATTGATCGGATTGTAGGGATCCTGCTTGTCGTAGAGGACGGTCGAGGCCAGGCCGACCACGCGCATGATCTTCGCCTCATCCATGCCGCCGACGATGAGTTCGCGGCGCGAGGCATTGGCGCGGTTGGTGGACAACTCCCAGTTGCCGAAGCCCTTGTTCCCGCCGGCATAGGGCGTGGCATCGGTGTGGCCGGACAGCGAGATGTGGTTCGGCACGTCGTTGAGCGTCTTGCCGATCTCGTGGAGGATTTCCTTGGTGTACGGCTTGAGCTCGGAACTCGCCAAGTCGAACATCGGCCGATTCTTCTCGTCGACGATCTGGATGCGCAGTCCTTCCGAGGTGATGTCGATGAGCATCTGGTTGCGGAACTGGCGCAGCACCGGATTGCTGTCGATCAGCTTCTCGATGTCGCGCTTGAGGCTTTCGAGGCGCTCCCGTTCCTTGCGCTCGAACTCCTCCTTGATCTGCTGCGGCGAAACCTTGCCCTTGTCCTCGAGGTTCTCGCCCTTCTTGACCTGGCCGTACTGGCGCGTCAGGTCCTGGCCGCCGCCCTGGATCACCGAGCTGGCATCCCCCGCGCCCGAGCCGCCGAACATCGCGACCTTCAGCGGCTGGGCGAAGTAGTCGGCGATGCCCTTGAGGTCGCCCTTGCTGGTGGAGCCGAGCAGCCACATCAACAGGAAGAAGGCCATCATCGCCGTGACGAAGTCGGCATAGGCGATCTTCCAGGCGCCGCCGTGCGCGCCGCCGCCGCCCTTCTTGATCTTCTTGACGACGATTGGCTGCTGGGTGTCGTCGCTCATGTTGCCTCCGGCGGGCTGCCCCAGGATGGGGTCATTTGCCCTTGCGCGCCTTCAGTTCGTCCTCGAGCTCGATGAAGGTGGGACGATCGGCGGAGAACAGCACCTTGCGGCCGAATTCGACGGCCACCTGCGGCGCATATCCATTCATGCTGGCGAGCAGCACGACCTTCATGGTCTGGAACATCTTGGTCGACTCGTTGAGCTTGTGCTCGAGCGCCGTGGCGATAGGGCTGATGAAGCCGTAGGAAAGCAGAATACCGAGGAAGGTGCCGACCAGCGCCGCGGCGATCAGCTTACCCAGTTCCGCGGGCGGCAGGCCGACCGACTCCATCGTATGCACGACGCCCATCACGCAAGCGACGATACCGAAGGCCGGCATGCCGTCGGCGAGCTTGGAGATGGCGTGGATCGGGGTCTCGCCCTCGTGGTGATGCGTCTCGATCTCGTTGTCCATCAGGTTCTCGATCTCGAAGGCATTCAGGTTGCCGCCCACCATCATGCGAAGGTAGTCGCAGAGGAACTCCATGGCGTGGTGGTCGCCGGCGATGGTCGGATACTTGGAGAAGATCGGACTCGACTCGGGATTCTCGACGTCGCCTTCGATGGACATCAGGCCTTCCTTGCGCACCTTCGAGAGAATCTCGTAGAGCATCGCCAGCAGGTCCATGTACAGGGCCTTGCTGAACTTCGATCCCTTCAGCACGGCAGGCAGCGCAGCGAGGATCTGCTTGAGGACGTTGGGCGGGTTGCCGACCAGCAGCGCGCCGACCGCCGATCCGGCGATGGTCAGCAGTTCGGTAGGCTGGATGAGCGAATGGACGTGGCCCCCAGCGAGGAGAAATCCCCCCAACACCGCGCCAAGGACGACGATGTACCCGATGATGACGAACATTAAGGCGCCTCCCTGCGACCCCTCTGGCGTGAGGCGCAATGATAGCGGAAATCCTCGATCCGACTAATGTCGCCGAGGAAAGACAGGCGCAAGGCGTGCGGGCCGCCAGGAGCGTGCGGCCCGCAGCGGGACGCGATCAGGCGACCGCAGCGAGGGCCGCGGCGCGGCGGGTCTTGCCGGCGCGGGCCGGCATGTGGCAGAGCCCGCAGACATAGCCCTTGGTTGGCTCATGGGCATGCGTGACGAACTCGCCGCCGCATTCCTTGCAGGTCGCCATCTGCAGCATGCGGGCGTCGAAGAAGCGCACCATGGTCCAGGCGCGCGTCAGCGACAGCACCTCTTCCATGCCGTTGCGGCGGATCTGGTCGAGGTACATGCGGTAGGACTTGATGATGAGTTCGAGACCGGCGAGCCGCGTGTGCTTTTCGAAGAAGCGGAAGTAGGCCATGAACAGCGACGCATGGACGTTCGGCTGCCAGGTCATGAACCAGTCGGTGGAGAAGGGCAGCATGCCTTTCGGCGGCGATTCGCCGCGGACTTCCTTGTAGAGCTTCAGCAGGCGCTCGCGCGACAGCTTGGTTTCCGCTTCGAGCAGTTGCAGACGGGCGCCGAGCTTGATCAGTTCGATCGCCAGGCCAATATCTCTCGCTTCCGAGATGACGGACTTGTTGCGCATAAAGCCTCCGGGTTGGGGACGATTGCCGTCAGGCGACTGCTTCAACCGGGCGGCCGGCGGCGAGGATCGCCGCGTGCACGTGGCCGACGCCGCGTTCACGCTCGTGATTGGCCAACAGGTTGAGCAGCAGGGTATCGTCGAAGCGGAAGCTGCACAGCAGCATGTCCGACCCGGCCATCTTGAGGATCTGCCCGGGAGTGAGCCGGTCGATAATGTCGGCAATCTCCTCGCTGATGCCGAGGCGGAAAATGGCGGCTTCGCGATCGGAACGCACCATGTTCTGCGCCAGCATCAGGTAGGCAAGATTGACTTCCTTTATGTCGTTGTAGGTGTCAGTCGATTTCATCATGCGCTCCTGGTTATCCGCCATCGACCACACGGGGAATATCCCTCGCATCAGTCCAGATTGACGGGCATTGGCATTATCGGGCCCAGGTGGGCAAGAAGAAAATCAACGGAAAACCCTTCTTTTTGTAATAAACGGATAGAGCGCCATTGTAAGAAAAAGCCTTACAAAGGGACCCCATCTCTTTGCGTTTAAATGTTTTTTTCTTGGTAGAGCCGGTTCTCTATGGTCGCCACGTCGACCGGACGGCTGAAGTAGTAGCCCTGGAAACAGTCGCAACCCTCGGCGCGCAGGAACTTGAGCTGGGCTTCGTCCTCGACGCCTTCCGCCACGGTGGTCAGGCGCAGGGAACGCGCCAGGGCGACGATGGCTCGAGCGATCGCCGCATCTTCCTCGTCATCGGGGAGATCGCGAACGAACGATTTGTCGATCTTCAGGATGTCGATCGGGAAGCGCTTGAGATAGGAAAGCGACGAGTAGCCCGTGCCGAAATCGTCAACCGAGATCCGCACCCCCATGGCCTTGAAGGCGCGCAGCATGCCAATCGCCGATTCGGCGTCCTGCATCAGCACGGATTCGGTGATTTCCAGCTGCAGCGCGTGGGGCGCGAATCCCGTCTCCGACAGCACCCGCCGCACCACTTCCAGCAGTCGGGGCTGCGCGAACTGCACGGCCGAGACATTGACCGCGAGGTAGGCGGTGTAGCCCTTGTCCTGCCAGCGCCGCCCCTGCTGGCAGGCATGCCGCAGCACCCATTCGCCGATTTCGACGATCAGCCCGGACTCGTCCGCGATGGGAATGAAGCGATCGGGCGTGATGAGTCCGCGCACCGGATGCTGCCAGCGCACCAGCGCTTCCATGCCGATGGTACGGCCGTCGGCCGCCCGGATGCAGGGCTGGTAGTGCAGGAAGAGCTCCTCGCGCTCGACCGCATGGCGGAGGTCAGATTCCATCGCCACCCGTTCGCCGGAATTGGCGTTCATGTCGCGCCGGTAGAACTGGACGCCATTGCCGCCAAGGCGCTTGGCCCAGGTCATCGCGGTCTCGGCGTTCATCAGCAGTTCGTACACCTCGGCGCCGTCTTCCGGCAGGCGCGCCACTCCGATGCTGCCGGTGATGTAGAGCTCGATGCCGCCTTTCTCGAACGGCTGCTCGAAGGCCTGCTTGATCCATTGCGCGCCGCCGTCCGCCTCGTCGATGCGAACGCCGGGCAGGAAGATCCCGAAGGCATCGCCGGACAAGCGCGCGAGCGTGGCCTGCGGCGGCAGCGACGCGGCCAGCCGCTTGGCGACCTGGCGCAGGATTTCGTTGCCCGTGTCGTAGCCGAAGGAGGTATTGATGCGCAGGAAGCGATCGAGGTCGATGTAGGCGATGGCGCCTACCGGCGTCCTGCCCGCCTTCTCCGCCTCGAGGATCCACTCGGTGATCTGGGCGCAGAACAGGTTGTGGTTCGGCAGGTTTGAGAGGCCGTCGTAGTAGGCGAGTTCCTGGATGCGGCTGTCGGCCTGGCGCACGGCGCTGCGCGCCGCCGCGTTCTTCAGCTCGCGCTCGATCACCGGCATCAGGCGCGCATAGTTGCCCTTCTCGATGTAGTCCTGCACGCCGTCGTGCATCGCCGACACCGCCTGCTGATCGCTGATCTGGCCGGAGTAGATGACGAAGGGGATGTCCTTGCCGCTCTGCTTGACGATCTGCAGGGCAGCAAAGGAATCGAAGCCCGGCATGTTGTGGTCGCAGATGATGATGTCCCAGTCGCGCTCGGCCAGCGCCGCGGTGAGGTCGCGCCCGGTATCGACGCGCCGCCAGTCGAGCCGGGCGCCGCGCGCGTTGAGTTCCGAATAGAGCAGGAACGCCTCGTCCTCGGAGTCCTCGACGATCAGCATGCGGATCGGGCGGTCGCGCATCATGTCGCCAGCCCTCCTGCGCGCTGAGGCTGCACACTGGCGACGCAGTTGCGGCCGCGCTGCTTGGCAAGGTAGAGGCCCTGGTCGGCGCACTTGATGAGCGCGTCGGCGTTCGCCATGCCGGCGTCGCGCGTCGCAAGCCCGATGCTGACGCTATGGGTCCCGGCCTTGCCGGGCGGCAGCGTCTCGACCGCCTTGCGCATGCGTTCGGCGCAGATCGCCGCGGCAGCGAATTCCGTGTCCGGGCACAGCACCAGGAATTCGTCCCCGCCCATGCGCGCGATGATGTCGTGCGACCGCAGTTCGCCCTTCAGCGCATCGACGATCTGCTTGAGCGCGTTGTCGCCGCAATCGTGGCCGTAGTCGTCGTTGATCCGCTTGAAGCAATCGACGTCGATCACCATGCAGGAGAGCGGCCGCTTGTTGCGGCTGCAGGCCGACCATTCCTGCTCGAGGCGCTCGATTGCGTAGCGCCGGTTGGGGCAGCCGGTCAGCGCGTCCGTCAGCGCCACCTCCTGCAGGCGGCGATTGGTCACCGCCAGTTCGGCGGCGAAGTGCCGTATCTCCTCGCGATCGCGTTCGATTTCCTGCTGCATCAGGATGACGCGCTGGCCGGCGCGCAAACGGGCTGCCAGCAGGCGGGGCTTGAGGGGCTTCGACATGTAGTCGTCGACGCCGGCCTCGAACGCCTCGACCAGCTTGTCGTCCTCCTCCAGCCCGGTGAGGATCAGGATGTAGATGCCGCGGCCTATCCTGGTCTGGCGCATGGCGCGCGTCAGCTCGATGCCGTCCATTCCCGGCATCATGAGGTCAACGATCATGATCTGCGGCTGGATGTCGAGCGCCAGTTCGAACGCCTGCTTGCCGTCCGCCGCCTCGAACACGTCGTGGCCCGCGCCCGACAGCATGGCACGCAGCAGCGCCCGCATGCTGCCGTCGTCGTCCACCACCAGCACGCGCATGCGACTCGGCTCGGGCGCCGGGGCGCCGGCTTCCGTCGCGGCGATCGGCGGCGTCGGCGCGGGCTTGGAAAGCTCGGCGAAGGGCGGCACCTCGCTGGTCCTGACGTTCAGCATGCCGCCCCATTCGCGCCACTCACGCACCACTGCGTCGCACAGGGCGTTGAGATCGTCCGCGCCGATCGACAGCCGGCTGCCGTGCAGCAGCAGCTGCGGCATCATGGCGCGGCGCTGGTCCACGTCCGCGAGGCACATGTCGGCGATATGGCCGGCAAGCACCAGCGACCAGAGCATCGCGTTCTGGCGCGAACCCTCGGCGAAGCTGGCCGACTCGGGACGCTCGTGGTGGAACACCGGCTCGGCGAAAACCCGCGGCAGACCCCAGTCGAGCATCATCGCGGCCGACAGCGCGTCATGGGTCATGACGAAGGTTTGCTGCTCGAGCTCCAGCAGGCTGGACTCGGGCGATTCTCGGCGGCGCGCCAGCAACCGCGAGTAGTCGTCGGGGAACATGGTCGCCAGCGCGAGTTCGCCGATGTGCGACAGCAGGCCAACGCTGAAGGCCTCGTCGGGCGGCGCCGCGTGCGAGTACTGCACCAGCGCCTGCAGGGCGACCGCGAGGGCGAGCGAACGCGACCAGAAGCGCTGATAGTCGAAATTGCGGCAACTGCCGCTCGAGAAGCTGGAGAGCAGCGAGAATCCGAGCGCCATCGACCGCACCGCCGGAATGCCGAGCAGGATCAGGGCTTCCTGGATGGAGGCGATCGGCCGGCGCGTGCCGGCGTGCATGGAGTTCGCGGCCTTGATGAGGCGACCGACGAAAGCCGGGTCGGACTTGATGGCGTGCGCCAAGTCCGCCAGCGATGTGTCGTCGCGTTGCGTCAGGCGGATGATGGCCAGCGCCGCGCCCTTCGGCGACGGCAGGTCTCCGCTGGCCTTCAATTGCTGGAACTGTGCGAGATCGATGGGTTCCATGCCCAAGCTTGTAGTTCTGGCGAGCCCGAAGCTTATCCCATATGGACGCCGAAGAGTATTGCGCAGCGCAACGACGGCGGAATGGCGGAGCGCCGCGCTAGAATGGGGCCGACATGGATCCGGCCGTCAATTTCTGCAGCGTCTGCGGTGCCCCGGTCGTGCTCAAGGTGCCGGCCGGCGATTCCTTGCCGCGCCACGTCTGCGAGAACTGCAACGCCATCCATTACAGCAATCCCAAGTTGGTGGTCGGCACGCTCCCGGTCTGGGAGGATCGCGTGCTGCTGTGCAAGCGGGCCATCGAACCGCGGCACGGCAAGTGGACATTGCCCGCGGGCTTCATGGAGAACCGGGAAAGCATGGCGGCTGCGGCGGCGCGCGAGACGATCGAGGAATCCGGCGCGCACATCGAGATGGGCGATCTCTACACGGTCATTTCCGTGCCGCACATCAGCCAGGTGCATGTGATCTACCGCGCACGGCTGCTCGACCTCGAGTTCGCGCCCGGCGAGGAGACGCAGGCGGTGGCGCTTTTCGGCGAGCACGAGGTTCCCTGGGACGACATCGCCTTCCGCACCATCGCCGTGACCCTGCGGCATTATTTCGCGGATCGCCGTGCCGGCCGCTTCGGCGTGCACAGCGAGGAACTGGGCGCCCTCACTCGTCCCTGACGCTGAAGACCACGGGCAGGCTGACGGAAAACGCCCGCCGGCGAAGCAGTTCGGGTACTGCCGTGCGGGGGGCAGCCTGGCGCATCATGGAAAGCGCTGCCGTGTCCAGTTCGCCGTTGCCGCTCGAGCGCGCCAGGACCACTTCCTCCGGCCGGCCGCCTGCCGCGACCGCGATGCGTACCTCTGCCGTGCCGCCGATCTCCTCGGCCAGCGCCCGAGCCGGATAGCGCTTGAAGCGCCGGGCTTCGGTCGCCAGGGCGATGCGGTACTGGCGCACCCCGTCGGCATCGGGTCCATTGCCTGGATCCGGACCGCCCGGCGGCGCCTGCCGGGGTGCGCTGACCTCCGCCGCCGGGGCGCCGGCTTGCAGGGGGCTGCCGGAACGCGGCGCCATTTCCGCGGTCGAAGCAGGCGCATCGGCAGCTTGCGGCGGCGCCGCCATCACAGGTGGGCGGCCTTGCGTCTCCCCGTGCGGCAAGGGCGCGCGGTGCGCCCGCAGCGGACCGAGAGTTTGCGCAACCGTCCGCACGGCCTGAGCCTCGGGCGCCGGCCGCAAGATGACCGATAGCGTTTCGCCGTCCCCTCCCTGGCGCACGGGCGAAGCTGCCGGCCAGAAAAGCAGAAGGTGCAGCATGAACGATACGGCCAACGCAGATCGAAGTCCCCCCCGCATCGGCACGCTTTGAAAAATCACATGGTTCTGATAAGGTTCCGTTACTTCGGATTCTAGACGAGATGGGCTCCTACCCCCTGATCCTCACGCTAGACCAACACGGCATTCCCAATCGCTGGGTGAGCTGGCAGCACGCCTGCTTCTACTATGCCAAGGATCTCGTCGCCTGGACCATCGGCGAGAACAGCTTCCTGATCCACGGCGGCGTCAACCG
>DASVZI010000061.1:0-7084 GCA_036391735.1 Rhodocyclaceae bacterium
CGGCGATCTCCTCCGCCACTTCCGCCGGCGTGCCGTCGGATTCCGCCAGCAGGATAGCCTCCGCCTCGAGGTCGTAGCCGGCGTGCACGAAGTCCTCGACGGCGGCCGTCGCCGGCCGGTCCATCATCTCCAGCCCGGCCGGGATGATGCCCGCGCCGATGATCGCGGCCACCGCCTCGCCGGCCTTCACCACGTCGGCGAACGAGGCCATCACCACCTGCGCCATCGGCGGCTTCGGCGTGAGCTTCACCGTCGCCTCGAGCACCACGCCCAGCATGCCTTCGGAGCCGATCAGCAGCGCGAGCAGGTCATAACCCGGCGAGTCGGGCGCGAGGGAGCCGATCTCGACGACCTCGCCTTCGATGGTCGCCACCCGCGCCCGCAGCACGTTATGCACCGTGAGGCCGTATTTCAGGCAATGCACGCCGCCCGAGTTCTCCGCGAGATTGCCGCCGATGGTGCAGGCGATCTGCGAACTGGGATCGGGCGCGTAGTAGAGCCCGTAGGGCGCCGCCGCCTCCGAGATGGCGAGGTTGCGCACGCCGGGCTGCACCCGCGCCGTGCGCGCAGCGGGATCGATTTCGAGGATACGCATGAACTTGGCGAGCGACAGAACCACGCCGTCCACCACCGGCGTCGCGCCCCCCGAGAGGCCCGTCCCGGCCCCGCGCGCCACCACCGGCACGCGATGCTTGTGGCAGGATTTCAGGATCGCCACCACCTGCGCTTCGTTGTCCGGCAAGGCCACCGCGAACGGCACCTGCCGGTAGGCGGTGAGGCCGTCGCATTCGTAGGGCTTCGTGTCTTCCAGGTCGACGCGGAGCGATTCCGCAGGGAGGATGACGGCGAGATCGGCGAGCAGGTTCGAGCGCGCGTCTTCGTCGATGGGGTGACTCGGGAGCGGGTGCGCGTCGCGGGCTGTCATACGGTTCATTGTATGCGGGCGGAGGCGGCGGCGCTCGGTCCGACAGGCGAGCCGGAAAACCATCTAGCCGAGGGCGGCGGGAGATTGCCGACGCGCAGGTAAAGGAGGAGGAGGCTGCGCCAGCAGCCGACGGGGGACACGGAGCGTCGGCAATCCCCCGTCGCCCTCGAGCGGGTCGCCAGCCTTCCCTCACCCTTGGAACTCCGCCCCCGAGACCCCTACCGCAAGATCAGGATCGCCCGAAAGTCATTCACGTTGGTGCGGGTAGGCCCGGTGACGACGAGGTCACCCAACGCAGCAAAGAAACCGTAAGCATCGTTGTCCGCAAGATGAGCCCGGGCATCGAGCCCAAGAGCCCGCGCACGCGCCAGGGTGTCGGAAGTCACGATCGCCCCCGCGTTGTCTTCGGAACCGTCGATGCCGTCGGTATCGCAGGCGATGGCGCTGATGCCGGGATGGCCGTTCAGCGCCAACGCCAATGCCAACAGGAATTCGGCATTGCGCCCGCCGCGGCCCTTGCCCTTCACCGTCACCGTCGTCTCGCCGCCCGAAAGCAGCACGCAGGGCGGCGGCGCCGGCGCATCGCTGGCTGCGCAGGACCGCGCGATGCCGGCCAGCACCCGCGCCGCCTCGCGCGCCTCGCCCTCGATGGCATCGCCCAGCACCACCGGCATCACGCCCGCCTGCCGCGCCGCTTCCGCCGCCGCCTCCAGCGCCCCGCTCGGCGTGGCGACGACATGGGATTCGTTGCCGGCCAGGCGCGCATCGCCCGGCTTGGGCGTTTCCGTCGCGCCGGATTCGAGCAGCGCGCGCGCGGCCGCCGGCACGTCGATGCCGTAGCGTGCGAGGACTGCCAGCGCATCGGCGCAGGTGGTGGGGTCGGGCTGGGTCGGCCCCGAGCCGATCACGCCGAGGTCGTCGCCGACGACGTCGGAGATCGCCAGGGTCATCACCGGTGCCGGCAGTGCGGCGAGCGCGAGCCGGCCGCCCTTGATGGCCGACAGGTGCTTCCTCACGCAGTTGATCTCGTCGATCGCCGCGCCGCAGCGCAGCAGTTCGCGGGTCAGCGCCTGCTTGTCGGCCAGCGTGACGCCCGGCGCCGGCAGCGCCAGCAGCGCCGAGGCGCCGCCCGAAAGGAGCGCCAGCACGCGATCGTCGGCAGTCAGGCCCGACACCGCAGCCAGGATGCGCTGCGCCGCGCCCATGCCGGCGGCGTCCGGCACCGGGTGCGCCGCCTCGATCACCTCGATGGTCTTGCACGGAGCGCCGTGCCCGTAGCGCGTCACCACGCAGCCCGACAGCCGGGCCGGGTCGCCGCGCCAGTTCTGCTCCACGACGTGGGCCATGGCCGCCGCGGCCTTGCCCGCGCCGACCACCACCAGCCGCCCCGCCGGCGGATTGGCGTTCAACGCATCCAGCCAGGGCGGCAGGCAGCGCGCCGGCAGCGAGGCATCGAGGGCCGCGCGGAAGAGGTCATGGAGCAGGTCGCGAGGATTCGTATTCATCGAGCGAAGCGAGCTAATCAGTCGCCTCCCCCGGGAGGGGGAGGATGGGAGGGGGCGGGCGTCACTTGCGCCGCTCGGTGACGACTAATAGTCGTCACCGATAAGCGGAGGCTGCTCTCGCACCTGCGAGAGCAAGTCCTCCGCCTGAAGCTCGTTGTCCGCGAACACCACCTTCACGGTCCCGGCATGCTTGCCTTCGGCGCGCAGCCGCTTGGCCTCGGTGCTGGCTTCCTTGAAGCTCGGGTGGTCGCTGATCTTCGTCAGCAGGCGGACCGGCTGCTCCTGGATCTCGTAGATGTAGTAGGGCATTGGGGACTCCTAATCGACGTAGCGCTTCGCCGCCCTGCGGCGGCCCGGTTTGGATTTCTGGATGATGACGCCGCGCACGGCGGACAAGTCGGAAATCGGGATGATCGGATAGGCGGGGTTCAGCGGCGCCAGCCGCCAGCCGGCGCCGTCGCGCTGCAGCTGGCGGAAGATGAACTCACCGCCGGCGTGCGCCAGCACGAAGGAGCCGTCGCGCGCCTCGCCCGACGGCTCGATGACCACGACGTCGCCCTCGACGAACTCCGGCGCCATGCTGTCGCCGAGCACCATCAGGGCGAAGGCTTCGGCGTCGTCGCAGGCCGACGACGATGCCGGCGCGGCGATCGGAATCGTCTTCTTCATTGCGGCTCGTCCAGCGGCCAGCGCCCGCCGCCGATGCGGCTGTCGGGGCGCCCGACGTAGTAGCCCTGCGCCAGCTCGACGCCCATGGCGCGCAGTTCCGCCAGCACCTCCTCGCTCTCGACGTGCTCGGCGATCACCTGGATGCCGAGGTCGGCGGCCAGCTGGTGGATGGTCTGCACGAAGGACTTGTCCTTCTGGTTCTCGAGGATCTTGACGATGAAGTCGCCCTCGATCTTGAGGAAGTCCACCGGGAAGCGGCGCAGGTACTGGAACGACGAGAAGCCCGAGCCGAAGTCGTCGATGGCGAGCTTGAAGCCGCACATCTTGAGTTCCGAGATCAGCTTCTCGAGCACCACGATGTTCTTGACGGTGTCGCGCTCGGTGATCTCGAAGACGACCTGCCCCTCGTCGATGCCGCACTCGGCGACCAGGCGCTTGATGGTGGCGACGAAGTCGTTGACCGCCAGGGCGCGCGGCGACAGGTTGATGAAGACGTAGCCCTTGAATCCCATGCCGACGACGGCGCCGAGCGCCTTCTCCATCACCATGGAGTCGAGCCGGTGGATCACGCCCGCCTTCTCGGCGAACTCGATGAAGCGCGCCGCCTCCATGTGCGCCTCGCCCTCGATGGCGATGCGCGACAGCACCTCGAAGCCGACGATCGAGCCCTTGCGCAGGTCCATGATGGGCTGGAAGAAGGGCACCACGCGGCCTTCGTTGATGGCGGCGAGCACCTCCACCGTCATCTGGGTCATGTCGCGGAACACCTCCGCGACCTCTTCGTCGCTCGGCACGCCGACCTGATGCTTGCCCGAGGTCTTGGCCTTGTACATCATGTTGTCGGCGAACAGGAACAGGTCCTTGGCGTTGTCGGCATGCAGCGGGAACACTGCCATGCCGATCGAGGCGCTGCCATTGACGCGGGCGCCGTCGGCGGCCTCGATCTCCAGGCCGAACACCGCCTCGAGCACGCGCTGCGCGACCCCCAGCGCGGAGTTGGGCGTGATGTCCGGCAGCAGGATGACGAACTCGTCGCCGCCGTAGCGCGCGAAGATGTCGCCCGGCCGCAACTGGTGCTTGACGGCCGGCGCGAAGGCCTGCAGGTACGCGTCGCCGACCGGATGCCCGTGGGCGTCGTTGATGAGCTTGAAGTTGTCGAGGTCGACCACCAGCAGGGCGAACTGGTAGCCGTGGCGCTGCGCACGCGCCACCTCGTACTCGAACAGTTCCCAGAACACGCGCCTGTTGTAGAGGTCGGTGAGCGGATCGCGCGTCGCGTAGTACTCCATGTCGCGGGTGTACTTGTGGATCGCCTTCACCGAGCCCACCACGTTGAGCATGGTGGACAGGATGCTGTCCATCACCAGCCGCAGCGTGTCGTCTTCGACCGCCACGGCGTTGACCCCGATGCCGACGATGCCGCCGATCTTCGGGTCGTCCACCATCAGCGTCTTGGTGTGCAGCGCCACCGTCTCGGCATCGAGCGACAGCCTCTCGCGGTCGGCGCCCGGCGGCACGTGGTGGTGCACGCTGAGCTGGGTCAGGCCCGAGAAGCGCGGATCCTCGAGCACCAGGCGCCGCACGTGGGCCTCCATCATGCGGCGCGTATCGTCGGCCGGCGGGCTCGACCAGAAGATCTCCAGGTCGAACAGCTCGTCGCCCACCTCGAACAGCGAGAACAGCATGTGGGTGGTCATCACGGTGTTGATCTCGCCGAGCAGGCGCGCGATGTACTCGCCCCAGTCGCGCACCACCTCGGAGGTGATGACGAACTTCTCCATCAGGCCGATCTCGAAATGCAGCACGTGCTTGTCGACGGCGACGCGGCGCAGCTTCTCGACCAGCTCGTTGAGGTGCTGGAAGAGGCGGCGGAATTCGTCGAAGCCGGGATCGTGGCGGGTGAATTCCAGATGGCGCAGGTCGGCCACGGCATTGACTTCGGTGGCCGCCTGGTCGACGGCGCCGATCGCCGTCTCCAGCCGCCGGCTGACGCGCCACACCGCGATCGCTGCCAAGCCCATCAACAGCGGGGCGAACACCGAGGTCCACAGCAGGAAGTCGTGGCGCGCCTTCGTCACCAGCGGCGCGAAGTCCTGCTTGACCTCGATGACGCCGAGCACCGAGCCGTCCTGCGCCGAGCCGTGGCACTTGAGACAGCGCTCTCGCGCCACCAGCGGCATCAGGTAACGCACGCCGCCCTCGGGCGTCTCCACCGTGGGACGGCCGCTCGCCAGCACTTCGCGGATCGGCGCGTCGAGCGGAGGCTGCTCGATCTCGCCATGGTCGAGCACCACCACCGGGCCGCGATAGATCTGCACCGCCGTCGGCGTGTCGTGCGCGGTGTCGCGCACGGCGGCGATGAACTGTTCCGCCTGCTGGCGCCGCCAACCGGTGCTCATGAGCTGGTACATGCCGGTGAAGGCGACCTGCGCGAGCGCCGACGAGGAGGCGCGCGCGTTCTCCCGCACCGTGTGGTCGACGATGCGGCCCATCACCACGTAGCTGGTGCCGAAGAAGCCCACGGCGACCACGGCGGATGCCGCCATGATGAAAGTTCGTATTCGCATTGCTCGATCGGAAATGGCGGAAACCGGGGCATTCTAACCGTGCGCGAGGTTCGGGCACCGATCGCCCCGCGCGGGTCGCGGTTTTTGCCGCATAATCGCGCCCGATGGACGCTTCGCTCAGAATTCTGGTCATCGAGGACAACCCGGACCTCGCCGCCAACCTGGTGGATTACCTCGCCGCGCACGGCCACCTCGCCGATGCCGCGGGCGACGGCATCTCGGGCCTAAACCTCGCCGCTTCGCACGATTACGACGTGATCCTGCTCGACATCATGCTGCCCGGGCTCGACGGCCTGGCGCTGTGCCGGAGGCTGCGCGAGGAGTGCGGCCGCTCCACGCCGGTGCTGATGCTGACCGCGCGCGACACCATCGAGGAGAAGATCGCCGGCCTCGAAGCGGGCGCCGACGACTACGTGGTCAAGCCCTTCGTGCTGCGCGAAGTGGCGGCGCGCATCAAGGCCCTGGCGCGCCGCGCCCAGGCCGGCTCGCCGCGCCAGCGGCTGCAGGTGGGCGACCTCTCCTTCGACACCGCCACCTTCGAGGTGGCCCGCGGCGGCCAAGGCATCGAATTGCCGCCGATCCCGCTGCGCCTGCTGGAAGCGCTGATGCGCGCCAGCCCCCGGGTGCTGTCGCGCGACGACCTGGTGCGCGCCGTCTGGGGCGACGCCCCGCCCGACAGCGACGCCCTGCGCGCCCACATGCACGTCTTGCGCAACGCCATCGACAAGCCCTTCGAGAAGCCGCTGCTGCGCACGCTGCGGGGCCTGGGGTGGCAAATGGCGGAAGCGGGCTGAGGTCATGCGCGCTCGGGGCGACGGGGTACCCTGCTGCACTCCGCCGCCTTCGCGGCCCACGGCGCGCTTTGCACAGCGCGCCGGCTGCGGCAGCGCGGAGCGTTGCTCCGCGAAACCCTGCCTACGCCCCCCGGCGGACAAGATCGATAGAGCGTCCGCCTCCTCCTTTACCTGCGTGCAGCAGGGCACCCCATCGCCCCGGCGAAGCACCGTTATCCCGGCGCGAGGGATCAGATCGCTACGCCCCGAGCCGAGGGTGGCGGGTGGTCGTCGACGCGTAGGTAAAGGAGGAGGAGGTCGCGCCAGCGACCGACGGGGGACACGCAGCGGCGACGACCGCCCGTCGCCCTCGGCGGCTCGCAAGCCGGCTACTGCATCGGAATCGCTACGCGCCGAGCCTTGGCGGTCGCAAGGCGAGGAATGACATGCTGCGACGACATAGCCTGCGGTTCCGCGTCGCTTTCTACTTCGCCGGCCTCGGGGCGCTGCTGTCCCTCCTGTTCGCCTTCGGCATCCGGCTCGCCGCCCACGACGTCTCGCAGCGGCTGATCGACCAGACGCTCAACGCCGAACTCGACGACTACATGGCGCGCCGCGCGCGCAACCCGCGCTCGCTGCCGCCCG
>DASVZI010000062.1:0-20259 GCA_036391735.1 Rhodocyclaceae bacterium
ATCGTCTGCACGCCGTGGGTCGAGTAGGACGTCGCCGCGGCGATCCAGTCGGCCACCGCGCCGGCCTCGTTGATGCCTTCCTGCAGGATCTGGCCGGTCTTCATCTCCTTGTAGAACATCAGCTGGTCGGCATCCTGCGGCACGTACTTCTGGCCTTCCTGGTTCCAGATGCCGATCTGGCGGAACAGGCCTTCCATGCCGAAGGTGCGTGATTCGTCGACGACGATCGGCACCATGCGCTTGCCGAGGTGCTTGTCGCGCAGCAGGGTGCTGAGGATCCGCACGAAGGCCATGGTGGTCGAAAAGTGGCGGCCTTCGCCGGAGGCCTTGAGCTGGGCATCGAAGGCCGACAGCTCGGGCACCGGCAGCGGCTCGACGCTGCGGCGTCGCGACGGCAGGTAGCCGCCGAGCTCCATCCGCCGCTCGCGCATGTAGTTGAGCTCGGGCGAACCCTCCTCGAACTTCAGGTAGGGCAGCTTCTCGAGATCTTCGTCCTTGATCGGCAGCTTGAAGCGGTCGCGGAAGGCCGCCACCGAAGTGGTGCCCATCTTCTTCTGCTGGTGGGTGATGTTCTGCGCCTCGCCGGAGACGCCCATGCCGTAGCCCTTGATGGTCTTGGCGAGGATCACCGTCGGCTGGCCCTTGTGCTTCACCGCCGCGTCGTAGGCCGCGTAGATCTTGTGCGGATCGTGGCCGCCGCGGTTGAGACGCCAGATGTCATCGTCCGACCAGTTGGCGACCATCGCCTTGAGTTCGGGCGTATTGAAGAAGAACTCGCGCACGTAGGCGCCGTCCTTCGACTTGAAGGTCTGGTAGTCGCCGTCGATGCACTCCATCATGCGCCGGCGCAGGATGCCGTCCTTGTCCTGGGCCAGCAGCGGATCCCAGTAGCCGCCCCAGATCAGCTTGATGACGTTCCAGCCGGCGCCGCGGAAGTCGGCTTCCAGTTCCTGGATGATCTTGCCGTTGCCGCGCACCGGGCCGTCGAGCCGCTGCAGGTTGCAGTTGACGACGAAGATCAGGTTGTCGAGCTTCTCGCGGCCGGCCATGCCGATGGCGCCCATCGATTCCGGCTCGTCCATCTCGCCGTCGCCGGTGTACATCCACACCTTGCGGCCTTCGGTGTTCGCCAGGCCGCGGTCCTGCAGGTACTTCATGTAGCGCGCCTGGTAGATCGCCTGGATCGGGCCGAGGCCCATCGATACCGTGGGGAACTGCCAGAAGTCGGGCATCAGCCACGGGTGCGGATAGGAAGGCAGGCCCTTGCCGCCGACCTCGCGGCGGAAGTTGTCCATCTGCTCCTCGGTCAGGCGGCCGAGCAGGAAGGCGCGCGCGTAGATGCCGGGGGACGAGTGTCCCTGGAAGAACACCAGGTCGCCGCCGTGCTGCTCGGACGGCGCGTGCCAGAAGTGGTTGAAGCCGACGTCGTAGAGCGTCGCCGCCGAGGCGAAGCTCGCGATGTGGCCGCCGAGGTGCGAGTCGTCCTGGTTGGCGCGCAGCACCATCGCCATGGCGTTCCAGCGGACGTACGCGCGAATGCGGTTCTCGATCGCGTAGTCGCCGGGTGCGCGCACCTGGCGGTCGGCCGGGATGGTGTTGACGTAGTCGGTGGTCGCGCTGTACGGCATGTTGATGCCGGCACGGCGGCCTTGCTCGATGAGGCGCTCGATGAGGAAGTTGGCGCGCTCGGGTCCTTCTTCGGTGATGACGGCGTCGAGGGCGTCGAGCCACTCGCGGGTTTCCAGGGTGTCCTGGTCGAGGTCAGGCGCGGCCTTGTCCAGGCCGGGGGGCTGGGCAGACATGTCTCTAGTCTCCTCCGTTGAGGAAGCGACGGAGACCGCCGGTTTGCGGCGGTTCCGCTGCATCCTGCGTTGTTGTATTGGCCCGCTGTTGGCGGTCCGGTTCCCACAGCTTAGACCCGCGTGGTGTGCGGATTGAACTGTGACATTGCGCATTGTAAAAGTTCACACCATAATGCGCAATACGCACGGGAGCGATTTTTTCGAGCGTCCCCTATGCTGAAAGGGTTGTCTCAGCGCCCAGACAGGGCGAGCAGCCGCGGTGCGAGGATTAGAATCGCCCGCAACAAGGAGGGTGGAACATGTTCCAAGT
Organism: Rhodocyclaceae bacterium; assembly: GCA_036391735.1. GTDB lineage: Bacteria > Pseudomonadota > Gammaproteobacteria > Burkholderiales > Rhodocyclaceae > Nitricoxidireducens. Next base: position 2,113 of record DASVZI010000062.1, read on the forward strand.
CCGCATACACGGCCGTGGCGGCCAGGGAGTCGTGACCGCCGCGGAGATGCTGTCCATCGCCGCCTTCGAGGAGGGTCGCCATGCGCAGGCCTTCCCCAGCTTCGGCTCCGAACGCACCGGCGCTCCCGTAGTGGCCTTCTGCCGCATCGCCGACCAGGAGATCCGCTTGCGAGAGCCGATCATGGAGCCGGATGCCCTGATCATCCAGGACCCGACGCTGCTCCACCAGGTCGACGTCTTCGCCGGCCTCAAGCACGACGGCTACGTGCTCATCAACACCAGCAAGACCTTCGAGGAACTCGGGCTCGGCGACTTCGTGCGCGACCGCGATCCGGCACGGCTCTGCACCGTTGCGGCGACCGACATCGCCATGAAGTGCGTCGGCCGGCCGGTGCCCAACGTGCCGCTGCTGGGCGGCTTCGCCGCGATCTCGCAGCTGCTCAAGCTCGAATCCGTCGCCAAGGCGATCAACGACAAGTTCTCGGGCAAGATCGCCGACGGCAACATCGCCGCCGCGACCGAGGCCTACAAGACCGTGCTGCGCGAGATGCAGCAGGCCAAGGAGAGCGCTCATGCTTAAGCAGACCGAAGGTTCCCACGCCGTCGCCGAAGCCGTCGCGCTCTGCCGGCCCGAAGTCATCTGCGCCTACCCGATCTCGCCGCAGACCCATATCGTCGAAGGCCTCGGCGAGATGGTGAAGGACGGCAGCCTCGCCAACTGCGAGTTCATCAACGTCGAGTCCGAATTCGCCGCCATGTCGGTGGCCATCGGCTCCTCGGCCGCCGGTGCCCGCACCTACACGGCGACCGCTTCGCAAGGCCTGCTGTTCATGGCCGAGGCGGTCTACAACGCGTCCGGCCTCGGCCTACCGATCGTCATGACGGTGGCCAACCGCGCCATCGGTGCGCCGATCAACATCTGGAACGACCACACCGACGCGCTTTCGCAGCGCGACTCGGGCTGGATCCAGCTGTTCGCCGAAACCAACCAGGAAGCGCTCGATCTCCACATCCAGGCCTTCCGCCTCGGCGAGGAGCTGTCGCTGCCGGTGATGGTCTGCATGGACGGCTTCATCCTCACCCACGCCTACGAGCGGGTGGACATGCCGAGCCAGGAGCAGGTCGACGCCTACCTGCCGCCCTACGAGCCGCGCCAGGTGCTCGACGTCAGCTCGCCGGTGTCGATCGGCGCAATGGTCGGCCCCGAGGCCTTCATGGAAGTCCGCTACCTCGCGCACGCCAAGCAGATGCAGGCGCTCGAGCGCATCCCCGCCTATGCGGCGGAGTTCAAGGACGTCTTCGGCCGCGATTCCGGCGGCCTCTGCCACTGCTACAAGTGCGACGACGCCGACACCATCGTCGTCGCCATGGGCTCGGTGCTCGGCACCATCAAGGACACGGTGGACGAGATGCGCGCCGCCGGCCACAAGATCGGCGTGCTCGGCATCACGCTGTTCCGGCCCTTCCCGATCGCCCAGGTGCGGCAGGGATTGCACGGCGCCAAGCGCGTCGTCGTCTTGGAGAAGAGCCTCGCCGTCGGCCTCGGCGGCATCGTCTCGACCAACGTCCGCATGGCGCTGTCGGCGCTGCCGATCGACGTCTACACCGTGGTCGCCGGCCTCGGCGGCCGCCCGATCACCATGCGCTCGCTGCACGCGCTGTTCCGCAAGGCCGAGAAGGACAACCTCGATCCGGTGACCTTCCTCGACCTCAACAAGGAAGTGGTCGACAAGCAGCTGGCGCGCGAGAAGCAGACGCGCCGCTCCGGCCCGATCGCCGAGAACCTGCTGCGCGACGTCGGCGTCGTCGCCGCGAAGATCGCTTAAGGGGGCGCCATGAGCTTCCAACCCGTCAAGTTCTACCAGACCGGAACCTTCACCGTCGGCAACCGCCTGCTGGCGCCCGAAGAGCGCAGCGTGCAGGCGTCCGCGAAGCGCTTCAACTCCCTCAACTCCGGCCACCGCGCCTGCCAAGGCTGCGGCGAGGCGCTGGGCGCGCGCTACGCGGTCGACGCCGCGATGGAGGCGACCCACGGCAACCTGATCGCCGCCAACGCGACCGGCTGCCTCGAAGTGTTTTCGACGCCTTACCCAGAAACCTCCTGGCAGATTCCATGGCTGCATTCGCTGTTCGGCAACACCGCGGCGGTCGCCACCGGCATCGCTGCCGCGCTGAAGGTGAAGGGCAAGAAGGAGGTCCGCGTGCTCGCCCAGGGCGGCGACGGCGGCACCACCGACATCGGCTTCGGCTGCCTGTCGGGCATGTTCGAGCGCAATGACGACGTGCTCTACATCTGCTACGACAACGGCGGCTACATGAATACCGGCATCCAGCGCTCGTCGGCGACGCCGCCCGCGGCGCGCACGGCGACCACCATGGCGGTCGGCAGCGAGCCCGGCAACCAGTTCGGCCAGGGCAAGTTCGTGCCCGCCATCGCCATGGCGCACGAGATTCCCTACGTCGCCACGGCGACCGTCGCCGACCTGCGCGACCTCGAGGCCAAGGTGCGCCGCGCCATGGAGTTGCACGGCGCGCGCTACATCCACATCCTGGTGCCGTGCCCGCTCGGCTGGGGCACGCCGTCGAACGAGACCATCAAGATGGCGCGGCTCGCCAAGGAGACCGGCTTCTTCCCGGTGTTCGCCGCCGAGCACGGCGAGATCGTCAGCCGCCTGCACATTCGCAAGAAGCTGCCCGTCGAGGAGTTCCTGCGGCCGCAGAAGCGCTACGCGCATCTGTTCGGCAAGAACCCGCGCATCGACGTGATCGCCCGCCTGCAGGCGCTGGCCGATCGCAACATCCGCAAGTACGGCCTGCTGGCGGAGGAGCACTGATATGAACAAGCCATTCGCCATTACGCTGAACGTCGGCTCCTCGCTCGCCAACCATACCGGCTCCTGGCGCACCGTCCGCCCCGTCTACGTCGACCGCCTGCCGCCCTGCAATGCCACCTGCCCGGCCGGCGAGAACATCCAGGGCTGGCTGTTCCACGCCGAGAGCGGCGACTATGAGAAGGCCTGGCGCGTGCTGGTCGAGAACAACCCGATGCCCGCGGTCATGGGCCGGGTCTGCTACCACCCCTGTGAAGGCGCCTGCAATCGCCAGCATCTCGATGAAGCGGTCGGCATCAACTCGGTCGAGCGTTTCCTCGGGGACGAGGCGATCAAGCGCGGCTGGAAGTTCGACAAGCCCGAGAAGAAGTCCGGCAAGCGCGTGCTGGTCGTCGGCGCCGGCCCGTCGGGGCTGTCGGCCGCCTACCACCTGGCGCGGCTCGGCCACTCGGTCGAGATCCACGAGGCCGGTCCGCTGGCCGGCGGGATGATGCGCTTCGGCATTCCGAAGTACCGGCTGCCGCGCGAGGTGCTGGACGCCGAAGTCGCGCGCATCCTCGATCTCGGCGTGGTGCTGCGCCTCGACACCAAGGTCGACCACATCGCGGACACGATGAAGGCGGGCAAGTTCGACGCCGCCTTCCTGGCGGTCGGCGCCCATATCGGCAAGCGCGCCTACATTCCGGCCGGCGACGCCACCAAGATCATCGACGCAGTCTCGGTGCTGCGCTCGATGGAAGGCGAGGACAAGCCGCTGCTTGGCCGCCGCGTGGTCATCTACGGCGGCGGCAACACGGCCATCGACGTGGCGCGCACCGCCAAGCGGCTCGGCGCCGAGGAGTCGATCATCGTCTATCGCCGCACCCGCGAGAAGATGCCGGCCCACGACTTCGAGGTCGAGGAGGCGCTGGCCGAAGGCGTGATGGTGAAGTGGCTGTCGACCATCAAGCAGGCGGGCGAGGGCGAGATCACCATCGAGAAGATGGCGCTCGACGACAAGGGCTTCCCGCAGCCGACCGGCGAGTACGAGACGCTGGCGGCGGACTCGGTGGTGCTGGCGCTCGGCCAGGACGTCGACCTGTCGCTGCTCGACGGCGTGCCGGGCCTGGAGATCAAGGACGGCGTGGTGCAGGTCGGGCCCAACATGATGACGGGGGCGAAGGGCATCTTCGCCGGCGGCGACATGGTGCCGTCCGAGCGCACGGTGACGGTCGGCGTCGGCCACGGCAAGAAGGCGGCGCGCAACATCGACGCCTGGCTGCGGGGCGAGACTTACGCGCCGCCGCCGAAGCACGAGGTCGCCAGCTACGAGAAGCTCAACACCTGGTACTACTCGGAAGCGCCGCACACCATGCGGCCGATGCTGAACATCATCCGGCGCCAGTCGACCTTCGACGAGGTGCAGGGCGGGTTGGACGAGACCAACGCGCAGTTCGAGGCGCGCCGCTGCCTGTCCTGCGGCAACTGCTTCGAGTGCGACAACTGCTATGGGGTGTGTCCGGACAATGCGGTCGTGAAGCTCGGGCCGGGGAACCGCTTCAAGTTCAACTACGACTACTGCAAGGGGTGCGGGGTGTGCGTTTCCGAGTGTCCTTGCGGGGCGATCAAGACTGTTCCGGAGGAGATTTAGGCCGGGGTTCTTTCCGAGCGCAGTAGCCGGCTTGCGACCCGCTCGAGGGCGACGGGTAGTCGCCGACGCTTCGTGTCCCCCGTCGGTCGCTGGCGCGACCTCCTCCTCCTTTACCTACGCGTCGGCGACCACCCGCCACCCTCGGCTCGACGTTCCAGCCGGTACGGCGGTCCGCGCCGCAGTTGGCTACTCCAGTTCCCCGGGTCGGTGGGGTGCCCTGCTGCGCGCAGGTAAAGGAGGAGGCGGACGCTGTCCGCCGGGGGACACGGAGCGCAGCAGGGTGCCCTGCCGACCCGTCAGGCGACGATCAGACGAACCGATCCCGAACGACCGCCTCGCTCATCGCCAGCTTCCCGCTGCGCGGCCGTGCCGGGGCCGCTGCCTTGCCGATCGCCACGAACATGGTGATGACGTGATCCTTCGGCATGTTGATGAGCTTCGCCACCGCGTCGAAGTCGAAGCCGTCCATCGGGCAGGAGTCGTAGCCCATTTCCTGCGCCGCCAGCATCAGCGTCATTGCGGCGATCGCGCAGGACTTCACGGCGTCGTCGCGCTGCAGCCATTCACGGCCGTTGTAGAACTGGTGCATGGAGCTGAGCAGCCAGTCCTTGGTCTTGTCGTCGGCGCCTTCGAAGTATCGCGCCGGGTTCTTCTGCCAGGCGTTGAGGTCGGCGGTCATGATGACCAGCAGCGAGGCGTCGGTGACCTGCGCCTGGCCCCAGGCCGCGGCGCGGATCTGCTGGCGCAGCTCGGGGTCCTGCACGACGACGAAGCGCCAGTGCTGGATGTTCCAGGCGGTGGGGGCGAGCATGGCGAGCGACAGCAGGCGCTCGATCTCGGCTTCGGTCATCTTGTGGCTCGGGTCGTAGGCCTTCACGGCCCGGCGTTGTTCGATGGCTTTGGATACGTCCATGGCGGGTCTCCCTGGGTCAGAAATCGTTTTCGATCTTGAAGGTGTTGAACAGGATGTCGACGGCGACGTTGCGGGCGCCGTGGTTGACGGCGTCGAAAATCTCGCCGTCATTCCAACCCAGTGCGCGCAGGGCGTCAAGGTCGGCCGGGGCCACCGTCTTCGGGGCCCGTGTCGCCTTCAGCACGAACTGCAGCATCGCCTTGTCCTTTTCGGGCAGCGGCGCGGCTGCCGGGTCGCGCTTCATGGCCGCGATCTGGTCGGGCGTGAAGCCGGCGTGCTGGATCAGCAGCGCGGCGTTCATGCCGATGCAGTAGTCGCAGTCGTTGGCTTCCGAAACGAGCATGCGGATCGAGGCCAGCAGCGGGAAGCTTAGCGTGGCATGGTGAAAGTAGTAGCGGTTGTTCTGCCACTGGTTGTCCATCACGGCCGGGCTGACGCTGAACAGCCGGAAGGCGTTGGGAATGAAGCCGAAGGCCTGCTTCATCTGCGCGTAGATCTCCGCCACCAGGCCGGCGGACTGCTCGGGTGCAACCGTTGCGACGATGCTCATGTTTCCTCCGTAGGGTGCCATACCGACCATTCGGTATGTTTGTTGCCAAAAAATCAGGACGGCGCGAGGCTGCGGATGTAGCCCTGCAACTGGCGCATGCACATCGCAAAGCCGGCGCGCGACTGCAGGCTCTTGGCCACGCCGACGCAGCCCTCCCAGGCCGATACGATGAACAGCGCAGCGGCGCGGCAGTCGACGTCGGCGCGGATCTCGCCGGCCGCCTGGCCGCGGCGCAGGGCGTCCTCGACGGCGTTGCCCCAGGCCACGGCGACGCGGCTCAAGCGTTCCTTGAAGGCTTGGTCGAGCGGGCTCATCTCCTGCATCAGGTTGTTGAGCGGGCAGCCGAGGACGACGGCCTCCTGGTCGGCGCCTGCCTTCATCTCGACGATCTCGAGCAGCGTCGCGACGGGGCGCTTGCTTTCGCGCAAGGGGCGGAAGATCCACTCGTCGAGCCGGGTGCCGATGACTTCGTCGACCACGGCCAGCCCGAGCTCCTGCTTGGTAGGGAAGTGGTGGTAGAGCGCGCCCTTGGTGAGCCCGGTGTCGCGCAGGATGTTGGCGATGCTCGCCGCCTGGAACCCATGGCGATGAATCTCGCAGAAAGCGGCATCGAGCAGCTTGGCGCGCGTCAGGTCGGTGTCCCGGGTCGTCATGGCCAGCATTACATACCAACCGGTATGTATGTGTCAACCCTGAGGCCGGATGGGGCTTTCCACACTGGACGCCCGCGGCAACAACCCGGATAATTCGCTTCCCAAGACCTGCGTCACGGGAAACCGGCGCGGGTCAATTTTTTCAGCATCAGCGAGAACTCCATGTCCGCAGTCCTCCCTGCCCCGGCGCAAAGCCGGCTCCTCCTCTCGGGCAACGACGCCGTCGCGCGCGCAGTCTGGGAATCCGGCGTCAAGGTTGCCGCCGCGTATCCGGGCACCCCGGCCACCGAAATGCTCGAAGCCATCTCGAGCTACCCCGACGTCTACGCCGAATGGTCGGTCAACGAGAAGGTGTCGCTGGAAGTCGCGGTCGGCGCCGCCTATTCGGGCTCGCGCGCCTTCTGCAGCATGAAGCATGTCGGCATGAACGTCGCCTCCGACGCGCTGATGACGCTGACGCTCACCGGCGTGATCGGCGGCCTGGTGATCGCCATCGCCGACGACGTCGGCCTCTCCTCCTCGCAGAACGAGCAGGACTCGCGCTACTGGGGCCGCTTCGGCCACCTGCCGATTTTCGAGCCGGCCGATTCCCAGGAAGCCTACGCAATGACCAAGGCGGCCTATGAGATCTCCGAGCGCTTCCAGGTGCCGGTGATCCTGCGCCTGACGACGCGCATCTGCCACGTGAAGGCGATGGTCACCGTCGGCGAGCGCGTTCCGCACGCCGCCAGCGGCTTCAAGAAGGACCCGGCCCGCTGGGTGATGACCCCCGCCGGCGCCGGCAAGCGCATCCCGCTGATGTTCGAGCGCGACGCCGCCCTGAAGGCGGAGTCCGAGGCCAGCGCCTGGAACGTCACCGAAGCGGGCAGCGACCGCCGCGTCGGCTTCGTCACCTCCGGCCCCGCCTGGATGCACGTGCGGGAATCCTTCCCCAACGCGCCGGTGCTGAAGCTCGGCTTCTCCTGCCCCGTTCCGGTCGAAAAGATCAGGGCCTTCGCCGCCACGGTCGACAAGCTCGTCGTCGTCGAGGAGACCGAGCCGCTGGTGGAAACCGAACTCAAGGCCGCCGGGGTCGCCTGCCTGGGCAAGGAAATCCTGCCGCGCCAGGGCGAACTGGCCCCCGCCGTCATCAAGCCGGCCATTGCAAAACTGCTCGGCGAGCCGGTGCCGGCCGGCGTCATTCCGATCCTGCCGGCGGCACAGGTGTTCCCGCGCCCGCCGACGATGTGCGTGGCCTGCCCGCACCTCGGCGTCTACTACACGCTGTCGCAGATCAAGAACACCTTCATCGCCGGCGACATCGGCTGCTACACGCTGGGCGCCGGCCATCCGTGGAACGCGCTCGACACCACCATCTCCATGGGCGCCTCGATGGGCATCGCGCTGGGCCTCGACAAGGGCCGCGCCGAGGCGGACAAGGACAAGCGCATCCTCGCCGTCATCGGCGACTCTACCTTCATGCACATGGGCATGCAGGGCCTGCTCGACATGGTCTACAACGGCGGCAACGTCACGGTGATGCTGCTCGACAACCGCGCCGTCGGCATGACCGGCGGCCAGAACAACCCGGGCAACGGCCGCGACATCCACGGCGCACCGGCGCCGCGCATCGACTTCGCCAAGCTCGTCGAAGGCCTCGGCGTCAAGAAGGAGCGCATCCACGTCGTCAATCCCTACGTGCTGCCGACGCTGTTCAAGACCATCCGCGAGGAGATCAAGATCCCCGAGGTCTCGGTCATCATCACCGACCAGCCCTGCGTGCTGGTGCAGGACTACGTCAAGCAGCAGCCGGTCGAGGTGATCGACGACAAGTGCACCGGCTGCGGCAACTGCGTCGGAGTCGGCTGCCCGGCCATCCACGTGATGCGCCGCGAGAAGGCGATCAAGCCGTCGGGCAAGGAAGTCGAGCTGCAGTTCGTGCAGATCGAGACGGCCGCCTGCACGGGCTGCAACCTGTGCGTGCAGCCCTGCGCGCCGGGCGCCATCGTGCCGGCCGACACCACCAAGCCGCTGCGCCTGATCAAGCATTGAGGTAGGGAAGAAGATGGACAACCAAGTCACCAACATCCTCGTCGTCGGCATCGGCGGCCAAGGCGTCATGACCGCCACCGAGATCCTCGCCGAAGCCGCCATCGCGCTCGGCCAGGACGTCAAGAAGACCGAGGTCGCCGGCATGGCGCAGCGCGGCGGCGTCGTCTCCTCGCACCTGCGCTTCGGCGCCAAGGTGCTGTCGCCGCAGATCACCCCGGGCACGGCAGACCTGCTGCTGGCCTTCGAATCGGCCGAGGCGCTGCGCTGGTGCCACATGCTGAAGCCGGGCGCGCTGGTGCTGATGAACACCGCCAAGCTGGTGCCGCCGGTGGTCAACATCGGCCTCTACGACTACCCGGCCGACCCCGTCGCGGAAATCCGCAAGCGCGGCTTCGAGGTGCGCGCCTTCGACGCCATGGACATCGCCATGAACCTCGGCGAGATCAAGCTGGGCAACACCGTGATGCTGGGCGCCGTCGGCGACCACCTGCCGTTCCCGGCCGAAGCGCTGCTCGACGCCATCGTCAAGCGCTTCTCGGCCCGCAAGCCCGCGCTGGTCGAACTCAATCGCAAGGCCTTCGCGGCGGGTCGCGCCGCGGCGGCATCCACCCAGGCTCAAAAGGAGGCCGCATGACCGCCCGCATCCTCGATGGCAACGCCCTTTCCGCCAAACTCCGCGAACAGCTCGCCGAGCGCGCCGCCGCCTGCAAGGCCAAGGGCGTCACGCCCTGCCTCGCGGTGATCCTGGTCGGCGAAGACCCCGCTTCCCAGGTCTACGTGCGCAACAAGGTCAACGGCTGCGAGAAGACCGGCATCCGCTCGATCAAGGACGTCTACGCGCCCGACGTCGATCCCAAGGTGGTGCTCGACCGCATCGCCGAACTTAACGCCGACCCGGGCGTGCACGGCATCCTGGTGCAGCTGCCGCTGCCCAAGCATTTCGACGCCGACGCCGTGCTCGAAGCCATCTCGCCCGAGAAGGACGTCGACGGCTTCCACGCCGAGAACGTCGGCGCGCTGATGCAGGGCAATCCGCGCTTCATTCCCTGCACCCCCTACGGCGTGATGAAGATGCTCGAAGCCGAGAACGTCCCGCTCAAGGGCGCCGAGGCCGTCATCGTGGGCCGCAGCAACATCGTCGGCAAGCCGATGGCCATGCTGCTGCTGGCCAAGAGCTGCACCGTCACCGTCTGCCATTCGCAGTCGAAGGATCTCGCCTTCCATACGAAGCGCGCCGACATCCTGGTCGCCGCCGTGGGCCGCGCCAAAATGATTACCGGCGACATGGTGAAGCCCGGCGCGACGGTGATCGACGTCGGCATCAATCGCCTGCCCGACGGGAAACTTTGCGGCGACGTCGATTTCGAATCCGCGAAGGAGGTGGCCGGCGTCATCACTCCAGTGCCCGGCGGCGTCGGCCCGATGACCATCACTATGCTGCTCACCAACACCCTGGAATCGGCCGAAAGGACCTTGAAATGACGCATCCCCTCGTCGGCATCGTCATGGGCTCGGACAGCGACTGGCCGACCCTCAAGGCCGCCGCTGCCACGCTGAAGGACTTCGGCGTGCCCTACGAAGCGAAGGTGCTCTCCGCCCACCGCACGCCCGACCAGGCGCTCGACTATGCGAGCGGCGCGGCCGGCCGCGGCATGAAGGTGCTGATCGGCGCGGCCGGCGGCGCGGCGCATCTCGCCGGCGTGCTGGCTGCCAAGACCGAGCTGCCGGTACTCGCTGTGCCGATGCCGTCCAAGCACCTGCAGGGCCTCGATTCGCTGCTGGCGATGGTGCAGATGCCGGCCGGCATTCCAGTCGCCACCTTCGCCATCGGCGAAGCGGGCGCCACCAACGCCGCCCTGTTCGCCGTCAGCATGCTGGCCCTCTCCGACGCCGCCCTGGCGAAGAAGCTCTCCGAGTTCCGCCGCAAGCAGACGGAGAAGGTGCTGGCGAAGACGCTGCCCGATCTGCCCTGAACCATGTCTGACACTGCCGCCGAGCTGAAGCGCGCGGCAGAATTGCTGCGCGCCGGCGAACTGGTCGCCTTTCCCACCGAGACGGTCTACGGCCTCGGCGCCGACGCCTCGAACGCTGCGGCGGTCGCGAAGATATTCGCCGCCAAGGGACGCCCGGCCGACCACCCGCTGATCGTCCACCTGCCCGGCGACGAGCTGCTCGACCGCTGGGCGCGCGACATTCCCGACGCCGCCTTCGAACTGGCCGAAGCCTTCTGGCCCGGCCCGCTGACGCTGATCCTCAAGCGCCGGCCGAACGTTCCCGACGCGGTCACCGGCGGCCAGGACACGGTGGGCTTGCGCGTGCCCGGCCATCCGCTGGCGCTCGCGCTGCTGCGCGAGTTCGACGGCGGCGTGGCGGCGCCCTCGGCCAACCGCTTCGGCCACGTCAGCCCGACCACCGCGCAGCATGTGCGCGACGACCTCGGCGCGGCGGTCGCCCTGGTGCTCGACGGCGGCCCCTGCCGCGTCGGCATCGAATCGACCATCCTCGATCTCTCCGGCGCCCGGCCGGCCATCCTGCGGCCCGGCATGGTCGGCATCGAAGCGATAGCCAACATCCTCGGCGACATGCCGGAGCAGGGCGCGGGCGCGAAGGCACCGCGCGTTTCCGGCTCGCTCGAGGCCCATTACGCGCCGCGCACCCGGCTGGCGCTGATTCCCGGCGACGGCCTGGCCATCGCCGTGCGCAATGCCATCGTCGCCCGCGAGAAGGTGGCCGTGATTTCCTGCTTCGACGCGCCGTTCGAGCACGAACTGGTCGTCTGGCGCCGCGCGCCGGTCGATGCGGCCGGATTTGCGCACGATCTCTACGCCAGCTTGCACGATCTCGACAAGCTGGGCTGTGCCAGGATTCTGGTCCAGTCTCCGCCGCAGACGGAAGCCTGGCGCGCCGTGATGGACCGCCTGAAACGCGCCGCCGCGGGATCGGGGCAGACGTAAACTTCGCCGGCAAGTGGCCGTTAACTCACTTGCAGGCAAGGAGGTCAACATGACCGCTTATCAAGGCATCGAAAGCACGCCCAGCCCCGCGCGCGAATGCAAGCAGATCGGCGCCGCAGTCCGCGTCGCCGTCCGCCGCGGCCTGGTCGTTGGAAGACAGGTGAAGCTCGGCGTCGTGCGCGGCATCGTCATCGGCTACAACATCGCCCGCCGCGGCCGCTACCCCGGCACCCGCTACCCGCTGCTCGTCAAGACCGAACTCGGCATCGCCAAATGCCGGGTCGACGAGGTGGTTCCCGTCTGACGCGGCTCTGCTATAATCCGCGCCTCGTTGGGGGTGTAGCTCAGCTGGGAGAGCGTCGCGTTCGCAATGCGAAGGTCAGGAGTTCGATCCTCCTCACCTCCACCAGGACAAAATAAGAAGGCCGGTACGTTTTGCGTACCGGCCTTTTTCTTTGGTAGGCGGATACCAAAGGCCTAAAGATGGATCGTCGCCACCGACGGTCCGTGGAACGCTGCTGCGTACCGAGAACGACGGCAACCGGCATCAATACGGCGACCGTTCGCATCCGACGGATTCTTTGAATCTCCTGCCTTCCATTGGGTCAGAGGTACGTGGGCCGTGCGCTTCCCATCGCAGGACCTATACAAAGAAACCTTCATTGGCAGGAATCGTGGGTCCCGAAGGACAGTTCTTGGTTCGCCAAAAACGTCGACCGCAGAGGATCGCATGAAACCGCTCCATTCCACCAAGCGCCGATTGCAGTGGCGGCGGAGCCGTACGCTTGCCGAGCTGCCAGCGGCTGCTGTCGCGGCAAACGACGACGAGTCACCCAGGGCCATGCCGCCGCTGCCGCCCTATGAATGGCCGTCGCTCCTGGATCATACGAGGGAGCCCGCATTCGTCCACGACCGGGACCACCGCATTCTTCGCTGCAACGAAGCGTATGCTGCAACGGCGGGACTTCCGATGTCCGAAATCATCGGGCAGCCCTTCTGGCGCGTCCTGCCCAAACTCGACGCTCCGCCGCCCCCGTGTGAAATCGGCGAGCCGGCGCCGGAAAATGCACCTAGCTTCACCGCCGAGGATGGGCGGATCTTCAAGATCCACGAGACTGGAACTCCCTGCCCCAAAGGCAATTTCTGGTATTGCCGCCACCTGCTCGAGGATGTGACGGCAAGCAGCATCTTCGAACGCGGACTGGCGCGCGAAAAAGCCGTTCTGAAGGACATCCTGGATTGCGCTCCCAGTGCCTTCTATCTGGTGGACCAGGACGCTAGGCTGGTTCGTTGGAACAGCTACGTGCGCGAGCGCACCGGCCTTGCGGATGAGGAACTCCGGGGATCCTCGGTGCTGTCGCTAATTCACGAGAATGATCGAAGCCTGGCGTCCGCCAAGTTGTTGTCGGCCTTCGCCACGGGATATGCGCAGATGGAGGTGCGGATCGGATCGGATGAAAATGGGCCGCGCTACTTCCTGAGCACGGCCCGCCGAATCATCATCGAGGATGAGCCGTACGTGGCGGGATTCTGCATCGAGACCACCGCTCGAAAGCGTGCGGAAAAGGAGGTCGAGGAGCAGAAGCTGTTCGACGACATGCTGGTCGAGAACGTGCCGGGAATCTTCTTCGTCCTGGACGACGAAGGCAATTGCCTGCGCTGGAACAGCAACGTCAACAAGCTGACGGGGTTGACCGATCGCGAGCTGTACAAGCGGAGCGCGTTGCTGACCTTGATGGAAGAGGATCGAACTGAAGCCGCGAGAAGGCTGAAGGAAGCGTTCGAGAAGGGCTATGCACGAGCTGTATTGCGCATTCCGTCCAAGGAGCGCGGGGTCCGTTCGATCCTGATGACCGGTCGACGTTTCGAGATGAACGGAGCGAGCTATCTTGCCGGCGTAGGCATCGACACGACGGACCAGGCGGAATCCATTCGCGCGCTCGAACAGGCGGCCAATATGGACAGCCTGACGCAGATCGCCAACCGCGGCTGCTTCCTCAACCATGCCGGCGAGGAATTCGCGCGTTGCCGCCGCTACGGGCATCCTCTTTCCGTCTGGATGCTGGACTTGGACCATTTCAAGTCCGTCAACGATGCCCATGGACACCAAGCGGGGGACGCCGTACTACGTGCGGTCGTGGATACGACCCGCGAAACGCTGCGCGACTGGGACTTCGTCGGCCGCATGGGGGGCGAGGAGTTCGCGGTCTTGCTGCCCGAGACGGACGGACAGCAAGCGCTCCAGGTTGCCGAACGCCTGCGGCGGGCCGTCGCGAGGCTGTCGATTCGAGTCGATGCGAAAACGGTCGCTACGGTCACTGTCTCGATAGGCATCGCCTGTGCGAGGAGTGACGACGAGGACGCCCATGCGCTGCTGTCCAGGGCGGATGCGGCTCTATATGAGGCGAAGAATACGGGTCGGGACAAGGTCTGCTTGGCTTGACGCACCGGCATGCAACTGCTTGGGCCCTCAGGCGAATGTCGTCAGCAATCCCTTCGACAGTGTTCCGATTTCCGGCAGCATTTTCAGATACGGCTCGAGATCCGGCAACGCGACGCGGTAGGCGTCCTTCGGCACTACGTGGTCCGTGGTGGTCCCCACCAGGCGGGTTGCGACATGAACGAGATCGCCGAGCGTTCGCGGATGCATCGAAATCCAACGGTCCTGGTCGTGATCGCGGACCGCCTGGGCGATGGGGTCGGGAGCGCCAATGCGGCCGAGCAGCGATTCTCCGATGCTCTCATGCCAGCGAACGACCAGGTATCTAAGCGACTCGGGGTGTCTGCGCAACTCTTCATACTGGGGAGCGCGATAGAGCATGTAGAAGGCGCCTATGTCGTGCACCAGGCCCGCGAGTAGCGCGTCCTCCTGGTTCAGGTACGTCACCCTGCGTGCGATCACATGGCACGCACCCGCGGTGCGGACGGAGTGATCCCAGAGGGCCCGCGCAACGCCGTCGAATTCCGCGAGATTGACGCTGTGGGACATCTGGCTGATGGCGACGCCGAGCGAAACGGTGCTGACGTTCGTCAGCCCCAGGCGCCGGATTGCGGCATTGACTTCGCGAACCGGGGGGCCGCCGCTCGGACTGAAGACGACTGAATTGGCCATGCCGACGAGCTTGCCGCATATCAACGGATCATCCGCGACGATGCTCGCGATTCGATCGACCGATGCATTGCGCGCATTGAGCAACCGGTTCAATCGGATGGAGACATTGAAACAGGCCGGAAACATGACGGCGCTGCTCATGTCCTTCGCTATATCGGCCAGGACATGGAAGCGCGGCGCCGCAAGCTCGGCACCGGTCCTTTCGGGGTTCTGCTGCAGTCCTTCCATGCCGCCTCTCCTACTCCTGTACCGATGCATGGCGGGAGCCGAAGCACGGGATCAATCGGCATCGCGCAATCGCTATCTCAACCGCCTCCGCTGCTGGGCGGCGGCAAGCTATCGGCTCCCCATATTAGTCATCAATTGCCGGAGTTGAAGTCCGCATATTCATGCGGCATCGCGTAGGAAGAGGACGCGTCGCGCCTACCTTTATGCGAACGCGGTCTTGCAGGGGACGTGCGTACAGGCCGCTTTGGCCCGCGGTGCCGCCGAGCTGCTCCTGGAAGTAGCCGCGATCGATGCGCAGATCTCGGCGTTTCTCACAACCATCGCCGCACGGTTCTCTTGTAGCCCGCAAACGCCTCGCCGAATTTCCCCTCCAGCACTTTCTCCTCCGGTCCGATCTGGAAGCGGTCGAGGTAGGCGACCAGCAGCGGCAGCAGCAGGAAGCCCAGCGCGTTGCCGAGATGCAGCGCCCAGGCGGCGAGGACGGCGAGCAGGCTGACGTACATGGGGTTGCGGCTGATGCGGTAGGGCCCGCGGGTGACGAGGGCGGAGGTCTGGTGGGGGCGCATCGGGTGGTGCGTGGTATTCGCATGGTGGAAGGCGAGGGCGCCTGCGAGGCCGAAGGCGATGCCGGCGCCGGCCAGCGCGATCGCGACCATGGTTTGCCCGGGGAAGGCAAAGTCGAAGGCGGGCCAGGTGCGCGCAATCAGCCATATGCCGATTGCGAAGACGAGTGCGAGCACGGGCGGCGGGATCTTGAGTTCCAGCGCTCGCATTCGGATATGCCTATTTGCGTGTATTCGAGTTCAAGATCGTAGGTTAGCACCCGCACCCGGGACGCCGCGTCCTCGGCGGCATCGCGACTTCCTGGTCCGTTCGGTCCTCACGCCGATGCCGCATGGCTGCTAATGTTGAGCTGTCGTCCTACCCGTTCGACCGATGAAGCCAGCTACCCGCATCGCCGCCATGCTCCTGTGCCTGATGTCGCTGCTGCTGGGCGGGTGCGCCAGCACGACCTCGCCGGGCGAGGTGGGCGGGGGGCGCAGGCAGCTGATGCTGGTGTCGTCGGAAGAGATGAACAGCGTGTCCGCGCAGGCCTACAGCAAGCTCAAGGCCGAGGCGGCGGCGAAGGGCCAGCTCGATCGCGACCCGGCGTTGCTGCGGCGAGTCAATGGGATCGTCGCCCGCCTGGTACCGCAAACCGCGGTGTTCCGGCCGGATGCGCTGAAGTGGCACTGGGAAGTGAGCGTCATCGACAAGGACGAGATCAACGCCTTCTGCATGCCGGGCGGCAAGATCGGCGTGTATTCGGGAATGATCCGGCAGCTGCAGCCGAGCGACGCCGAGATCGCAGTGGTGCTCGGCCACGAGATCTCGCACGCGCTGCGCGAGCATTCGCGCGAGCAATTGTCGCAGGAGCTGGCGGCGCGGGCGGCGATCGACATCGGCAGCGCCGTGCTGGGCCTCGGACAGGTCTCCTCCAGCCTGGCCGACATCGGCTACAAGGCGCTGGTGCAAACGCGCTTCAGCCGCACCGACGAGGACGAGGCCGACCGCATGGGGCTCGAACTCGCGGCGCGCGCCGGCTACGATCCGCACGCAGGCGTCACCATATGGCAGAAGATGATGCAGGCCGAGCGCGGTTCGCGGCCGCCGGCGCTGTTGAGCACGCATCCGACGGACGAGAGCCGCATCAAGACCATGGAAGCGCTGGTGCCGAAACTGATGCCGCTCTACGAGGCGGCGAAGCACTGAGGCCGGCTCGCTGCCACGCCTTCGGGCGCGTTCACGGCTTCCCGTGCAGTGGCCTGGGTTCGATGGTCGCCGTATCCGCGCCGTTGCCGAACATCACCTGTCCCTCATGCAGGGTGACGTTCAACTGCATGCCGCGCTCGACGAGGTCGGCGAGTGCGGCCGACTGTTCGGGGTCGATGGCCAGGACGGTGAGGTTGCCCAGGCGCGAAAGGGTGTTGCCTTCCTTCGCCCACCACAGGTCGACGGTCCTGCCGCCGTAGGCGAGCACGACGACGCGCTCGGCGCGGCCCGCCGCGCGGCGCACGATGCGCTCGTCGGGCAGGCCCACCTCGATCCACAACTCGATGCTGCCGTCGAGCTTTTTGAGCCACAGCGCGGGCTCGTCGGTGGTGGAAAGGCCCTTGCCGAATTCGAGCCGCTCGTCGGCGTAGAGGGCGAAGGCGAGCAGCCGCATCATCATCCGCTCGTCGGTTTCGGAAGGATGGCGCGCGAGCGTCAAGTTGTGCGTCGCGTAGTAGCCGCGATCGATGTCGGCGATCTCGAGGTTCGCCTTGAAGACGGTGGATTTGAGGGCCATGGCGGGAAGGAATGTCGTGGAGCGGACGCTGCGGCGCCGCGTGCGCCGGCATTGTGCCCGAATCGGGGACGCACTGCTTCCCGGCCGGGCATTGCGACCGTCCGGATCAGGCGGCCGGCTGCGCAGCGATGCGGAAGCGATTGACGATGTTCGCCATGCGCGCGGAGATGTCGCGGATGGCATCCGCCGATTGCCGCGTGTGGCCGGCCGCCGCATCCGCATGGCTGAGCAGGCCCTCGATGGTGTCGACCCGCGCGACGATCTCCTTGCTCGAGGCATGGCCGACGCTGACTTGCCGGCCGATCTGATCGACTACCGAGACGACCTGGCGGGCCGAGGACTCGATGTCGGACATGGCGGAACCGGCCGCGCCCGCCAGGTCGATATGTTCGCGCATGTCGTCGACCACCTCGCGCATCAATTCGGTCGACAGCTTCGACGTCGTCGCGATTTCGCGCACCTGCTCGGAGATCGACTGGGTCGCGGCCGAAACGCGCTCCGCCAGCTTGCGGACCTCGTCCGCCACCACGGCGAAGCCGCGGCCAGACTCGCCGGCGCGGGCCGCTTCGATGGCGGCATTCAGGGCCAGCAGGTTGGTCTGGTCGGCGATCTCGCGGATCTCGCAGACCAGGCTCGCGATGTTGCCGCCCGCCGTCGCCAGCGCGAAGACGCGGTCGGCGGCCGACTCCACGCCCTGCGCCAGCGCGTTGATCCGCGTCGCGGCCGCGCGGATGACCTGGCCGTTCTCGATCGCCTGCTTGCCCGACTGCTCCGTCAGGCAGCCGGCCTGGCGCGTGTCGCAATCGATGCGGTCGATCTGCGCCTGGATCTCCTTGACGGCCGCCTGGATGTCCTTCGACGAGGCATTGCCGCTCGATGCGATGTGCGCCAGCGTGACCGCCGAGCGGTGCATTTC
>DASVZI010000063.1:0-59348 GCA_036391735.1 Rhodocyclaceae bacterium
CGCCCAGGTGATGTGCAAGGTGCTGCAGAGCCGCGGCCTGCGCATCGTTTCCGGCCGCACCGAGTCCCACGTCTTCCTGGTCGACCTGCGCGCCAAGAACATCACCGGCAAGGAAGCCGAAGCGGTGCTGGGCAAGGCCCATATCACGGTCAACAAGAACGCCATCCCCAACGATCCGCAGAAGCCCTTCGTCACCTCCGGCATCCGCATCGGCACGCCGGCCATGACGACCCGCGGCTTCACCGAGATCGAGGCCGAGAAGGTCGCCAACCTGATCGCCGACGTGCTCGATGCGCCGGCCGACGAGTCGGTGATCGAGACGGTGCGCGGCAAGGTGGCCGAGCTGTGCAAGAAGTTCCCGGTGTACGGCGCCTAAGAAGCCATGAAGTGCCCCTACTGCGCTGACCCGAACACGCAGGTAGTGGACACCCGTGAGAACGAGGACGGCGACACCGTACGTCGCCGTCGTCGCTGCCTCACCTGCGACAAGCGCTTCACCACCTACGAGCGCGTCGAATTGCAGCTGCCGCTGGTGGTGAAGAAGAACGGCAGCCGCACCGAATACGACCGCGACAAGCTCAAGTCCAGCATGATGCTGGCGCTGCGCAAGCGGCCGGTCACCACCGAGAGCCTCGACGCGGCGATCGACCGCATCGAGGAGAAGCTGGTGCAGATGGCCGAGCGCGAGGTCGCGTCCGACCGCATCGGCGAACTGGTGATCCGCGAGCTCAAGAAGCTCGACAAGGTCGCCTACATCCGCTTCGCTTCGGTCTATCGCAACTTCGAGGACCTCGACGAGTTCTCCGATGCCATCCGCGAGGTCAAGAAGCCGCGCGTGAGGCGTCCCCGCCCGGCATGAAGTTCACCGCCGCCGATCACCGATTCATGGCTCAAGCGCTCGGCCTGGCCGCGCACGGCCTTTACACCACCACGCCGAACCCGCGCGTCGGCTGCGTGCTGGTGCGCGACGGCACGGCGGTCGGCGAAGGCTGGCACGAGAAGGCCGGCGGGCCGCATGCCGAGGTTGTCGCGCTGCGCGAGGCCGGCGAGCGTGCGCGCGGCGCGACCGCCTACGTCACGCTTGAGCCTTGCAGCCATCACGGCCGCACGCCGCCCTGCGCCGACGCCCTCATCGCGGCCGGCGTGACGCGCGTGGTAGCCGCCATGGAGGACCCCAATCCGCAGGTCGCCGGAAAGGGTCTGGCGCGCCTTGCCGCAGCGGGCATCGCGACGTCCGCTGGCCTGATGGCGGCCGAAGCGAACGAACTCAACATCGGCTTCGTCTCCCGCATGACGCGCGGCCGCCCCTGGCTTCGGCTCAAGGCTGCAATCAGCCTCGACGGCCGGACGGCGCTGGCCAACGGCAAGTCGCAATGGATCACCGGGCCCGATGCGCGCCGCGACGCCCATGCCTTCCGCGCGCGCTCGTGCGCCATTCTGACGGGCATCGGCACGGTGCGCGACGACGATCCCAGCCTGACCGTGCGCGAAGTGGAAACCCCGCGGCAGCCGCTGCGCGTCGTGCTCGACGGCTGGCTCGAACTGCCGCCGACGTCGCGCATCCTGCAGGGCGGAAACACGCTGGTCTTCTGCTCCAGCGAGGACGAGGCCCGCACCGCCACGCTGCGCGAGCGGGGTGCCGAGGTGGTTTTCCTGCCCGACGGCACGGGCCGCGTCGATCTCGCCGGCATGCTGGCCGAGCTCGGACGCCGCGGCATCAACGAGATTCTGGTGGAGGCGGGCGCAAGGCTCAACGGCGCGCTCATCAACGCGGGGTTGGTGGACGAGTTGCTGATCTACCAGGCGCCCATCCTGCTCGGCGACAAGGCGCGCGGCCTGGCCGTACTGCCGGAACTGACCGAACTGGCCAGCCGGCAGCAACTCGAAGTCTTCGACAGCCGGCGCGTCGGCCGCGACCAGCGCCTGCGCGCGCGCTTCAAGACCGCCTAGCCGGCATGCGCTCCGGCGACCACCGCGACTTTCCCGGGCGCGTCGCCCTCATTGCGCTGCTGCGGGTCGGCCATGTCGCAGGCGTCGTCGGCCTCGGCAGCGCGCTGCTGCACGGCGAACCGCCGACCGGCGCTTTCCCCCTGCTGCTGGTCGTCGCCGGACTCGGCATCGCGCTGCTCGACAGTTGGTCCAATCGCGCCTATCTGAGGCAGGTGAGCGGCCTTGCCGTGGTGCTGAAGGCGGGTCTTCTGGCCGCGCTGGCGGCCCTCGGCGCGCTGGGCTCGCCGGCCTTCTGGGGATTGCTGGTGTTCTCGGTGGTCATTGCACACGCGCCGGGCCGCGTGCGGCATCGCCGCATGCTCTAGAACCGGCGTTTCCCATCGCGACGGCGCCTCGTAGGCGACCCGCTGTTCTCCGGGGCATCGGGTGGGCCGCCGAGGATGGTAATCGATCCCGGCCGAATGCGAATGCCGGGGGAATGCGTTAGCATCCTGGCATGTCGTTCGATCCGAACCTGACGCCGGCTGCGATCCTGGAGCGCATCAAGCTCGGCTTCGCCGAATTGCGCAAGCTGCCGCCCGTCCAGCTCTGGCGCCGCTTCATGAATGCCGGCGTCATCGTCGCCGCACTGTTCGCCCTGGCGGCCTTCGGCAAGGTCGGGTTCATGCTGGTGGTCGCCGCCCGGGCGCTCTGGCTTGCCTGGCAGCTCGGCCCGCCCTTTCCCGAAGTCATCTCCGCCGCACGGCCGAAAGGCCAGCGATCGGGGAGATCCGATTCACGTCCCTCGTCTTCCATCTTCACCGGAGTACGCGCCATGCCTTCCCTGATCGCCAAAGCCGCCGCCGTCGTCGTCATCCTGCTGCTGCTGTGGATCTTCTCTCCCTTCGCCATCGTGCCGGCCGGCAGCCGCGGCGTCGTCACCACCTTCGGCAAGGTGTCGCCCGACGTGCTCGACGAGGGCTTGCACCTCATCATCCCGGTCGCGCAGACGGTCCACCTGATGGACGTCCGCATCCAGAAGGGCGAAGGTGCCGGCGATGCGGCGTCGCGCGACCTGCAGCAGGTGCACACGACGGTGGCGCTCAATTTCCATGTCAATCCCGCCGAGGCCGCCAACGTCTTCCGCGACCTCGGGCAGAACATCGGCGACCGCATCATCGTGCCCGCGGTGCAGGAAGCGGTGAAGGCGGCTACCGCGCAATACACGGCGGAGGAACTGATCGCCAAGCGGCCGGAGGTGCGCGACCGCATCCGCGCGCTGCTCACCGAGCGCCTGGTGCGGCATGGCGTGGTCGTGGACGAGTTCTCCATCGTGAACTTCGCCTTCTCCAAGAGCTTCAACGAGGCGATCGAAGCGAAGACCACGGCCGAGCAGCTCAAGCTGAAGGCCGAGCGCGACCTTCAGCGCATCCGCGTGGAGGCCGAGCAGAAGGTGACGCAGGCCAAGGCCGAGGCCGAGTCGCTGGCGCTGCAGAAGCAGCAGGTGACCTCGGAGCTCATCCGGCTGCGGGAGATCGAGAACCAGCGCCGCGCCATCGAGAAGTGGGACGGCAAGCTGCCGCAGGTGTCGGGCGGCGCGACGCCCTTCATCAACGTCCAGCCGAGGTAGGAGGAAGCGCGGTTCAGGACCGCGGGTGGGCCGCGGAGCCGCAGACCGCGCAGTGCGGATCGCGGGGCACCGCGATGCTGCGCCATTCCATGGCCAGCCCGTCGAGCAGCAGCAGCCGGCCCGCGAGGCTTTCGCCGCAGCCGATCAGGATCTTGAGGGCTTCGGCGGCCTGGGTCGTGCCGACCATGCCGGTCAGCGGCGCGAACACGCCCATGATGGCGCAGCGCATTTCCTCGACGTCCTGGCTTTCGGGAAACAGGCAGTGGTAGCAAGGGGCGTCTTCGCGCCGCTTGTCGAACACGGCGATCTGGCCGTCGAAGCGGATCGCGGCGCCGGACACGAGCGGCACCTTGTGCGCCACGCAGGCGCGATTGACCGCGTGGCGGGTCGTGAAGTTGTCGCAGCAGTCGAGCACGACGTCGGCCCGCGCGACTTCGGCATCGAGCGCCGCGCCGGCGAGGCGTTCGGTGAGGGGAATCACCTTGCAGAGCGGATTGATGCCCGCCAGCGTGCGCGCGCCCGACTCGGCCTTCGCCACGCCGACCGAGGCCGTGGTGTGCAAGATCTGGCGCTGCAGGTTGGTGAGGTCGACCGTGTCGCCGTCGGCCAGCGCCAGCGTGCCGATCCCGGCCGAGGCGAGATAGTAGGCGGCCGGCGAGCCGAGGCCGCCGGCGCCGATCACCAGCGCCCGCGCCGCCAGCAGCTTCTCCTGCCCTTCGACGCCGATCTCGGGCAGCAGGATGTGTCGGCTGTAGCGGAGGAGCTGCTCGTCGTTCACTGCAAAACCTCTAGCAAGGAGCTCAGCGGTCTTGCCTGAGTTCGACCGGCGTATCGTCGTGGTCGCCGTGCGGATGATGCTCCCAGGCCTTCGAGTAGATCTCGTTGGACTTCTTGATGAGGCGCTCGGGCTGGTGCATGTTGCGCAGCTGGGTCTCTTCGCAGAAGTACACCAGCGCGCGGATCATCTTGCAGTAGAGGGTGTTCTCGAGATGGAAGCCCTGCGCGATCAGCGCGCTTTCCAGGCCTTCCATCGTGTAGTCGGTGATCTCGTACCAGACCGAGACGCTGTTGGGCAGCATGCCGGGCGCGACCTCGATCCGCTCGAGGCTGCCGAGCAGCGCCTGGGCCTGCTCGACCTGCCACGGACGCAGCTTGTTGAAGCGAATCTCGCGGTGCTTGCGGGTGCCCGCCTGGGGCGCCAGAGCGTGGGGGCGATGCAGCCCCCGCTCCTTGTCCCGCATCAGTCTGGCACGTTCGACGTCCACGATGCGAGCGCGCCGGGTCAGTGCTTGATGATCTGCCAGGCCTTCAGCAGATTCACCGCTTGTCCGAGCTGGTAGTCGTTCTTGCCGGCGACCTCGAAGGCCGGCGGCTTGGCGGCTTCTTCGTCTTCCGGCTTGCCGTTCTTCACGTGCGGCTTGGAGACCTTGTCGGCCTTGCCGGCGGACTGGTCCTTGTCGTTGTCGAGATGGCGCTCCAGGTCGGCCTCGCGGATGCGCTCGCGGGTGTCGCCGTTGGCGGACTCCTCGACGACGACGTCGGGCGTGATGCCCTTGGCCTGGATCGAGCGGCCGCTCGGCGTGTAGTAGCGCGCCGTGGTCAGCTTGATGGCCGTATTGTTGGGCAGCGGCAGGATGGTCTGCACCGAGCCCTTGCCGAACGTCTGGGTGCCCATGATGACGGCGCGATGATGATCCTGCAGCGCACCGGCGACGATCTCGGAAGCCGAGGCGGAGCCGCCGTTGACCAGCACGACCAGCGGAACCCCCTTGGCTGCGGCCGGCAAGGTCTTCAGCAGATCGTCCTTCTGGCCGCGCAGGTAGTCGTCGGTGCTCGCCAGGTACTTGCGCTTGGCGTCCTCGGTGCGCCCGTCGGTCGACACCACCAGGCTCTTCGCCGGCAGGAAGGCGGCCGAAACGCCGATGGCGCTGTGCAGCAGGCCGCCCGGGTCGTTGCGCAGGTCGAGCACCAGGCCCTTTAGGGTCTCGGGCTTGCCGTCCGCCGACTTGTTGGCCTCTGCGGCGCGGAACAGCTTGTCGAGATGCTTGGCGACGTCGGCGGTGGTCTCTTCCTGGAACTGCGTGATGCGCAGGTAGCCGTAGCCCGGCTCGATCATCTTCGACTTGACGCTCTGCACCTTGATCTTGTCGCGCAGGATGGTGAGCTCGATCGGCTTGGTCTCGCCCTTGCGCACGATGGTGAGCTTGAGCGGGGTCTTCGGCTTGCCGCGCATGCGCTTGACGGCGTCGTTGAGGGTCATGCCCTTCACCGGCGTCTCGTCGAGCTTGATGATGAGGTCGCCGGCCTTGACGCCGGCGCGGTCGGCCGGGGTGTCCTCGATCGGCGAGACGACCTTGACGAAGCCGTCTTCCATGCCGACCTCGATGCCCAGCCCGCCGAATTCGCCCTGCGTGCTGACCTGCAGGTCCTTGAAGGCGTCCGCGTCGAGGTAGGCGGAATGCGGATCCAGGTTGGACAGCATGCCGGAGATCGCGTAGGTGATCAGCTTCTTGTCGTCGATGGGCTCGACGTAACCCTGCTTGATCGCGCTGAACACATCGGCGAAGGAGCGCAGCTCCTCGACCGGCAGCGGGCTCGGTCCGTCCTTTTGCGCGATGGCGGAAAAGTTGACGCTGATGAGGATGCCGGCGACGAGTCCGATGAAGACGAGACCGGCCTTTTGTAGCTTGCTGCGCATGGAATCTCCGGGGGGACGCACTAGCGCAGGCTCGCCCATTTCAGAGGGTCGAACGCCTGCCCCTGGTGCCTGAGTTCAAAGTATAAACCTGATTCTACGTTGCCACCGCTGTTGCCCACGGTGGCAATGACCTGACCGGCAGCCACGTTTTCGCCCGCCTGCAGCAGCAGCGATTCGTTGTTGCCATAGACCGACAGGAAGCCGTCGCCGTGGTCGACGATCATCAGGTTGCCGAAGCCGCGCAGCCAATCGGCGAACACCACGCTGCCCGCCGCTACGCTTCGCACCTCGCTGCCTTCCGGGGCGCGGATGAACAGGCCTTTCCACGTCGCGCCGCTCTCGGCGCGGCGGCCGCCGAAGCGGCCCGCGATCTCGCCGCGCACCGGAAGGTGCAGCCGCCCCTTCAATGCGGCGAAGGCGCCGCCGGCATCCGCCGGATCGGGGACCCGCGCATTGCGCACGGTGGTCTCGGGCGCCGGTCGGGCCGCCTTGACCTTCGCATGGGGACGCGCCGCGGCGATCCGGGCGAGGCCCTCGATCAGCTTGCCGAGGCGCTGCTCGTCGCGCTTCATGGTGCCGATCTCGCGCTGCTGGGCGCGGATGCGGCCCGCCACCTTGGCGAGGGTCGCCTGGCGCTGCTGGCGCTGGTCGACCAGGGCGGCACGCTCCTGCTGCTGCTGCTTCTCGATCGACGCCAGCTCCTCGGTCTTGGCGCGCGCGGCGTCGGCCAGCCGGGTCTTCTCCGTCGCGGCGGCGCGCAGGCTGCCGATGAGGTCGGCCTTGGCCTTCGACAGCAGGGTCAGGAAGTGGTAGTCGCGCGCCGCCTGGTTGGGATCGCGGCCGGCGATGACGAGCTGCATCGCGTCGGATTCGCCGCGCACGTAATGGCGGAACATCAGGCGCGCCAGCTGCTGCTGCTGGGTCTCGGTCTGGCTCAGCAGCTTGCGCGTCTGCTGCTCGAGCTCGGCGAGATCGGCAGCCGCCTGGGTGCGCTGGCCAGCCAGGTCGCGCAGGCGGCGGTTGGCGTCGGAAATGGCCGATTCGGTCTCGCGCAGCTGGTCCGCGGCGTAGGCCCGGGACTCCTCGCTCTTGGCGAGATCGCGGCGCAGCGCGTCGATGCGGCCGCGCAGATCGGAGAGTTCGGCCTTCTTCTCGGCGATCGGCGCTGCGGCGGCCGCCAGCGGCAGCCACAGCGCCGCCAGCAAGGCCGTTGCCCGCTTACTTGGCCTTGCCTTGGTTGGCAACGGCTTCCATCGCCTTCTTGATCGCCTCGGCGTCGCCGAGGTAGTAGTGCTTGATCGGCTTCAGCTCGGCATCCAGTTCGTAGACCAGCGGCTGCGCCGTCGGGATGTTGAGCTCGACGATGTCGGCGTCCGAGACGTTGTCGAGGTACTTGATGAGCGCGCGCAGGCTGTTGCCGTGCGCGGCGATGATGACGCGCTGGCCTGCCTTGACGGCCGGGGCGATGGTCTCGAGCCAGTAAGGTACGAAGCGGGCGACCGTGTCCTTCAGGCACTCGGTGCGCGGGAACTGGCCGGCCGGGATGTCGGCGTAGCGGGGATCGTCGGCATCGATGCGCGGGTCGCCGTCCGGCAGCGGCGGCGGCGGGGTATCGTAGGCGCGGCGCCAGATCTTGACCTGGGCGTCGCCGTATTTGGCGGCCGTCTCGGCCTTGTTGAGTCCCTGCAGCGCCCCATAGTGGCGCTCGTTCAGCCGCCAGGAATGCTCGACGGGAATCCACAGCTGATCGAGCTCTTCCAGCACCACGTTGAGGGTCTTGTTGGCGCGCTTCAGCACCGAGGTGAAGGCGAGGTCGAAGCGGTAGCCTTCCTGCCTGAGCAATTGGCCCGCCGCGACCGCCTCGGCACGTCCCTTTTCGGTGAGGTCGACGTCGGTCCAGCCGGTGAAGCGGTTTTCCTGGTTCCAGGTGGATTCGCCGTGGCGAAGGAGAACGATCTTGTGCATGGGATTTCGCGCGGAATTGATTGGACAGCCGGGAATGATAAGGCGCCGGGGGCGGCATGCGCCAGATTTGCCGCGGTTCGGCGCTTCCAGTGCTTTATAATATTCGGAAATTGGAGGCGGAGCCCGAAGTGAATACCAGCATTGTGGATTTGGTCGACCACAGGGAGCACATCGAAACGGCGGCGCGGGCGCTAAAGGCGATCTCGCATCCGCTGCGCCTGAAAATCCTCTGCGTGCTCGGTCCGGACGAGGTCTGCGTCCAGGACATCGTCGAGGCGGTCGGCACCTCGCAGAGCAACATCTCGCAGCATCTGGCGATCCTGCGCGACAAGGGCGTGCTGCAGACCCGCAAGGATGCCAACCGGGTCTTCTACCGCGTCGCCGACCAGCGCACGCTGCAGTTGGTGGCACTGATGCGCGAAGTGTTCTGCGGCGTATCGCCGCCATAAGTCCTCACATCTCTTTCCTTTAGAAGGTCATCCATGGAGTTCATTCAGGAGAACATCACCTGGGTCCTGCTGGCGGTCGTCAGCGGCGGCATGCTGCTTTGGACCACGCTGAAAGGCACCGCCGGCATCAGCGTCGCCGAGGCCACCAGCCTCATCAACCGCGAGGACGGCGTCGTGGTCGACGTGCGCGAGACCGGCGAGTGGTCGAGCGGCCACATCCCCAATGCCCGCCACATCGCCCTCGGGCAGCTCGGCGACCACATCTCGGAGCTTTCGAAGGTCAAGGACAAGCCGATCATCGTCTGCTGCGCCAGCGGCAACCGCTCCTCGTCCGCTTGCGCCACGCTGAAGAAGGCTGGTTTCGAGCGCGTCTTCAACCTCGCCGGCGGCATGGGTGCCTGGCGCGATGCCGGCCTGCCGGTGACCACCAAGGGCTGACCCTTCGGAGACATAGCCATGGCCAAAGTCCAGATGTATGCCACCGCCGTCTGCCCCTACTGCATCCGCGCCGAGCAGCTCCTGAAGCGCAAGGGCGTGACGGACATCGAGAAGATCCGCGTCGATCTCGAACCGGAACGCCGCAAGGAGATGGAAACGCGGGTGCCCGGCGCGCGCACCGTGCCGCAGATCTTCATCGGCGAGACGCACGTCGGCGGCTGCGACGATCTCCACGAACTGGAGCGGCTGGGCAAGCTCGACGCGCTGCTGGCGGCCGCCTGACGCGGCCGGCATGTTCTAATACGCCTTTTTCGACCGCAGACCATCATGACCGACGCAGCGCAGCAGCAAGCAGGGCAACCCGTTTTCAACGTCGAGAAGCTCTACGTCAAGGACCTCTCCCTCGAAGTGCCGAATGCGCCGCAGTGTTTCCTCGAGCGCGAGCAGCCGGAAATCCAGGTGCAGCTGGCCACCACCGGCACGGCGGTCGGCGAGGCCATCTTCGACGTCGTCCTCACCGTGACGGTCACCGCGAAGCTGAAGGAAAAGACGCTGTTCCTGGTGGAAGTCGCCCAGGCCGGCCTGTTCCACATCCGCAACGTGCCGGACCAGGACCTCGAGCCGATCATCGGCGTTGCCTGTCCCAACATCATGTTCCCCTACGCGCGCGAAGTGATCTCCGACGCCGTGGTGCGCGCCGGCTTCCCGCCCGTCATCCTGGCGCCGGTCAACTTCGAGAACATGTACCACCAGCGCCTGCAGCAGCAGGCTCAATCGGGCGGAGCCGCCGCCGAAGGCGCGCCCCAGATTCAGTAAGCCCATGCGCCGGCTCGCGCTGCTCGCCGCACTCGTCCTCGCCGGACCCGCCTGGGCGCTCGATTACCTGTCGGTGGCCGAGCCGGCCGTCATGTACGATGCGCCATCGGCGAAGGCGCGCCCGCTGTTCGCCATCGCGCCCGGCACGCCGGTCGAGGCCGTCGTCACGCTCGACGCCTGGGTCAAGGTGCGCGATCCCAAGGGCGATCTGGCCTGGATCGAGAAGCGCTTCCTCAGCCAGCAGCGCACCGTGATGGTGAAGGCCGACCGCGCCCAGGTGTATGCCCAGCCCGACGACAAGTCGCCGTTGGTGTTCGAGGCCGCGAAGGACGTCGTCCTCGAATTCGTCGAGCCGGGCCCGCTCGGCTGGGCGAAGGTCAGGCATCGCGACGGTCAGGGCGGCTTCATCAAGGCCTCGCAGGTCTGGGGTCTGTAGGGACTCGATTGCCATGAGAATCGCCATCCTCGGCGCCGGCGCCTGGGGCACCGCCCTGGCGCTGGCCTTCGCGCCGCGCCATGCCGTCGCCCTGTGGACCCTGGAAGCCGACCACGCCGCGGCGATGCGCGCTGATCGCGAGAACCGCCGCTTCCTGCCGGGCCACCCGCTGCCGGTCGACATGGCGATCAGCGACGACATTCCGACGACGCTGCGTGACGCCCAGTTCGCCATCGTCGCCACCCCGGTAGCCGGCCTGCGGCCGACGCTGGAGGCGCTGGCGCGCCATGCGCCGGGGCTGCCCTTCGTCTGGGTCTGCAAGGGCCTGGAAGCGCAAAGCGGCCTGCTGCCTCACCAGGTCGTAGACGCCACGCTGCACGAATCCCATTGCGGCGCCCTGACCGGCCCGAGCTTCGCCGAGGAAGTGGCCAACGGCCAGCCGACGGCGGTGACCCTCGCCTCCCGCGACGCCGCCTTCGCCAGGCACTGGGCCGAGGAACTGCACGGCCGCCGGCTGCGCATCTACGCCAACGACGACCTGATCGGCGCGGAAGTCGGCGGCGCCGTCAAGAACGTGCTCGCCATCGCCACCGGCATCTGCGACGGCCTCGGCCTCGGCCTCAATGCCCGCGCCGCGCTGCTCACTCGCGGACTGGCGGAGATCACCCGCTTCGGCGTCGCGCTCGGCGCCAAGCGCGAGACCTTCATGGGCCTCTCCGGCCTGGGCGACCTCATCCTCACCTGTACCGGCGACCTCTCGCGCAACCGCCGCGTCGGCCTAGCGCTCGCCAAGGGCAAGCCGCTCGACGACATCACGCGCGAACTGGGCCACGTCGCCGAAGGCGTGCCGACCACCCGCGAGGTGATGCGCCGCGCCGCCGCGCTGGGCATCGACATGCCGATCACGGCGGCGGTCCACGACGTGCTCGAAGGAATCATCGCGCCGACCGACGTGGTCGACCGCCTGATGCAGCGCGACACCAAGAGCGAGTAGCCAAGGCGCCCAAGGCGGTCGCATGGGCCGGCGGGGGTGCCCTGCTCTGCGCAGGTAAAGGAGGAGGCGGACGCCTTATCGCCCTTGTCCGCCGGGGGACACGGAGCAGAGCGGGGCAGCCTTGCCGGACCGAATGGCGCTACTCGCTCCCGACAAACCCGTTCTGCCGCCAGCCTTCGTACACCGTCACCGCCACCGCGTTAGACAAGTTGACGCTCCGATTCCCCGGCATCATCGGCAGCCGCAGCCAGGACTCGGCCGGGAACTCCGCCAACACTTCTTCGGGCAGCCCCCGCGATTCCGGCCCGAAGACGAACACGTCGCCCGGCTCCAGGCGCTGGTCGTGCAGGCGCCGCGTCGCCTTGGTCGTCATGGCGAACCAGCGCCGGCCGGCGAGCGCCGCGCGGCAGGCTGCCCAGTTGTCATGGACGGTCACCACGGCAAACTCCGCGTAGTCCATCCCGGCGCGCCGCAGCGCCGGGGCATCGATGCTGAAGCCGAGCGGCTTGACGAGGTGCAGGGCCACGCCGGCGTTGGCGCACAACCGCACGGCGTTGCCCGTATTGGGCGGGATTTCGGGCTGGTAGAGGACGACGTTGAACATATGATCTGCAGAACGAGCCCTGTTGTCGTGACCGGGGACGGCGATGTGGGCCATAATGCGCCGTCGGCGCCATTGTCGCCGGAAACTTGATGGAGTGACCCAATGGCCCGCGCGCCGGAACGGATCCGACTCGGGGACCTGCTGATCCAGCAGGGACTGCTCACCGAGGAGCAGCTCAAGCTCGCGCTCACCGAACAGAAGCGCAGCGGACGCAAGCTCGGCCGCATCTTCGTCGAGAGCGGCTACACCACGGAAGATTCGATCGCCAAGGCGCTCGCGCGCCAGCTGCGCGCCGAATACGTCGATCTGCGCAATTTCCAGCCCAAGCCGGACCTCATCAAGCTGATCCCCGAACCCCAGGCGCGCCGCTTCCGCGCCCTGGTGCTCGACGAGCGCAACGGCGTGCTGCAGGTCGGCTTCACCGACCCCGCCAACCTCGAGAACTACGACGACGTCTCGCGCCTGCTCAAGCGCGACTTCGACGTCGCCGTCATCATCGAGAGCCAGCTGTTGCCGCTGCTCGACCGCGTCTATCGCCGCACCGAGGAAATCTCCAACCTCGCCAAGGACCTGACGCAGGAGATGGGCGACCTGCCGGGAGACTTCGGCGCCCTCCTCGGGACGACCCTGGGAGCCGAGGACGCGCCGGTGGTGCGGCTGCTGCAGACGGTGTTCGAGGAGGCGATGAAGACCCGCGCCTCAGACATCCACATCGAGCCGCAGGAAAAGTCGCTGCTGATCCGCTTCCGCATCGACGGCGTGTTGCACGTCCAGACCGAGGCCGACAGCAAGATCTCCTCCGCCGTGGTGCTGCGCCTGAAGATCATGTCCGGGCTGGACATCTCCGAGAAGCGCCTGCCGCAGGACGGCCGCTTCAACATCAAGCTGCGCGGCGCCAACGTCGACGTGCGGATCTCCACCATGCCGACGCAGTACGGCGAATCGGTGGTGATGCGTCTGCTTGCGCAGAACGCCGGCCTGACCGAACTCGACCGCCTGCAGATGCCGCCGGCCGTGCTCGAGCGTTTCCGCCACGCCATCTCCAAGCCCTCGGGCATCGTGCTGGTCACCGGGCCGACCGGCTCGGGCAAGACCACCACGCTCTACGCCGCGCTCAACGAGCTGAACTCGCCCGAGAAGAAGATCATCACCGTCGAGGACCCGGTCGAGTACCGGCTGCCCGGCCTCAACCAGGTGCAGGTGCACGAGAAGATCGACCTCACCTTCTCGCGGGTGCTGCGCACCGCGCTGCGCCAGGACCCGGACATCATCCTGGTCGGCGAAATGCGCGACCAGGAGACCGCCGAGATCGGCATGCGGGCTGCCATGACGGGCCATATGGTGCTCTCCACGCTGCATACCAACGACGCGCTCACCACGCCGATCCGCCTGCTCGACATGGGCGTGCCGCGCTTCATGGTGGCGATGTCGATCCAGCTGGTACTGGCGCAGCGGTTGGTGCGGGTGATCTGCCAGAACTGCGCCGAGCCGCACGAACTGACGCCGCAGGAGCGCGAATGGCTGAAGTACGAGCTGGGCGAGCGCGTCGATGCCTTCAAGTACCGCCGCGGCGCCGGCTGCGCGCACTGCGCCAATACCGGCTACACCGGCCGCCAGGGCGTCTACGAGTTCGTCGAGATGACCAACGCGCTGGCCGAAGCGGCCAACCACGGCGATCCCAACGAGTTCATCCGCATCGGCCGCGAGCAGATGGCGGGCAACACCCTGCGGCGCGACGCGGTGCGCCTGGTTGTAAACGGCGTCACCACGGTGGAAGAGGCGATGCACATTTCCAGCCAGCTGGAGGAATAGGGCCGTGGGCGCCTTCTCTTATCGCGGACGCAACGGCGCCGGGGAAATCGTGCTCGGCGTCGTGGAAGCCGCCACCGCCGGGGAGGTCGCCGGCAACCTGGCCAACACGGGCATCACGCCGATCGAGATCAAGGCGGCGCCGGCCAGTGCGCTCAAGAAGGGCGACGGCATCCACCTCGACTTCTTCAAGCCGAAGATCGCTCACGTCGATGTGCTGCTGTTCACCCGGCAGATCCACACCCTGATGAAGGCCGGCGTGCCCGTGGTGCGCGCGCTGGCTGGGCTGCAGGAATCCGCGGTGAACCCGGCCATGAAGGAAGTGCTCGGCGACGTGCGCGGCAGCCTCGAGTCCGGCCGCGACATGTCGGTGTCGCTGGCGCGGCATACTAAAGTATTCAACTCCTTCTACCTGGCGATGGTGCACGTCGGCGAGGTGACGGGCCGTCTGGAGGACGTGTTCCTGCGGCTGTTCGACCACCTCGACTTCGAGCGCTTCATGCGCGAGCAGGTCAAGTCGGCCCTGCGCTATCCGAGCTTCGTCATCCTCGCCATGGTGGCCGCGATGGCGGTCATCAACGTGATGGTGATCCCGGAGTTCGCCAAGGTGTTCCAGGGCATGAATGCCGAGCTGCCGCTGCTGACGCGCGTGCTGATCGGCATTTCCGGCTTCGTCGTCAATTGGTGGTGGGCGCTGCTCGGCGCCGCCGGCGGGGCCGTCATGGCCTTCCGCAGCTGGACGGCGACGCAGGCGGGACGCTACACCTGGGACCGCGTCAAGCTCAAGATCCCGATCGCCGGCAAGATCGTGCACAAGGCGACACTGGCGCGCTTTGCGCGCAGCTTCTCGCTGGCATCTCGCTCCGGCGTGCCAATCATCCAGGCCATGACCACCGTGGCGCGCACCGTCGACAACGCCTACCTGGCCGAGAAGATCGAGCACATGCGCGATTCCGTCGAGCGCGGCGAGTCGGTGCTGCGGGCCGCCATCGGCACCGGCGCCTTCACGCCCATCGTGCTGCAGATGATCGCCGTCGGCGAGGAGTCGGGCTCGCTCGACGAGATGATGGACGAGATCGCCGGCATGTACCAGGGCGAGGTCGAGTACGAGCTCAAGACGCTGTCGCAGCAGGTCGAGCCGATCCTGATCGTGGCGCTCGGCGCCATGGTGCTCGTGCTGGCGCTCGGCATCTTCGTGCCGATGTGGGACCTGGGCAAGGTTGCGATCAAGCGGTGATGTTCCGAAAGTCATAGCTTTGCCCCCACAAATTTTGTGGCAAGTGCTAGACTGCGCGCGACACTTTCAATCCGCCGCCGAACCATGAAACTGTTCGGCCGCTTCGCTTACCGGGAGAAGACGATGAAGGAAAAGGGTTTCACGCTGATCGAACTGATCGTTGTGATCGTGATCTTGGGCATTCTTGCCGCCACCGCCCTGCCCAAGTTCATCGACATCAAGAGTGATGCGCAGGACGCGGCGCTGCAAGGCGTTGCCGGCGCGGTGAGTTCCGCTTTCGCCACCAACTACGCGGCGTATCAGGTGAATAGCACGAAGGGCGTCCAAGTCGCCGGAAACGTCAGCGCGTCTTCCTTCACCAACATCATGGCGGGTTCCAGCCTGCCGACGGGTTACTCCATGACCGGAACAGCCGCCTGCGGGACCACCGCGGGGGTTGCCGTGCAAATCTCCGTTTCGAACTCCAACAACGCTTCCGGGCACCAGAGCGCCTTGGCGACCCTGATCTGCACCGGCTGATAATCCTCGAAATCGAACAAGGGCGGACGGCTTCCCCGTCCGCTTTTGCTTTCTGCAGCAGGTAACGTCGTGAGCGAAGCACAAAAGGAGCGGGGCGGAGTCCCGGACATCTGCGATCGCCTGGGCGAGCGCTTCCTGCGGCTCGTGCCCCTGAAGGCAGCCGAGGTCAAGGGGCGCAAGCGGCCCTCCGCGCAGGAGATCAGGTCGATCAGCGCGGGCGCCCTCGACCAGTTCTTCGCGGCAGCGCGCGAGGAACGCGTACGGCATCGGCTCGGCGTCATCGGCCGGGCCCGCGTCGCGTTCGGTCTTCAGCAGCGTCTGCTCAAGGCCGGCTACCCGCCGCCGCTGGTCAAGCAGGTGCTGTTCGCCCTGCTGGCCGCGGCCTTTACGGGCGACAAGCGCTAGACACAATGCGGTGGATCAAGGACGCGCTGGGCAAGGCGCTGTCTTCCTGGGTGGCGCGGCACGGCCTCGACCATCCGGCTTCCCGCCAGCCCTCGCCCTTCGACTTCGACCTGCCGGGCCGCAAGTTCCTGCATGTCGGCTGTGGCTCCGCGTCCAAGCCTGCCGTGCCGAAATGTTTCCTGCCGGACGAGTGGCGCGAAATCCGCCTGGACATCGATCCAGCGGTGTCGCCCGACGTCGTGGCCAGCATGCTCGACATGGCGCCGGTTCCGGATGCCCGCGTGGACGGCATCTACTCCTCGCACAACATCGAGCATCTCTATCCCCATGAAGTGCCGGTCGCCCTGGGCGAGTTCCTGCGCGTCCTGAAACCGGGCGGCTTCCTCGTCGCGACCTGTCCCGACCTGCAGAGCGTTTCCCGCCTCATCGCCGACGACCGCCTCGAGGAGCCCGCATACGTCTCCGCCGTCGGGCCCATCGCTCCGCTGGACATCCTTTATGGCCACCGTTCCGAGATGGCCGCGGGCAATCTCTTCATGGCGCACCGGACGGGGTTCACGCTGCGCACCCTCGTCGACGCGGTGCGCGCCGCCGGGTTTGCCTCCGTCGGCGGCCTCCGGCGCGAACGCTGGCTGGACCTGTGGATCGTCGCGACCAAATCGCCGGCCACGGAGGATGAGATCGCGCGGCTCATGGAAGCCTGCCTGCCAAATGAATAGCGCGTCCCTGTCCGCCCGTGCGGCGGGCCGGCTGTGGATGTACGCCGGGCGCTGGCTGGCGCGCCAGGGCATGACGGCATTGGCCGAGACCTGCTATCGCAACGGTGCGGCGGCGGGAGTCGGCGGTGCGTCGGCCGAGGCCGGCTTCCTGCTGAGCCAGCAACTGCTTGCGAGGGGACGGGATCGCGAGGCGATTGCCGCCTGCGAGGAGGTGCTGCGCACGGACCCGCGGCATGCGCGCGCCTGGTGCGCGCTGGGGGCCGCGCGGCGACGGCAGGCGCAGATGGACGAGGCGCGCGAGGCCTTCGAACGGGCGGTGGCCATCGATCCCCGCTATGCGCAGGCGTGGAGCAACCTGGGCGAATGGCATCTGATGAAGGGACAGTTCGGCGCCGCTCTCGAGCACATCGACAAGGCGCTGCAGTGCGATCCCGGCCTGGTCGAAGCCCTCAACAACCGGGTGGCCGTCCTCTACGAACTCGGCCGCTACAAGGAGGCCGAAGCGACGGCCAAGGAAGCCATCGAGCTTCATCCCGACAACGCGGCCCTGAACGTCAATATGGGCAACGTCCTGCTTCATGTCGGCAAGTCGCGGCTGGCGCTCAAGTGCTTCCGCAAAGCGCTCGAGTGCGATCCCGGCTGTGCCGAGGCCCACCTCAACCTCGCCATGATGCTCGGCGAGACGGCGCGATTCGGCGAAGTCATCGAATACCTCGAGCATGAGATCGCGGTCAAGGGCGAGAGCGCCCATCGTCTCGCGGCATTGGCGCTGGCGCAGAGCGTCACGGGCGACATCGAGGCGGCCCAGGCGACCTGCCGCAAGATCCTCGAGGACCACCCGGACAACGTCTCGGCGCTGATCACGCTGGCCGGCTGCCTGGGCGAGCGCGGCGAACACCTGGAGGCGATGGAACTGCAGAAGCAGGTGCTCGAGGCCAATCCGCAGCTGCAGTCCGTCTGTTCCAGCGCGGCCTTCAATGCCACCTACCTGGCCGAGTACTCGGCCGAGCAGGTGTACGCCTGCCACCAGGACTGGGCTCAGCGCTTCGAGGCGCCGTTTGCGGCCGAGGCGATCGTCCACGCGCCTGCCAACCAGCCTGACCGTCCCCTGAGAATCGGCTACGTCTCCGGCGATTTCGGCACCCATCCGGTCGGTTTCCTGCTGCGCGACGTCACCCGCCATCACGACCGCACGAACTACTACATCCACTGCTACTCGATGATGCGGGGCAGCGATCCGATCACCGAAACCATCCGGGCCAACGCCGATTCCTGGGTCGATGCCCTGCTGCTCGGCGACGAGGAGCTGGTCGAGCAGATACGCCAGGACCGCATCGACATCCTGGTCGACCTCTCGGGCCACACCGCGTACAACCGGCTCCCCGTGTTCGTACGCCGTCCGGCGCCGGTGCAGGCCACCTGGATCGGCTACTTCCATTCGACCGGGCTCTCGAGCATCGACTACTTCATCACCGATCCCTACACGAGCCCGGCGGGCAGCGGGCAGCTGTTCTCGGAGACGCCGGTGTGGCTGCCGCACTCGCGCTTCTGCTACTCGCCGCCGGACTATGCGCCCCCTGTCGCGCCGCCGCCCCTGCTCGCCGGAGGCGCGCCGGTATTCGGCTGCTTCAATCGCATCGAAAAGGTCGGCGACAACGTGGTAGCCGCCTGGGCGAAGATCCTCGAGGCGGCGCCCGGCAGCCGCCTGCTGCTCAAGGCGGGCAACCTCAAGAGCGGCTACTTGTGCGACGAGATGCGCCGCCGCTTCGCCGCCCATGGCATCGGCGCCGACCGGCTCGATCTGCGCGGCGGCTCGCCGCATCCGGAAATGCTCGAGCAGTACGGCGAGATCGACATCGCGCTCGATCCCTTCCCGTTCAACGGCGGCATGACGACCCTCGAAGCCCTCTGGATGGGCGTGCCCGTAGTGACGCTCGCCGGCAGCAGCGTGGTCTCGCGGCAAACCGTCGCCGCGCTGGCCAACATCGGGCTGGCGGGCGAACTGGCATTTCCGGATATCGATGCGTATGTCCGCGGCGCCGCGGCACTGGCGGCCGATCCGGCGCGCCTGGCGCGGCTGCGCGAGGAGTTGCGGCCGCGCATGGAGGCGAGCCCGCTGCGGCGCGCCGAGGAGTTTACGCGCGACCTCGAGGCGTTGTTCCGCAGGGCGTGGCAGGCCCATTGTCGCGGCGAGCGGCTGCCCGACGACACGAGGCGCGAGAGACAATGATCGATATGCGGTATCTTCGCGGTACGTTTTGGGCGGCGCCCCAGGGGCCGCTTGGTTCGTTCGGCGGGAGGAGGCCATGACAGCATCGACGGGCGGTTCGCGCTTCGGCATCGCGATGGCGGCGGTCGTCTTGCGCTGCGCGTGGATCGTCGTCCTTGCTTTTGGTCTGTGGCAGGCCGCGTCGGCCGATACCTACAGCACTCCGGGTACTTATTCTTGGACGGCGCCGGCAGGCGTGCTTGCCGTGCAAGTCGAAGCCTGGGGCGGTGGCGGCGGTGGCGGCGCGGCGTCCGGCGCGAACTCGGGTGGCGGCGGCGGCGCAGGTGGCCAATATGCTTTGGCGGCGAAGGTGCCGGTGGTGCCGGGCAACGTTTACACCATCGTGGTCGGCGCCGGGGGATCCGGTGGAACGATCACGGGCGGCAGCAGCAGCGGCAACGGCAGTGCTGGCGGCGATTCGAGCTTCGGCAGCGCGGGAGTAGTCTCCGTCATGGCCAAGGGGGGGGCCGGCGGTAAGGGAGCTAACGGCGCCGGTGTCGACAGCGGAGGTTCAGGCACCATCAATGGCGGTGTCGGCGGGACGGTGTATGCGGGAGGCGACGGCGCCTCGGGAACGACAACGCTATGGCTCTTCGTTACGGGCGGCGGCGGTGGCGGCGGCGGTGCCGGAAGCAATGGCGCCGGGGGCGACGCGTCGGGGCAGACCGGTGGTACCGGGACCTCCGTTGGCGGCGGCAGTGGTGGCACCGGTGCGGCGACGGCCGGCAGCGGCGGCAACGGCAGCCAGGCCGGCGGCGGTGGCGGGGGAGCCTTTCAGACGAGCAACGCCAAGAGTTCGGGAGGCAACGGCGCGCCCGGTCAGGTGGTCATCACGGTCCCCGCAAGGGCGCCAACGGCGACGACCGGCGCCGCTTCCGGGTTGAGCGGCAACAGCGTCACGCTGAACGGCACGGTCAGCAGCAATGGCGCGACGACGACGACCTATTTCGACTATGGCCCCACGACGAGCTACGGCAACCGGATCCTGGCTACGCCGGCCTCCCTCGATGCCTCTGCGTCGAACACCGCGATCTCGCTGCCGCTGTCGGGGCTCGCGTGCAACGCCACGTATCACTTCCGAGCCGTCGCCACCAACTGGGTCGGGACGAGCACCGGCTCCGACGCGACTTTCACGACCGGCAACTGCTCGCTCACACTGACGAAGACCACCAGCACCACGTCCGCCTCGGTCGGCCAGTACATCGTATTCACCATCACGGCGGCAAACCCGAACGCCAGCGGCGACCTCGGGCCGCTGACGGTGACCGACAACCTGCCGACCGGCCTCAGCTACCAGAGCAGCTACGCCGAGCACGGCTCCGTGTCGTTGGATCCGATCACGGGCCAGACGGTGACCTGGAATCTGCAGACGCTGCCGGGCGGCAGCAGCGAAAGCCTGACCCTGGTCGTCATCCCGACGCAGAAGGGCAGCTATACGAACAGCGCATCATCGGGAAGCATCACCGCCACGGCGCCGGTCGTCGCCATCGGCGGCGCCTACGTGCATTACCGCATGGACGAGGCGGTCGGCACGTGGAACGGCACCACCGGGGAGGTCGCCGACTCGGGCGCCAAGCATCTGAACGGAACGCGGACGAATACCGGGAGTACCTCGCAGTCCGATCCGATCACGCCCAGTCCCACGATCGCGTCCCAGTATCCGTCGGTGACCGGCGGCGGCTTCTGCAATGCCGGCGCGTTCGACGGCAAGACCATCGTGACGGTGCCGCACAGCGACTTCTTCCAGTTCACGACCAACATGTCATCCACCGCGTGGGTCTGGCCGAACAGTTGGCCGACCGGCTCCAGCGACCTTTATTCGATCCTGTCCAACGATGTGAACTATGAGTTCCACATCAATCAGCAGGGCAAGCTCTACTGGTGGTTCTACCTGAACGGGGTAGCTACCTCGATGACGTCCACCAAGACCATCCCGGTCGGTCAGTGGACCCATGTCGCCATCACCATGGACACCACCTCGGCGGCCAAGATCTACATCAACGGGGTGCTCGACTCGACCATGACGCTGAGCGGCGGCAAGACGCTGACCGCCAATCCCTGCGGCTTCTACCTGGGGGGCGACATCACGACCTCGAACCCGCCGGGCGCCAGCTGCAACTTGATCACGACGCGCGCCTTCCAGGGCAAGATCGACGAGGCGAAGATCTACGACTACACCCTGGGCCCGACCGAGATCACCGCCGATATGAACCAGGGACGCCAGTGCGCCGGCAGCTATTTCGACCATATCGAGCTGGACTACGACGGCGCCGCCTCCACCTGCGCTTCGAAGACGGTGGCGGTGAAAGCCTGCATGGACTCGGGCTGCACCTCCCTGTATACCAACCCGGTCACCGTCACGCTGTCGCCCGCCGGCGTGTGGGGCACCAATCCGTTGACCATCAATGGCGTCGGTACGGCGCTAATCGATGCCTCGAAGCTCGGCGGTGCCGGCACGATTACGATCGGCACCAGCGCCACGAGTCCCGCGGGCAACAACGCGACTGTTTGCTACAACAACGGGTCGCCCTCGACCTGCAGCGTCAGCGTGGTGGTGCCGGCCTCCTGCCCGTTCGACGCCGTCGAGACGAGCGCCAATCCCTTCACGCACCTGTACACCAAGCTGTCGGGAACCCAGTTCAACGTCGATGTGCTGGCGCTGAACGGCAATTCGCTGAACTACAACTTCGTCGGTCCGGTGGCCGTCGACCTGGTCGATGCGACGACCAGCAGCTGTCCGCAGGGTGCCGGATTGACGCCGGCGCAAACAGTGAATTTCGAAGCCAAGAACTTCGGCCGCCAGATCGCGACCTTCAATTATTCGGATGCCTGGCCGAACGTGCGGGTACGGATGAAGGGCGGCTCGCCGAGCGTGTCCGGCTATGTCTGCTCCTACGACAACTTCGCGGTGCGCCCGCCGAACGTGAACCTGGCGACGGTGGAGCCCATGGGCACGCCGCCGTCGCCGACGGACGCGAATACCGTGAAAGCCGGAAAAGCCTTCACGCTGCGCGCGACGGGACCGGCGAGCTACAACGGGACGCTTACCCTGGATGCGACCCGGCTCACCGCCCAGGATCCGATGAACGCGGCTATCGCCAGCGGCGGCATCGTCGGCACCCTCCAGCCCGCTTCGCTGACCGGCAACGACACGACGACGACGGGGAATGCGAGCTACACCGAAGTCGGCTATCTCTATCTGGCGAACGGCGCCTATCTCGACCGCGCGTTCACGGCCGTCGATCGCGCCAACGGCGACTGCGTGACGACCACCGGCACCGGCGACCCCAACCTGTCCAACACGCTCAGCGGCGGCCAGTACGGGTGCGACGTCGGCTCGGCCGCGGCCTCGCTCGGGCGCTTCATCCCCGACCATTTCAATACGGTCACGCTCGGCACCATGGACTGTCCGGCGGGGCTCACCTGTCCGACCGGAAGCGGCATTGCCTACTCGGGGCAGTCGCTGGGGCCGATCAGTAGCGGCACGCCGCCCACGGTCATCCGCGTGCCGCTCAGCGTGAATGCCGCCGCCGCCGGCGGCACGACGACGCAGAACTACGCCGGCAGCTTCGCCAGCGACGTGACGCTCGCCATCTACGACGCCGCGGGCAGCACCGCGACCGCCAACGCCTCGAAGGGCACGTTGGCGCCGACGCTGGTCGCCGCCGCAAGCTTCAACAAGCAGCCCCCTTCCGGAACCCCAGTTACCAAGACGGGCGGCGTGGCGCAGCCGGCGCCCAGCTTCAGCTTCACCAACTGGCCAACTACGCCGACGGACATCTACTTCCGTGCGACGGCGGCCGCCGACGCCATCACGTCGCTGCAATCGCCCGCTGCCAATTCCGTCGAGGGCGGCATCAAGATCGTTACCGGCCGCTTGAAGATATCGAATGCGACGGGCGCCGAGACGGGGTCGCTGCCGCTGCCGGTGCCGGTCGAGGCGGACTTCTGGAGCGGTTTGGCGTGGGTATGGAACAGTAGCGACAACGTGACGAGTTTGAACAGCGGGTCCATAAACCTTGTGGCGCCATCTGCCGGGCAGTCTGTGTTCGGCAAAACGAGCGTAACCGATGTCACCCAGACGGCTAAGGGGAAATGGACCATCGGACTATCCCGCCCGGGCGCCCACAACGTCGGCAGCGTGGACCTGGCGATCGATCTCGGCAACACCCTGCAGGATAACTCCTGCCTGACGAGCCATGCCAACGTGACGACTGCCGGCGCCATCCCCTGGCTGCGCGGCAGCTGGTGCTCGAGCATCACTGCCGGCCAGGCCGATCCTTCCGCGCGCGCCACCTTCGGCATCTACACGCCGGAGAACCGCCGTCAGGTCCATGTGCGTGAGCTCTATTGAAATGGGCGGACGCCAGGGCGGATTCACGATGGTCGAGCTGATCGTGGTCGTGGTGCTGCTCGGCATCGTGGCCATCATGGCGCTGCCCAAACTCGGCGACATGAACGATTACCGCGCGCTGTCCTTTCGCGACCGGCTGGCGGCCGAACTCCGCTATGCGCAAAAGACGGCGACCAGCCATCGCCGCGTCGTCTGCATCAAGTTCATCAGCGCTTCGATGACCATGACCCTGTCGGTCGCCACCGCCTCGGGCTCGGGTATGGCGTGCACCGCCCTGCTGCCGCTGCCCGATGGATCGAGCGGCGTCACCAGTCCCAATGTCGGCAGCGTGACGCTGGTCGGCATGCCGGCGGTGACCTACGTTCAGCCCGACGGACGCTTCACCAGGGACCTGGCCGGCACGACAAACGCCAGCCTCAGCCTCAGCGTGAACGGGCTGCCCCTCAGCGTCGAAGGATCCACTGGCTATGTCAATTAGGCGGATGTCCGGATTCACGCTGATCGAGCTGGTCGTCGCGATCATCGTCATCTCGGTCGGGCTTGCCGGCGTGCTGGGGGCGTTTCAGGCGGTGGTGCGCAACTCGGCCGATCCCCTGGTGGAGAAGCAGATGCTGGCGCTGGCCGAGCAAATGATGGAAGAGGTGATGCTGAAGCCCTATGCAACCGGCG
Organism: Rhodocyclaceae bacterium; assembly: GCA_036391735.1. Classification (GTDB taxonomy): domain Bacteria; phylum Pseudomonadota; class Gammaproteobacteria; order Burkholderiales; family Rhodocyclaceae; genus Nitricoxidireducens. The sequence continues at coordinate 23,941 of DASVZI010000063.1, forward strand.
CGGGTTCGATCACCGGCTGCAACCGGTCTGCCGCCGACGACATCTTCGACTACAACGGCTACAGTTCGGTCACCTGCACCATCGATGGAACACCCTCGGGGCCGCCCCTGGACGGCTACACGACGGCGGTGTCCGTGGTGCCGGCGGCGCTGGGCGCGATCCCGGCGGGGGCGACGGGAGCGACGGCCGCGCAGATCAGCGTCACGGTGAGCCATGGAGGCCAGAACGTGACGCTGCGCGGCTGGCGCGCCAATTACGCGGCGAACCTGCCATGAGAATGCGCCGCGGCTTCACTCTCGTCGAACTGATCGTGGTCATCGCCGTGACCGGCGTGCTGGCGACTTCGGTGACCATGTTCCTGCTTCCGGCGATCAACAATTACTTCGACACCAAGCGGCGCGCGAACCTGACCGACATGGCGGATACCGCGCTGCGCCGCATGAGCCAGGACATCCGCCGCGCCGTGCCGAATTCCGTGGTCGTCATCGCGCCGCAGGCCGGGGACTCCTTCACAGCCTGCTTCAGCCTGGTGCCGACCTCGTTCGGGGGCCGCTATCGCACGGCGCCGGACACGGCGAACGATGCATCCACTTGCACCTACACCAGCCCGTCCGCCACCTGCAGCCAGCCGATGATGTCCGGCCTGAAGGCGACGGACATCCCGGCTTTCGACGTCTTGACGATGTCTCCCACGCCTTCCGCCACCAGTCCGTCGGTCAACGACTTCGTGGTGATCGGCAACCAGAACGGCAACGACGTTTATGTCGGAAGCGATCGCAGCGCAATCGCGACCCTCGGCACCCCGCGCACGACGGACGGCATGCTGCGCGTCACCATGGCCGCGGGCACGTCGCCGCTGCCGATCGGCTACGACCAGGGTCGCTTCGTCATCGTGGCTCAGGGGGAGCAGGTGGTCTATTACAGCTGCAGCGGTAACCAGCTGCTGCGCAACGTCGCAACCTTCGCGGCGTTCAAGGCCAACAGTCGGGCCGGTTGCGGCGCCGGCGTGCCGGTGGCCTCGGTGCAGGCGAAGGTCGCCGGCGACGGCGTCAGTTGCACCGTCACCTACGATCCGGGCGCCACGGTCACCGAGCAGAACGGCCTGGTATGGATGAACGTCTCGCTCACGGAGAGCGGCGAAGCGGTCGCGCTCTCCCACAGCACGAACGTTCCCAACGTGCCATGAAGACGCGGCAGCAAGGCTTCGGCGTCATCGCCGCCCTCGTCGTCGTGGTCATGCTGGCGGTGCTGGCCGCGGCGATCGTCGCCATCGGCATCGTCCAGCAGACCTCGCTGGCGCAGGATGTCCAGTCGGCGCGGGCCTGGCAGGCGGCGCGCTCGGGCACCGAGTGGGGCGTCTACCAGGCGCTGCAGGCGCCCACCCTGAGTCCCGCCGGAACGGGTATCTGGGCGCTCGGCGCGGCAAGCGACATCTGCCCCGCCGGCGGCGCCCTGGGCCACGGCACGGACGGCAAGACCACGCTCGACCTCACTGCCGCGACCGGCTTTTACGTGACCGTGACCGGGCAATGCTGGCGCTACAGCGAGGGGCTGGATTCGTCCCCCAGCGTCCAGCAGCACCTGACCCTGGTCTACCGGATCCAGGCGACGGCCTGCCCGGTGTCCACCGGTTGTCCTGCGACCGCCGGTGCCCAGGTCTCTTCCGTCGGTTACGTCGAGCGCAGCCGCGTGGTCGTCGTGACCAATTGAAATGGCGGGCTTTCCGGGGCCCATCGGGGGAGTCCCTATTTCCTTTAAGTGATATGATCGACGCCAATTTTCAATCAGACTGTTGCGCGTGATGTGGCCTCGACGTAGCCAGAAAGCACAAAGCGACAACTGGGTGGCGGTGGTCTTTTCTCCGGGAGCCGTAAGCCTTGCCGACGTTCGGCTGGGCGCAGACGGGCGCCCGAAAATCGTGGCCTGGGAGTCGGAAGCCCTCGAGGGTGGGGAACTCGAGGCTGCCAAACGCTTGCGCGCTCGGATCGGTGGCCGCTGCACGACGCTGCTGCGGCACGGCGAATACCAGATCGTCCAAGTCGAGGCTCCCCAGGTGCCCGCCGAGGAGCGGCGCGACGCCGCGCGCTGGCGCATCAAGGAAATGGTCGAGTTCCCGGTCGACCAGGCGGGCGTCGACGTCATCGACATTCCCGGCGGCGGCGGTGCCGGGCGCGGACCGCAAGTGTTCGTCGTCGCCGCCAGCTACGCGGTGCTGACGCCCCGCATACGCCTGTTCCAGGACGCCAGGATCCCGCTGGCCGCGGTCGATATTCCCGAGCTCGCGCAACGCAACATCGCGGCGCTGTTCGAGGAGGAGGGGCGCGGCCTGGCGCTGCTGAGCTTCGACGAGGACGGCGGCAGGCTGGTGTTCTGCTACAAGCAGGAGCTGTTTGCCACGCGCCGAATCGACGTCGCGCTGTCGGAACTTCTCGCGCGCGGGGCGCAGGCGCCGGGCGGCATCTTCGAGCGCGTGCTGCTCGACGTCCAGCGCTCGCTCGACAACTTCGACCGCAACTTCAGCTTCATCACGCTCTCGAAGCTGCTCGTCGCGCCGATGCCCGGCGCGGACGCCTTCGTCGAATACCTGAAATCCAATCTGTACCAGCCGGTGGAATTGCTGGATCTCGGCGCCGCCGTCGACCTGACGGCAGTGCCTGCCCTCGCCAGTGTCGAACAGCAGGGCCGCGCGCTGCTGGCGATCGGCGCCGCACTGCGCCGCGAGGGTGCCTCCGCATGAGCCAGCAGATCAACCTGTTCGATCCGGCGCTGCTGCGCAAGCGCGAGTTGTTGACAGCCCTCAACCTGGCCGTGGCGTCCGGCGCGCTGGTCGCGCTGCTGTTCGCGTGGGGCGCATGGTCGCGCGCACGACTCGGCGGGCTGGAGGCGGAAAGCGCCCAGGTGCGGCCGCAGGCGATGGCCCTGCAGGCGCAGAAGGACGCCATGGGCGCCCAGCTGCAGGCGATGAAGCCCGACGCCAAGCTGGAGGCCGACCTGGCCGCCGCGCAGGCGATGCTGGAATTGCGCAGCAAGCAGATGGGCGAGCTGAAGAAGGGCGTCAGCCCCGAGGCCGGCGGCTTCGCCGAGTACCTGCGCGGGCTGGCGCGCCAGACGCCGAACGGGCTTTGGCTGACGGGCTTCGACATCAAGGACAGCGGCGCGTCGATGGAAATCAGCGGCCGCATGACCGATCCGGCGCTGCTCGCCGATTACATCCGGCGCCTGGATGCCGAGCCGGCCTTCAAGGGCCGCGAGTTCGCTTCGCTGAAAGTGGGCGCCGGCAAGCTGGACGGGCAGCCCAGCGCAGATGGCAAGCAGGCTGCCGCGGCGGAACCGTCCGGGCCGCCGCCCTTCTACGAATTCACCTTGACGCCGCAGAAGCGGCCGGCCGCGACGGGCGTGCCGGGGACACCAGGGGCCGCCGGAGGACAGCGATGAAAGCGCGTTGGCAGGCCCTCGAGGCCAAGTTCGCAGCGCTCCAGCAGCGCGAGAAGATCGTGGTGTCCGCCGCGACGGTGCTGGGCGTGGTCATGCTCGGTTACCAGTTCTGGGTCGATCCCGCCGCTTCGCGCGCCTCGACGCTGCAAGCGCAACTGGCGAAGGACAAGGTCGCCATCGTCGCCGATCAGGCCGAGGTCGCGAGGCTCACTGCCCAGATCAAGGACCGCGATGCGCCGAATCGCGAGGCGCTTGCGAAGGTGAAGGCCGATCTGGCCGAAGTCGATCGGCAGCTTCAGGAGTACGAGCGCGTGCTGCTGCCGCCGGAGCGCGTCCAGGAAGTGCTGCGCTCCATGCTGACGCGCCACAAGGGGCTCGACCTTTTAAGCCTGCAGACGCTGGCGCCGGCGCCCCTGGTGGCGGAGAGCGAGCCGCCTGCGGATGCGAAGGGAGCGGCGCCCAAGACGCCGCCGGCGGGCAAGAGCGACAGCATCCATCGGCAGGGCATCGAGATCCGCATCGCCGGCAACTATCTCGACCTGCTCGCCTACGTGGCGGAACTGGAACAGCTGCCGCAGAAGATGCTGTGGGGAAACATGACGCTGCGCGTCACCGCGTATCCGACGAGCGAACTGACGCTCACGGTGTATACGCTGAGCCCCGACTCGCGATGGCTGGTGGTCTGACATGAAGACGAACATCATCGCGCCGATCGCCGCCGCCCTGGCTTTCGCGCTGGCCGGCGCCGCGCGCGCCGATGCGCTGCCGGATCCGACGCGGCCGCCGGCCACGCTGGGCGGCGCCGCGGCCGACGGCGCAGCCGATGGGCCGAGCCTGCAATCGATCATTCGCAGCAACGTCGGCCGGCCGGCCGCGATCATCAGCGGCGAATACGTGGTACTGGGAGGCCGGGTTGGAGACGCCCGCCTGGTGAGGATAGGCGAGGATTCCGTGACGCTCAGGACGGCGACGGGCTCCGAGACCCTCACGCTGGCGCCCGGTGTTGAAAAGAAAGCGGTGGCGGATCGCCGGAAGGAATCCGACAGCATCCGAAAGAATCGCAAAGAGGTGACCCAATGAGGACGAGGCTGATCTACGCAATCCTGGCAAGCGGCGCGCTGGCGGCCTGCGCCCCGGCAACGATGCGCCCAGGCGTCGTGTACGACCAGGCCAAGGACGCCGTCGGCCAGGCCGCGGCTGCGCCCACCGGCGAGACGGCGGAGAAGGCCCTGCTGCCGCCGCTCGCGGTCGAGATGCCCAAGAACGTCCAGACCGAGCCCCGCTTCGACCTCTCGGTGGTCAACGCGCCTGCATCGCAGGTCTTCATGGCGCTGGTCAACGGCACGCCCTACAACATGCTGGTGACGCCCGAGGTCAGCGGGCAGATCACCATCCGCCTGAAGGACGTCACGGTGCGGGAGGCGCTCGACGCCATCCGCGACCTTTACGGCTACGAGTACAACATCAAGGGCAACCGCATCTCCATCCTGCCGAACACCATCCAGACCAAGGTGTTCCGCATGAACTACCTGGCATCGAAGCGCGTGGGTTCGTCCGAGGTGCGGGTGATCTCGGGATCGAGCCAGACGGGGCCGACGGGCGGAGCCCCCGGCGTGCCGGGAGCCGCGGTTCCGGGCGCGACGCCGACGGCCACGCCGACGACGCCGACCGGCACCATCGGCGCGGTGCCGAACAATCCGACCAGCCGCGTCAGCACCACCACCAGCAGCGACTTCTGGACCGGCGTCACCGATGCGCTGAAGACCATCATCGGCAGCGGAGAGGATCGCAGCGTCGTCGTCAGCCCCGACTCCGGCGTGATCGTCATCCGCGGCCTGCCGCGTGAACTGCGCGACGCCGAGAACTACCTGAAGGCGACGCAGTTGATCGTCGAGCGCCAGGTGATCCTGGAGGCCAAGATCATCGACGTGACGCTCAGCCAGGACTACCAGACCGGCGTGAATTGGGGTGCGTTCAAGACCGGGCCCAACAGCTTCAGCGGCGCCGGCGTCGCGGGGCCGACGACCACCATCGGAACCAGTTCGGCCACCGGTGCCGCGCGGTCGATGTTCGCCAACAACGCGGCGACGACGGTCACGGGTTCCTCGGTCGGCAGCGCCAGCGTCAGTCCGGGAGCGGCCGGCACGGCGACGGTCACGCCGGGCCGGTTCGGTTCCTTCGTCGCCAGCGCGCTCGGCAAGGGCTTCTTCGGCCTCGCCTTCCAGACCTCGAACTTCGCGGCGCTGCTCAACTTCCTCGAGACCCAGGGCAGCGTCAGCGTGCTGTCGAGCCCGCGCATCGCCACGCTGAACAACCAGAAGGCGGTGCTCAAGGTCGGCACCGACGATCTCTTCGTCACCAACGTGACGACCACCACGACAACGTCCACCACGGGCAACATCGTGACGCCGACGGTGACGCTGCAGTCTTACTTCTCGGGCATCGCGCTCGACGTGACGCCGCAGATCGACGAAGACAACAACATCATCCTGCACATCCACCCGGCCGTCAGCGTGGTGACCGAGAAGCAGAAGACCATCGACCTCGGCGCTGCGCTGGGCGGCTCGTTTACCCTGCCGCTCGCCTCGAGCAGCGTCAACGAGACCGACAGCATCGTGCGGGCCAAGGACGGCAACATCATCGCCATCGGCGGCCTGATGCGCCAGGAGCAGGACGTCACCAGCACGGGCCTGCCGGGCACCGGCCGCAGCGCGGCCGGCGTGCTGTTCGGCCAGCGCGGCAACACGCTGAACAAGCGCGAACTGGTGATCCTGCTGCGGCCGACGGTGGTGACCGACGACGGCGTCTGGAGCCAGGAATCGCAGCGCACCAGCAGCCGCCTGCGCGAGCTCGATCCGGCCGCCCAGTTTTCGCTGGAAGACAAGTAAGTCTCCGATGTATCTCGCCCATTTCGGCCTCGACGAGCTGCCGTTCAGCATCACGCCCGACACCCAGTTCGCCTGCGCGGTGACGGCGCACGAGGAGGCGCTGAACACGCTGCTGCTCGCGATCCACGGCGGCGAGGGCTTCATCAAGATCACCGGCGAGGTGGGCGTCGGCAAGACCCTGCTATGCCGCAAGCTGCTGTCGATGCTCGGCGAGGACCGCGTCGCCGCCTATGTGCCGAATCCGCACGTCGAGCCGGAAGCGATGCTGATGGAGGTGGCCACCGAACTTGGCGGCGACGCCGGCGTGGACGCGTCGCTGCTGGTGAAGGAGATCAACCGCCGCGTGCTGGAGATCGCCGCGACGGACAAGACCGCCGTCCTGCTGATCGACGAAGCTCAGACGATGCCGATCGAGACGCTGCAGGCCCTGCGCATGCTCTCGAACCTGGAGACGGAAAAGCGCAAGCTGATCCAGATCGTGCTGTTCGGCCAGCCCGAACTCGACGACATCCTCGCGGACAAGGCCGCACGGCAGGTGCTGCAGCGCATCTCCTTCCATTACCGGATGCCGGGGCTGGCGCGCAGCGAGCTCGACATCTACCTGCAGCACCGGCTGCGCGTCGCCGGCCTGCGCGGGCCGTCGCTGTTCTCGCGCGCCGCGCGCTGGGCCATCTACCGCCATTCGAAGGGCGTGCCGCGGGTGGTGAACGTGCTGGCGCACAAGTCGCTGCTGTCGGCCTTCGGCGAGGGCGCCGATCGCGTCGGGTACGGCCACGTGCGGCGCGCCGTCGCGGATACCGAGAGCGCCTACCGGCGCGCATGGATTTGAGGCGCCGGCCGACGCCGGCGACCAGCGAGGATTAGCTATGAGCCTGATCAACCAGATGCTGCGGGATCTCGACGCTCGCCGCGCCCCGGCGGCCGATCGTGCCCAGTTGCAGGACATCGTGCATGCCGCGCCGAAGGCGGCCGGGACTGGCGGAAGCCGCGCCGGGCTGCTGCTGGGCATTGGCGCGCTCGCCGCCGTGGCCGGCGGCGCCTGGTACTGGCTGACGCCCGCGAGCGTCCCGCAGGCGACGCCCGCTCCCGCGGCGCAACAGCCCCAGGCGCCCGCACAGCCGGCTGCCGTCCAGGCCCCGGCCACCCTTGCGCCGGCGGCGACGGTGGCAGCCATGCCAGCAACCGCTCCCGCCGCGGTGAAATCCGCCGAGCCCGCCACGCAGGAACCGGCCAAGCCGGCCGCGCGGGAAGCCGCCAAGCCTGCTGCCCGGCCTGCTGCCGCGCCCGTCGCAAAGCCCGCGCCGGTGCCGCACGCACCTGAAGCTGCGCCGGTCGCCAAGGCTGCGCCACCGGCGAGCAAGCCGGTGGCGTTGGCCGCTGCCGCCAGGCCCGCATCGCCGGCCGAAGAACCGAGCATCGAGAAGCGGCCGCGCACGCCGCTGGCGAACGAGGCGGCCGAGAACGAGTACAACAAGGCGGTCGCGGCGCTGCGGCGCGGTGCGACCGTCGAGGCCGTCGCCGAGTTGCGAGCGGCCTTGCGGCTCGACATGCTGCACGTGTCGGCGCGCCAGGCGCTCCTCAGCCTGCTGCTGAGCCAGCAACAATTCGGCGATGCCCAGGCGGTTGCCGAGGAAGGCCTGGCGCTCGACCCGAGCCAGACCGGCTGGGCCATCGTGCTCGCGCGGCTCCAGATGGAAAACGGCAAGACGGCCGAGGCGACGGAGACCCTCGCCAGCCACGCCCGCTACGCGGACCGCAACGCCGACTATCAAGCTTTCCATGCCCTTCTGCTGCAGAAGCAGAAGCGCTACCACGAGGCGGCGGACCGCTACGTGGCGGCCGTGACGCTGCGCCCTGGCGAGGGGCGCTGGTGGTATGGCCTCGGTGTGGCGCTGGACGCCGACCAGCGCCCGCAGGAGGCCCACGAAGCCTTCGTCAAGGCCCGCGACTCCGGCAACCTGCCGCCCGAACTCGCCGCCTCGCTCAAGCACTACCTGCGCTGATCGCCTTCGGCGTCAGTCGCGCAAGGCGCGCGCCACCACCCAGTTGGTGACCCGCGCCGCGCCATGGTGCTTGAGTGTTCGAGCGAACTCGTCGAGCGTGGCACCTGTGGTCATGACATCGTCGACGACGATCACCGACCGGTTGGCCAGATTGCGCCGGCATTCGAAGGCGTTCTTCACGTTGCGGCGCCGCGCCTTCCAGGGCAGGCTCGACTGCGGGACGGTCTCCGCCGTGCGCCGACAAGCGTCGATGTCGAGTGGGAGCCTCAATGCCGCCGCCAGCGGACGCGCGATCTCGACGGCCTGGTTGAAGCCGCGTTCCCTCAGCCGTGCCGGCGACAGCGGCACGGGCAGCAGCAGATCGCCCGCCGGCCAGGGGCCGCGCAACAGGGCGTCCGAGAAAAGGCGGGCAATGGCCAGCCGGTGTCCGAATTTCAAGGCCTGCACCAGTTGGTCGACGGGAAAGGCATATCGCCACGGGCCGATGGTGGCGTCGAAGGCGGGCGGCGAACGCAGGCAGGGCCCGCAGACCTGCCCTTCCGGAGTCGGCGCGGCACAGACGGGACATCGGGGCAAGGCGAGGAACGGCAGGTCTGCCGCGCAGTCACCGCAGACCGCGCCTGAGCCGCCCCGCGCGCCGCAGAGCAGGCAGTCCTGGGGCAGCATGGCCGCCATAACCCTTCGCAGCGAAAGCGAAATTGACAACCCACGCTCCTTGCCGGATGATGCGCGCCTCCATTCTAGCTATTCCCGTCCCCATGCCTGCCGTTTCCGCCGCAGCCGCCGCCGCTGCTCCCGCCGTTTCCCCGTGGACCACCGAAGCGATCGAAGCGCTGTTCGCGCTGCCCTTCAACGACCTGATGTTCCGCGCCCAACAGGTGCACCGCGAGAACTTCGACGCCAATGCGATCCAGCGCTCGGCCCTGCTGTCGGTCAAGACGGGCGGATGCTCCGAGGACTGCAAGTACTGCTCGCAATCGGCCCGCCACGAAGCGAAGCTCGAGCGCGAGTCGTTGCTGGAACTCGAGCAGGTGATCGAGGCGGCCAAGGCCGCCAAGGCCGGTGGCGCGACGCGCTTCTGCATGGGCGCCGCCTGGCGCGGCCCCAAGGATCGCGACCTGGACCGCGTGCTGCAGATGGTGAGCTCGGTCAAGGCCCTCGGCCTCGAGACCTGCGCGACGCTTGGGTTGCTGAAGGAAGGCCAGGCCGAGAAGCTGCGTGCTGCCGGTCTCGACTACTACAACCACAATCTCGATACCGCCGAGGAGTTCTACGGCGAGATCGTCAGCACCCACACCTACGAGCAGCGCATGGAGACGCTGGAAAAGGCGCGTGGGGCGGGCATGAAGATCTGCTGCGGTGGGATCATCGGGATGGGCGAATCGCGGCGCGTCCGCGCCGGGCTGCTGGCGCAGCTCGCCAACATGGCGCCGCCGCCCGAGTCTGTGCCGATCAACCATCTGATCGCCATCCCAGGCACGCCGCTCGAGGATGCCAAGCCGCTCGACCCCTTCGAGTTCGTGCGCACCATCGCCTGCGCGCGCATTAGCATGCCGAAGAGCTTCGTGCGCCTGTCGGCCGGACGGCAGGACATGAGCGACGAGCTGCAGGCCCTGTGCTTCCTGGCCGGCGCCAACTCCATCTTCTACGGCGAGAAGCTGCTGACGACGGACAACGCCGAGTCCGGCCGCGACGAGGCCCTGTTCGCGCGGCTGGGACTGAGCGCGATCTGAGGCGCGCGCCGCCGGCCATGCGTGATCGCTTCGCCCGGGCCGCTGCGTCGTACGACGAGGCGGCCGTCCTGGCGAGGGAAACCGGAAGCCGCATGGCGCAGCGACTCGACTACGTGAACATCGCGCCGCGCCGCATCGCGGATGTCGGCTGCGCGACCGGCGACGGCATTCGGGAACTGCAGCGGCGCTACCCGGATGCCTTGCCGCTGGCGATCGACTACGCGCTGCCGATGCTGCAGCAGGTGCGCACCCGCACGCCGCTGCTCGCGCGGCTGGCGCGACGCACCCCGCGGCTCGTCAATGCCGACGTGCGTGCCCTGCCGCTGGCGGATGGGTCGGTCGGACTCGCCTGGTCGAACCTGATGCTGCACTGGCTCGCCGATCCCTTGCCGGCGTTGCGGGAGTTCCATCGCGTGCTGGAAGTCGGCGGTCTGCTGATGTTCGCGGCGCTCGGGCCCGACACGCTGAAGGAACTCCGAGGCGCAGGCGCGACCACGCTGCGCGGCTTCCACGACATGCACGACCTGGGCGACATGCTCGTTGCGGCCGGCTTTGCCGATCCCGTGATGGAAATGGAGATCATCGAGTTCGCCTACGCGCGGCCGCGAGGGCTGCTGCGAGACCTGCGCCACCTGGGCGTTCGCGACGACATGCTGGGGAGCATGGGCTATCGCGAGGCGCGGCGCGTGTTCCGAGCTTGGGAGGGGTCGCGCCGGGAAGGTCGTCTGCCGGCGACGTTCGAGGTCGTCTACGGCCACGCCTGGAAAGCCGAACCGCGCCTGGCGGAGGACGGCCGCGCGATCGTCAGATTCCGGGACCGCACGTGAGCCTAAAACCCTTTTTTTCCGGGCCCATTTCACGGTAATCTACGCGCTTCAGCCACCGAGCCCCGCTATGCTGCTCAAGGACAATCCGCTGTTCAAGCTCGTCGACAAGCGCCACCCGCAGGTGGCGAAGCGGCTATTCACCTTTTGGGGGCATCCGCAAGCCGTCTGGTACTTGAACGACCTCATCGTGGACGTCGCCGAGGACCCGGCCGCGGGATATACGGCGGAAGAGCAGAGCGCGTTCGAGCAGCTCAAGCGGGAGCACGAGGAGGAGTTTCCCCGTGCCGAGGGCGAGCCGGAATGGCACGTGCTGACGCACGAACCCGACTTCAAGGCGATCGACGCGAAATTCAAGCGCATCGGCCGTCGCCTCAAGGATCTTTGGGGCACCGCCGAGTGCCCCGGCTACCTCAACGAACTGATCCACGATACGCGGGACGGCACGCGCCAGGGCTTCCCGATGGACGTCGCCATGGCGATCTTCAAGCTCTCCCGCAAGCACGACCAGGCTTTTCCCCAGCATGCCATGAAAGACACGGACCTCTGGGGCGGCATCTAGCTGGAGAGACCGCGGACTCGCAGGCCCAAAAGAAAACGGCTGCCATTCGGCAGCCGTTTTTCTTGGTGCGGCAGCGCTCAGCGCAGGCCGGCGACGTAGTCGGAAACCGCCTTGATCTCCGCATCCGTCATCTTCAGGGCGACGGTGCGCATCATCTTGTTGGGGTCGTTGGCGCGCGTGCCGTCGCGGAAGGCCTTCAGCTGCGTCTCGACGTAGTCGGCCAGCTGGCCGCCGATGCGCGGGAACTGGGCCGGGATGCCGGCACCGCTGGGACCGTGGCAGCCGGCGCAGGCCGGCAGACCCTTGCTGGCATCGCCGGCGCGGAAGAGCTTCTGGCCAACCGGCAGCGTTTCCTTGTTCTTCGCCTGGTCGCCGTTCAGCTTCTGCGAGGAGAAGTAGGCGGCGAGATCGCGCATCTGGTTCTCGTCGAAGGCGGCGATCATGCCGTTCATGATCGGATTGACGCGCTCGGGTTGGCCGTTGGCGCCCGGCTTGAAGTTGCGCATCTGCTTGAAGAGATACTCGGGATGCTGGCTGGCCAGCTTCGGGTTCGGCGCGCCGATGCTGTTGCCGTCGGCGCCGTGGCAGGCCGCACAAACGGTGGTGGCGATCGGTTGCCCCTTGGCAGCGTCGCCCTTCGGAGCGGCAGGAGCAGCAGGTTCGGCCGCGAACGCAGGCGCGATCGAGCCAGCGAGCAGCAGGGAAAAGACCACGTGGCGCTTCATCTGGGGTTATCCTCAGCGGGGCTTATTCATAAACGTGCTATTCTACATGAACTTATCGAGTCGCTGCATGCCTTCTGCTCACCCGTTCCGCCACGCGGTCTTCGAGACCTCCGTTGGCCATCCCGATCAGTTGCCGGCGCCGCTCGCTCCCGAAGTTGCCTTCGCCGGACGCTCGAATGCGGGGAAGTCCTCGGCGATCAATACCCTCGTCGGCCATACCCGGCTTGCCTTCGTCTCGAAGACGCCCGGCCGCACCCAGCTCATCAACCTGTTTCGCATGAGGAACGGCGCCGCCCTGGTGGACTTGCCGGGCTACGGTTACGCCGATGTCCCCGAGCAGGTGCGCCGGCAGTGGCAGGGCCTGCTGGAGCGCTACCTGACGCAGCGCGAGAACCTCGTCGGCCTCGTTCTCATCATGGACGCCCGCCGCCCCTTCACCGACCTCGATCGCCAGATGGTGGCCTGGTTCGCCACGACCGGAAGGCCGATCCATTGCCTGCTGACGAAGGCCGACAAGCTGACGCGCAGCGAGCAGGCGAAGGCATTGAAGGCCGCGAAGGAAGTCGCCGCCAGCTTGCTCGGTCCGATCACGCTGCAACTCTTCTCGAGCCTGAAGAAGTCGGGTATCGAGGAGGCGGAGGGCGTCATCGCGCCCTGGCTCGAGCCGGTCGCACCCGCTGCTTCGGAAGAAGCGCCGCCGACCGCCGCCTGAGGATCACGGTGCCGCCGGCACCGCGTGGCCATCGTAGGCCGAGGCGCAAGCGGTGTCGCGGCAATCGGAAGTCAGCATCCGCCAGACGATGGCGCCCGTATAGTCGCGCGCGCCGAAATGCCCGATGCCCCCGAGATCGTGGGGGAACAGCGACGACACCTGGGAATCGACGCCGGCCGTCCACGCCGGCAGCGGCGATGCCGGCTCCGCGCCGACGTCCAGTTGCGCGCGGACATTGGATGCGGCCGCGAACAGGGGGCCGCGCGTGCAATCGACGGCCGCCGGCCAGGCTGCCAGCGCCCGCGGGCAATGGATGTCGTCCTGGCCGCCCGCATACAGGGTGTAGAAGGCGACCTGGGGATGCCGCTCGGGCGCCAGGCGCAAGGCGTGGTCGCCGGTGACGGCGGTCCAGCGATTGCGCATCCAGGGCAGCGCCAGGTCGGGGAAGAAGCCGAACGAATAGAACGCGTCCTTCGTGCCCGACTGCTCGGCCTCGCAGGTGGCCGCCGTCGCGGCGCCCAGCACGCAGGAATTCAGGCCATGCAGGCCGCCGGCGATGTTGACGAAGCGGTGCACCGAGGGCCAGGTGTCCTGGCCACGGTCGGCATAGTAGTCGAGCGCGGCCAGGGACATCGAGACGCCGAGGGAATGGGCGACGATGTCAACCTGCGCGCTTCCGGTGTAGGCCTTCACCGCCTGGATGAACTGCCAGAGGATGCGGTATTTCTTGGGCTGGTGGACGTTTCGGCTCGTGTTGTCGAGCTGCTGTTCGGTGCGCGTCAGGTAGGTGACGCCGTAGAGTTCGCAGTCGTTGTAGCCGCGCGCCTTGAATTCGGCGTAGACGGAAGGCCCGGCCGGCTTGCCGGCGCGCGGGGGTGCCGGGGAATCCCAGCCGATCGCGCTGTCGCCGTTACCGTGGATGAACACGACCGGCGTGTGCGAGATGCGGTTCCTGCAATCGCCGCCGCCGAAGCCGCCGAAGCCGGCGTGCGGAGCGAATCCGCCGGCGTACTGCGTCGGCTTGCTGCGGGCATTGCCGCAGAAGGGGAAGCCGAACGTACCGCATTCGAGCGCATGGGCGGTGCCGGCCGCCAGCGCGGCGAGCAGGCCGATGCAGCGAAGCAGGGCGGAGGTGTGGCGCATGGCTCGCTCCCAGGGGCAGGCAGAAGGTCCAAGATATTCCAATGGCAAGTCGTCGGTCAAGGACAGTTTGCGGGCGGCGGTAGAATCGGACATCGCCAACCGGGCTTTTCAACCAGATGAAGGCAGGCAGTCTCTTTGCGGGGGTGGTCGCCACCGCGCCGGTTGAAGCATTCACGGCCTTGCTCGATCGCCCGGGCGTACGCGTCGAGCGCATCGTCTCGACCGGACAGGCCAGCCCGCCCGGATTCTGGTACGACCAGCCGGAGGGGGAATGGGTGCTCGTCGTCGCGGGCGAAGCGCGCCTGCAGATCGAGGGCGAGGCACAACCGCGTACGCTGAAGGCCGGCGATTGGATCGAACTGCCGGCCCATTGCCGCCACCGCGTCGAATGGACTACGCCCGCAGAGCCAACGGTCTGGCTGGCCATTCACTATCGTTAGCGCGCTTTTTCGCGGAGTAGAATGAACGCCGTAGCGCCGCTGAGCGGGCCGCAGAAAAGAAAACCCCCGGTCAAAGGGGAGAAGACCGGGGGTCAAACGCCTTAAATGAGGTTAAGGCACCCGCTCAGGGAGGTGAAGCGGGAGATGGCTCGCACCATCTGCGACGTATGAGCCGCGGTGCAACAGGAAAGTTCCCACCATTTTTCGAGACCAAGCCATGAATGCCAACGGGCTGTTTCCCACGACCCGCATGCGCCGCATGCGGCGCGACGACTTTTCCCGCCGGTTGATGCGCGAGAACGTGCTGACGCCGGACGACTTCATCTACCCCGTCTTCGTCCTAGAAGGCAGCAATCGCGTCGAGGCGGTCGCCTCGATGCCGGGCGTCGAGCGCGTGACGCTGGACCGGCTGCTGCCGGTGGCGGAGCGTGCGCTCAAGCTCGGCGTGCCGGCCATGGCGCTGTTCCCGGTCATCGGCACGGCGAAGAAGAGCGAAGGCGCCGAGGAGGCGTGGAACCCCGACGGCCTGGTGCCCACCGTGGTGGCGCGCCTGAAGCGCGAGTTTCCCGAACTGGGCATCGTCACCGACGTCGCGCTCGATCCCTACACCAGCCACGGCCAGGACGGCCTCATCGATCCCAAGGACCCGCGCGGCTACGTGCTCAACGACGAGACGCTCGAGGCCCTGACCAAGCAGGCCCTCTGCCATGCGCGCGCCGGCGCCGACGTGGTGGCGCCCTCGGACATGATGGATGGCCGCATCGGTTGCATCCGCAAGGCGCTGGATGCCGAGAAGCTCATCTACACGCGCATCCTCGCCTATTCCGCGAAGTATGCGTCCAGCTTCTACGGCCCCTTCCGCGATGCCGTCGGCTCGGCAGGCAACCTCGGCAAGGGCAACAAGTACACCTACCAGATGGACCCGGCCAACTCGGACGAGGCGCTGCGCGAAGTGGCGCTCGATATCGAGGAGGGCGCGGACATGGTGATGGTGAAGCCGGGCATGCCTTATCTCGACATCGTGCGCCGCGTGAAGGACGAGTCCGGCGTGCCGACCTACGCCTACCAGGTGAGCGGCGAATACGCGATGCTGAAGGCCGCCGCCGTCAACGGCTGGCTCGATCACGACGCCTGCATGCTGGAGGCATTGCTGTCGTTCAAGCGTGCCGGCGCCGACGGCATCCTGACCTACTTCGCGCTGGACGCTGCGGAGCTTCTCCGTAGGAGCTGATTAGTCACCTCCCCCGTGAGGGGGAGGCTGGGAGGGGGCGGGTCTATTTGGCCGAAGGCAACTGCTCGGGGCCTTATGCGAGCAGTTGCCACTGTGCCTGCCACAGCGCCAGCGGGTCTTCCTTGAATCCGCTCTTCACGAACCGCAGCCAGCGGCCGATCACATAGCTCGTCAGCAGATCGGCGCGTGCCGAGAAGTCCTGCTCGGCCGGCTGGCCGCCCTGCGTCGCAGAGACCTTCAGGCATTGCTTGAGGGTCGCCTCGATGCGCGCCACCAGCTGGTTGATGCGCACCTGCAGCCGCGGGTTTTCATGCACCAGGGCGTCGCCGACCAGCACGCGCGTGAGGCCGCGGTTCTTCTGCGCGAACCTCAGCAGGCTCGCCACGATCAGCTCGACCTGCTTGGCGCCCGACTGTTCGCCCTCGGCGATCTGGTTGATGACCGAGAACAAGCTGGTCTCGATGAACTCGATGATGCCCTCGTACATCTGCGCCTTGCTGGCGAAATGCCGGTAGAGCGCGGCCTCCGAGACGTCGAGCTTGGCGGCGAGCGCCGCGGTGGTCACCTTCTCGCCGGCCGGGTTCTCCAGCATGTGCGCGATGGTTTGCAGGATTTGCAGCTTTCGTTCGCCGGGCTTGGTTGCCATTTGGATATGCTCTTAGAGTCGCGACAGGTGGCGAGGCAATTCGAGGACGGATTGTAGCCGCAGGTCGACATATGCGGGAACCCGGGGTCCGCGGGACACCAGCACCGTCTTCATGCCGAGCGACTTGGCGGTGCGCAGGTTGGCCGGGCTGTCCTCGATCATGACGCATGTCCGCGGATCGAGCCGCTCCCGGTGCAGCAGGCGGCGAAAGCCGGCCAACTGCGGCTTCGGCTGGAAGCGCAAGCGCTCGATTGTCCACACCGAGTCGAATTGGCCGCGGATGCCGGCGATGGCCAGCACCGCCTCGGTGTAAGCGAGCGGCGCGTTGGAGAAGACGATCTTGCGGCCCGGCAGTTTAGCCAGCATGGCGCGCAGCGGGCGCTCGAACACCACCATGCCGGGCAGGTCGTCGAACTGGTGGGTATGGTGGAGGAAATGGCGGGGGTCGGTGCCGTGGTGGCGCATCAGGCCGAGCAGCGTGGCGCCGTAGCGATGCCAGTAGCCTTCGCGCAGGGCGGCCGCGGCCGCCGCGTCGAGGCCGAGAAAGCGTTCGATGTACTCCCGCATTGCATGATGCAGATGCGGGAAGATGTGCGGACTGGCGTCGTGAAGGGTGTTGTCGAGGTCGAACAGCCAGGTGCGCTCGCGCATCACTTCGATTTGATGAGCGTGCCCACGCCCTCGTCGGTCAGGATCTCCAGCAGTAGCGCATGTTCGACGCGGCCGTCGATGATATGCACGCCCTTGACGCCGCTGCGCGCGGCATCGAGCGCCGAGCCGATCTTCGGCAGCATGCCGCCGGACAGCGTGCCGTCGGCCACCATGTCGTCGATCTGCTTCGGCGTGATGCCGGTGAGCAGGTTGCCCTTCTCGTCGAGCACGCCAGGCGTGTTGGTGAGCAGCACCAGCTTCTCGGCCTTGAGTACCTCGGCGATCTTGCCGGCAACGACGTCGGCGTTGATGTTGTAGGTCTCCCCGTCGGCACCGACGCCGATCGGGGCGATCACCGGGATGAAGGCGCCGGTGTCGAGCAGGCTGATGAGCGAAGGATCGATGGAAACGATGTCGCCGACCTGGCCGATGTCGATCAGGTCCTCGGGCTTGTCCTTCTTCGGCATCAGCAGCTTCTTGGCGCGGATGAAGGAGCCGTCCTTGCCGGTGAGCCCCACCGCCTTGCCGCCGGCCTGGTTGATGAGGTTGACGACGTCCTTGTTGACCTGGCCGCCGAGCACCATTTCGACCAGTTCCATGGTTTCGGCATCGGTCACGCGCATGCCCTGGACGAATTCGCCCTTCTTGCCGACGCGCGCCAGCAGGTTCTCGATCTGGGGGCCGCCGCCGTGCACCACCACCACGTTCATGCCGACCAGCTTGAGCAACACCACGTCGCGTGCGAAGCACTGCTTGAGATGCTCGTCGGTCATGGCGTTGCCGCCGTACTTCACGACGATGGTCTTCCCGTGGAAGCGCTTGATGTAGGGCAGGGCTTCGGCAAGGATGCCGGCCTTGATCTGCGGGGCGATGTCTTCGCTCATGTTCGAACGGGGGCTGCTGTTTGCGGGAGGCGATATTCTAGAGCCGAACGCCGGGGCCGCGCTGGCCCAGCATCAGGATGGCATCGCGGTTGCTCCAGGAGAAGCATGCGGCCGCGGCGTCCCGCCACGGTAGCCAGCGGTAGGCCAGGTGCTCCTCGGGTGCGACCCGCACCGCGGCGCCGGGCGGCACGCAAAGGCCGAAGACGTGCTCGGTGTTGTGAGTGACACCTTCGCCGTAGCGATGCCGCCATTCGGCAAAGATCTCGAAGCGGTTGGACAGGCGCCAGTCCTCGAGGTCGCCGGCCGTCGCGACGATGCCGGTTTCCTCGGCCACTTCGCGCACGGCGGTCTCGGCCAGGCGCTCCGTTCCTTCCTGGCTCCCGGTGACCGATTGCCAGTAGCCGGGATGGGAGGCGCGCTCCAGCAGCAGGATCTCGAGCGCGGCGGTATGGACGACGACGAGGACGGAGACCGGCCGCTTCACGGAATGTCGGGCAGCCAGTTGATGCCGTCGGCCTGCATTTCGACGAAGCACCAGAACGGGATGCCCTGTTCGCGCCAATCGTCGGCCACCTCCTCGAAGGTCTGCAGGGCGCCGACGAAGTCGCCCTCGGCGAGTCCGTGGATGCCGTCGCAATGCTGGAGGAGTACAAAGTAGCCGTCGGCCGGGCGCCAGGCCATGTCGGCGAGGCAATCGCCGAGTGCATCGAGGTTGTGGCCGAACCAGGCCGGAAAGGACATCGCCCGGCCGATGGCGTCCAGCAGGTCCATCTTGTCCTTCGCCTGCGCGAGATCGATGCGGAACACCGCGAAGCCGATGCCGGCGGCCGCCTCCATCAGCGGCTCGGGAGCCACCTGGGGCATGTGGTAGACGCCCGCTTTCGCGGTGTCGGAGAGGATGGCCCGGTAGTGGTCGAGTTCGCTCATTCGCGGATGCGCAGGAAGCTGCGGTAATGATCGCCAGTGTAGTAGCGTTCCCCCCGGCTGCCGGCAATGATTCGCCGCGCCCCGCGATCGTACGCGCCGGGCGTCGGCACGGTGTATTCGCGGTAGTAGCCGCGCGGCTCTTCCGGCAGCCGGTGCTCGCGGTTGGCGAACACGACGCCGTCGCGGCGGTAGGGGAACGGGCCGCCGGCGTCGATGAGGCGCAGCGTGGTGCGCGCTTCCGGCGGAAGATCTGCGATGGCGACGTCGCCAGCCGCCGCTGCCGTCGCCAGGAAGGCGAACAGCAGCGCAAGCAGGACGCGCATCATGCGCACGTCAGTTCTTGCCGACGTCGACCTGCGTCTCCACCTTCTGGCGCAGGCGGATATGGAGCTCGCGCAGTTGCTTCTCGTCGACGCCCGACGGGGCATCGGTCAGCAGGCACTGCGCGCGCTGCGTCTTCGGGAAGGCGATGACGTCGCGGATGGATTCGGCGCCGGTCATCATGGTGACGATGCGATCGAGGCCGAAGGCCAGGCCGCCGTGCGGGGGCGCGCCGTACTTGAGGGCGTCGAGCAGGAAGCCGAACTTCACGCGCTGCTCCTCCTCGCCGATGCCCAGCGCCTCGAACACCTTGGCCTGCACGTCGGCCTTGTGGATACGCACCGAGCCGCCGCCGATCTCCCAGCCGTTGAGCGCCAGGTCGTAGGCCTTGGCCAGGCACTGGCCCGGGTCGGACTTGAGGAATTCCTCGTGGCCGTCCTTGGGACTCGTGAAGGGATGGTGGCAGGCGTTCCAGCGATGGTCTTCATCGTCGAATTCGAACATCGGGAAATCGACCACCCAGACCGGCGCCCAGGCGCGGCCATCGACGTAGTTCTTTTCGTGGCCGATCTTGATGCGCAGGGCGCCCAGGGCGTCATTGACGACCTTGGTCTTGTCCGCGCCGAAGAAGATCAGGTCGCCCGATTGCGCGCCGGTGCGCTCGATGATGGTCTTCAGCGCCTGCTCGTGCAGGTTCTTGACAATCGGCGATTGCAGGCCTTCCTCGTTGAGCTTGGAGGCGTCGTTGACCTTGATGTAGGCGAGGCCCTTGGCCCCGTAGATCTTGACGAATTCGGTGTAGCCGTCGATCTCGCCGCGCGTCAGCGAGGCGCCGCCCGGGATGCGCAGCGCGGCGACGCGGCCGCCCGATGTGGCGGGGCCGGAGAACACCTTGAAGGCGACGTCGGCGACGGCGTCGGTGACTTCGGTGAGCTCGAGCGTCACGCGCAGGTCGGGCTTGTCGGAGCCGAAGCGGCGCATGGCTTCGGCGTAGGTCATGCGCGGGAACGGATTGGGCAGTTCGACGGCGAGCGCTTCATTGAACACCGTGCGGATCATTTCCTCCATCAGCGCCGTGATCTGGTCCTCGTTGAGGAAGGAAGTCTCGATATCGACCTGGGTGAATTCGGGCTGGCGGTCGGCGCGCAGGTCCTCGTCGCGGAAGCACTTGGTGATCTGGTAGTAGCGGTCGAAGCCGGCCACCATCAAGAGCTGCTTGAACAGCTGCGGCGACTGCGGCAGCGCGAAAAACTGGCCGGGATGGACGCGCGACGGCACCAGGTAGTCGCGCGCGCCTTCCGGGGTGCTCTTGGTCAGCATCGGCGTCTCGATGTCGATGAAGCCGTTGGCATCGAGGAAGCGGCGGAAGGACATGGCGGTCTTGTAGCGCAGCATCATGTTCTTCTGCATCTGCGGCCGGCGCAGGTCGATGACGCGATGCGTCAGGCGCACGTTCTCGGAGAGGTTCTCGTCGTCGAGCTGGAAGGGCGGCGTGACGGCGGCATTGAGGACTTCGACCTCGTGGCAGAGGATCTCGATCTCGCCGGACGGCAGATTCGGGTTCTCCGTTCCGGCCGGCCGGCGGCGCACCTTGCCGGTGACCTTCAGCACGAATTCGTTGCGCACCGATTCGGCGACAGCGAACATTTCGGGCCGATCGGGATCGCAGACCACCTGGGCCAGGCCTTCGCGGTCGCGCAGGTCGATGAAGATGACGCCGCCGTGGTCGCGGCGGCGATGGTTCCAGCCGCAGAGCGTGACGATCTGGTCGACGTGACTGGCGTTGAGTTGTCCGCAGTAATGGGTGCGCATGGTGAGGCTTTCGGTGATGATGCCGCCGGGCGGCGTTGGTTATTCGTTCTGGGCCTGGCCGAGCAGGTTGGCGTTGCGCGGCGCAGGCACCACGACGCCCATGGAGACGATGTACTTCAGGGCGTCGTCGACGCTGATGTCGAGTTCTACGGTGTCGCGCTTGTGCACGAAGAAGAAGAAGCCGTTGACGGGGCTGGGCGCGGTGGGGATGAACACGCTGACCATCTCGTCCTCGCCGTGCTGGGAAATCTCGCGCGGCGGCAGCCCGGTCTGGAAGGCCACCGACCAGGCATCCTGATGCGGATAGCGGACCAGCAGCACCTTGCGGAAGGCCTCGCCGTCGCCGGCGAACAGCGTGTCGGAAACCTGCTTGACGCTGTAGTAGATCGACTTCACCACCGGGATGCGCGACAGCAGCGCCTCCCAGAAGCGCACCAGACGCTGCCCGATGATGTTGGTCGTCACCAGTCCGGTGAGGAGCAGGACCAGCAGCGTCATGAGGGCGCCGAGGCCGGGAATGTAGACGCCGAAAAGCTGCTCGGGCCGCGCGGCGGGCGGCAGCAGCAGCAGCGACTGGTCCATGGTCCGGACGATCACGACGAGCACCCAGACGGTGATCGCCAGGGGCACCCAGATGAGCAGCCCGGTGATGAAGTAGCGCTTCAAGAGGCGGCGGTCAATTGCAGGCACAAGACCCCGTTCCGCCTTGGCATGGAGGCGGATTGTCGCTCTTGGCGGGGGCCGCCTTGGCGCCGCCCTTGAAATCGGTCGCATACCAGCCGCTGCCCTTCAGCTGGAAGCCGGGCGCGGTCAGTTGCTTGCTGAAACTTTCGGCGTTGCACTGCGGGCAGACGGTCAACGGGGCGTCGCTCATCTTCTGCAGGACGTCCTTTTCGAAACCGCAGCTCCCGCAGCGATAGGCATAGATCGGCATGGTCTTTCGCTCCGCGGAAAACGAACAATTATAACGTAAGCGCTTCACGCCCAAGGGATTTGGCGCTCGCGTAGTCCCGCCACTGGAAGTATGGGCGCTCCCCCGCCTTTCAAGCGGCTACAGCAGGCCGAGATAGGCCTGGTTGAGCGCCGGCCCCCAGAAGAGCGCGATGATCCCCGCCGTGGCGAGATAGGGCCCGAAGGGAATCGGCACGTTGCGGCCGTGGCGCGCCAGGAGGATCAGGAGGATGCCGACGATGGCGCCGACGAGGGAGGACAGCAGGATGGCCAGGGGCAGGGCCTGCCAACCGAGCCAGGCGCCGACGGCGGCCAGCAGCTTGAAGTCGCCGTAGCCCATGCCCTCCTTGCCGGTCAGCAGCTTGAACGCCCAATAGACGGCCCACAGCGTCAGGTACCCGGCCATCGCTCCTACGACGGCGCTGCCCAGGTCGGTGAAGGTGCCGAACAGGTTGAAGGCCAGCCCGGCCCAAAGCAGCGGCAGCGTGATGTCGTCCGGAAGCAGTTGGGTGTCGAAATCGATGAACGTGAGGGCCACCATGGCTGCCGAAAAAAGCATGGCGCCGGCCGCAGCAGGTCCGGGGCCGAGCTTCCAGGCCGCGAAGCCGAACAGCAGCGCGGTCGCGGCTTCCACCAGCGGGTAGCGCGGGCTGATGCGCGCGCCGCAGCCGCGGCAGCGGCCGCGCAGGACCAGATAGCTGACGATGGGAACGTTTTCGGCGGCGCTGATCGCATGGCCGCAATGCGGGCAGCGGGAGCGTGGCGTGGCGAGCCCCAGGGGCTCCCCCTCCGGTGGCGCCTCGCCGCGCAACTCGGCGCATTGCGCCTGCCACTCGCGCTCCATGATGAGCGGCAGGCGATGGATCACGACGTTGAGGAAGCTGCCGATGGCGAGGCCTAGCAGGACGGAGACGAACGCGAACATGCCGGGCTCGGCGAGAATCGCCAGGGCGGAAGGAAGCATGAAGGGCGGCTAGCCGACGACGGAGCCGAGCTTGAAGATCGGCAGATACATGGCGACGACGATGCCGCCGATCAGCGTACCGAGAATCACCATGATCATCGGTTCCATCAGGCTCGAGAGGGACTCGACTGCATCGTCGACTTCCTGCTCGTAGAAGTCGGCCACCTTGCCGAGCATGCTGTCGAGCGCGCCCGACTCTTCACCGATGGAGACCATCTGGATCACCATGCTGGGAAATACCGCGGAGTTCTGCATGGAAACGGTGAGGCTGTTGCCGGTGCTGATCTCGGCCTGGATCTGCAGCGTTGCAGTCTTGTATACGTAATTGCCGGCAGCGCCGGCCACCGATTCGAGCGCCTCGACCAGCGGCACGCCGGCGGCGAACATCGTCGACAGCGTGCGCGTCCAACGGGCTACGGCGGCCTTCCTGATGAGGTCGCCGAATACGGGAAGCTTGAGCGTCATCTTGTCGATGGCGATCTGCATCGGCTCAGACCGCTTCAGCGTGTAGAAAAAGCCGAAAATGGCTGCGCCGATGCCGCCGAAGATGATGTACCAGAACTTGACGAAGAACTCCGACATCGCGATGACTATCAGCGTTGGGGCCGGCAGGTCGGCGCCGAAGCTCTTGAAGACCTCCTTGAACTGCGGCACCACGAAGATCATGATGACTGCGGTCACCACGAACGCGACGACCAGCACGGCGATCGGATAGAACAGCGCCCCCTTGATCTTGGACTTCAGGGCCAGCGTCTTTTCCTTGTATACCGCCAGCCGATCGAGCAGATTCTCCAGAATGCCGGCCTGTTCGCCGGCCGCAACCAGGTTGCAGAACAGCGGATCGAAGTAGAGTGGGTACTTGCGGAAGGCTTGGTTGAGCGAGGAGCCCGTCTCGACATCCGCCTTGATGTCCATCAGCAACTTGGCGACGGCCGGGTTCGAGTGGCCCTTGCCGACGATATCGAAGGATTGCAGCAGGGGAACGCCGGATTTCATCATGGTCGCCAACTGGCGGGTGAACAGCGTGATGTCCTTTTCCGTGACCGAGCCGCCACCCTTGAGCGCCTGCTTCTTGACCTTGACCGGCAGGATGCCCTGGCGGCGCAGCATGGTATTGACGACGGTCTCCGTCGGCGCCCGCGTCTCGCCGCGCACAACCTTGCCGGATTTGTCCTTGCCTTCCCAGGCAAAGATATGGTCCTTGCGCTCAGTTTTGCTCGCCGCCTTGCCGATTGCCGCCATGTGCGTTTCCTAAGTTCAATGGGGGCGGCGCGACCGCGCAAATCGGCGGCTGCCGCCCGTCATGCCGATTGACTCGGCGGCGATGATGCCCCTGGCGGGAGGATTTGTAAAGCCGTTGTGGCCTCACGACGCCGCTGGCCGTCCGCCCTCAGCAGATGGTCGGTAGAGCTTGACTGTCTTGACGCGGCGGTTCTCCGTCTGCAGGATGTCGAGCGCCACGCCCCCGATGCGCAGGCCGACCCCGACCTCGGGGATGTCCCCGAGGTGTTCGGTAATGAGCCCGTTGAGGGTCTTTGGTCCATCCAGCGGCAGGGAAAGCCCGAGCGCGCGATTGACCTCCCGGAGGCTGTGGCTGCCGTCGACGATCGCCGCGCCCTCGTCGTTCCAGGACGATTCCGGCGCGCTGCCGGGGACCCCCGTCGTGAACTTGCCGACGATTTCCTCGACGATATCCTCGAGGGTGACCAGTCCCTGCAGTTCACCGTACTCGTCCACCACCAGGCCGAGGCGCTGGCGGTTGTCTCGAAAGAACTGCAATTGGGCGTAGATCCCTGTCCCGGTCGGGATGAAATAGGGTTCGGACAGTTCTTCGCGCAGCGCCTCGCGGTCGAATTCGCCGGCCAGCGCGGAGGACAGCAAGCGACGCTGGTGGAGAATGCCGATGATGTTGCCCGGCTCGTCCTGGAAGACCGGGACGCGCGTGTGGAAACTGGTCGCCAACTGGGCCCGCAGTTCCTCGATTGGCGCATCGACATCGACGGCCTCGATTTCACCGCGAGGCGTCATCACGTCATCGACGGTGATGTGTTCGAGGTCGAACAGGTTGACCAGGATCGCGCGGTGCTGGGAAGGAACGAACTGTGCGCTTTCCAGCACTAGGCTGCGCAATTCCCCGGGAGTCAGCCGCGGCGCCTCGTGGCCGGCGGCCGGCTGCAGCCTCAGCAGTCTTAGCAGCGCGGCGACGAAGAGGTTCACGAACCAGATCGCGGGGTAGGCGATCCGCAGCAACGGGGCGATGACGTAGCCGATGCGCGGCGTCAGCCAGTCGGGATGCGTCGCGCCGACGATCTTCGGCGTGATTTCCGAGAAGACCAGCAGGCAGAAGGTGACGAACAGCGTGCCAGCCTCCAGCGCCCATTTTTCCTGGCCGAACAATTGCAGGGCGATGTGTCCGGTGATGAGCGCGGCCGCCGCGTTGATGAGCGTATTGCACAGCAGGATGACGCTGATGACGCGGTCGATCTTCGACAACAGGGCCACGGCGAGCTGCGCGCCGCGATGGCCCTCTTGCGCGGCGTGGCGCAGCCGGTGGCGGTTGGCGGCCATCATGGCGGTCTCGGCCATGGCGAAAAAGCCGGACAGAACGAACAGCACGGCGAGCAGGCCGAACTGCGCGGTGAGTGAAAGCTCGTCCATCAGGCCGTGCGGCCGAGAATCACTTCCAGCACGAAGCGGCTGCCGACGTAGGCGAGCAGCAGCGCTGCGAAGCCTGCGAGCGTCCAGCGCAACGCCTTGCGGCCGCGCCATCCGAAGAAATGGCGGCCAGCCAGCAGGTGGCCGAAGATAACCCAGGACAGGATGGCAAAGACCGTCTTGTGGTTGAACTGCAGCGGCTTGCCGAACAGGTCCTCCGAGAACAGGATGCCCGACGCCAGCGTGAGCGTCAGCAGGGCGAAGGCGATGTGGATCATGCGGAACAGCAGGGCTTCCATGGTGAGCAGCGGCGGCAGTCCGGACAGCAGCGGCGTCAGGCGGCCGCGGTGCAGGTTGCTCTCGGCGACCGCCATAAGAACCGCGTGCAGCGCCGCAAGGGTAAACAGGCTATAGGCAAGCATGGCCATCAGGAAGTGGGCGCGGAAGACCGCCGAGCCGGCGTTGGCCAGCAGATGCTGGCCGGGAAACAGCGGCGGCAGCAGCACGCACACTGCCGCGAGAGGCAGCCCGAACATCTGCAGTCCGTCCATGCGCGCGTAGAAGCTCTCGATCCAATAGAAGGCGACCGCCAGCCACATGATCAGCGACAGCGCGAGCGAGAAGCCGAAGCGCATGGCGTCGTCCGGAAAGATTTCCCGGCCCAGGGTGGCACCGTGCAGCAACAGGGCGGCGAGGAGCACGGCGCGCTCCCACGGCACGATGCTGCGGACCGGTTGATCGAGCAGCGGTCCGCGCCAGCGCGTCCGCCAGAACACCACCGCAAGCCCCGCGTAAAGGGCCGCCGCGAGGAGATGCAGTAGAATCGCAGGCATCCCGGAAGTCTACCTCATTCCCTTGCCATGCTCGATAACCTGACGCAGCGGCTGGCCAAGGTCGTCAAGACCTTGCGCGGCCAAGCCCGCCTTACCGAAGACAACATTCAGGAGATGCTGCGCGAAGTCCGCATGGCGCTGCTGGAGGCCGACGTCGCGCTGCCGGTCGTCAAGGACTTTATCGCGCGCGTCAAGGAAAAGGCGCTCGGCCACGAAGTCGTTGGTTCGCTGACGCCGGGCCAGGCGCTCGTCGGCGTGGTTCACCGCGAGCTGACCGAGCTGATGGGCGGCCAGGCGGCGGGCCTCAACCTCGCCACGCAGCCGCCCGCGGTCATCCTCATGTCGGGTCTGCAGGGCGCCGGCAAGACCACCACGACGGCCAAGCTCGGCAAGTGGCTGAAGGAGCGGCAGAAGAAGAAGGTGCTGGCCGTCTCGTGCGACGTCTATCGCCCCGCGGCCATCGAGCAGCTGAAGACGGTTGCGGTGCAGGCCGGCATCGAGTTCTTCCCGTCGGCCGCCGGCCAGAAGCCGGCCGACATCGCCGCAGCCGCGCTGGATTACGCCAGGAAGCACTACTTCGATGTGCTGTTCGTCGACACCGCAGGCCGCCTTGCCATCGACGAGGCGATGATGGCCGAGATCAAGGCGCTGCATGCGCAGCTCAACCCGATCGAGTGCCTGTTCGTCGTCGACGCGATGCTGGGTCAGGATGCGGTCAATACCGCGAAGGCGTTCAACGAAGCGCTGCCGCTGACCGGCGTGATCCTCACCAAGCTGGACGGCGATGCCCGCGGCGGCGCGGCATTGTCGGTGCGCCACGTCACCGGCAAACCACTGAAGTTCGCCGGCATCGGCGAGAAGCTCGGCGGCCTGGAGGAGTTCCATCCCGAGCGGATGGCGGCGCGCATCCTCGGCATGGGCGACATCCTCGGCCTGGTCGAGGAGGCCCAGCGAGGCGTCGACCAGGAGAAGGCCAAGGACCTGGTGCAGAAGATGAAGTCGGGCAAGAGCTTCGACTTCAACGACTTCAAGGACCAGATCGGCCAGATGCGCAAGATGGGCGGCATCGCCGGACTGCTCGACAAGCTGCCGGCCCAGTTCGCCGGGATGGCGCAGCAGGCCGGAGGCGGGGCCGACGAAAAGGCGATCGGGCGCATCGAGGGCATCATCAATTCGATGACCCCGGCCGAGCGCGCCAAGCCCGAGCTCATCAAGGCCAGCCGAAAGCGCCGCATCGCGGCCGGCGCCGGGGTTCAGGTGCAAGACGTGAATCGGCTGCTCAATCAGTTCGAGCAGACGCAGAAGGTAATGAAGCAGTTCTCCAAGGGCGGCATGGCGAAAATGATGCGCAGCATGCAGGGGATGATGGGGAAATTCCCCGGCATGCGCTGACGAGGACCGGTTTCAGCGCGCCGCGGCGGTCCGGACCGGCCGGGCCTGCCAGCCCCATTGCCGCTCCCATGCGGCCCGCACCATGTTCGGATATTCGGGCTGACCCAGGCTGCCGTTGTAGCGGCCGAGCGCGCGATACAGGTCGCCATTCTCGATGTCGAGGTAGTGGCGCAGGATGGTGCAGCCGTAGCGCAGGTTGGTGCGCAGATGGAACAGGTCGTTGTCGCGTGTGCCGATCAGCTTGACCCAGAAGGGCATCACCTGCATGTAGCCGCGCGCACCGGCGTGGGAGACCGAATACTTGCGGAAGCCGCTTTCCACCTGGATCAGGCCGAGCACCAACTGGGGATCGAGGCCGGCCCGCTGCGCCTCGTAGTATACGGTCTTGAGGAATTCGTAGCGGGCAGTCCGGTCGGGCATGCGCTTCTCGAGCCGGCGCGACATCTCGGTCATCCAGTTGACGCGTTCCTCGACGCTCGGAAAGCGGGGTTCCGGCGCCGCGTGGTCGGCGATGCTCGAATGCAGCGCGGCCTGCACGCTGGCGGCGAGCGGCTCGTACTTCTGGGCGCCGGCCCAGGCGGCGCCCGCCGAGGCGAGCAGCGCAAAGAGCGCGACTGCGTTCGTCAGCCGCATACCTTCGCGCGCGCCAGCGTGGCGGCTTCGGCAAGCGGAACCTTCGTCGCCTCGGGGTCGCGGCGGCCCTGGTATTCCACCACGCCTTCCTTGAGACCGCGCTCGCCGACGACGAGGCGGTGCGGCACGCCGATCAGCTCCCAGTCGGCAAGCATCGAGCCGGGGCGCTCGTCGCGGTCGTCGAGAATGACGTCGACTCCGGCGGCCGCCAGTTCTCCGTGAAGCTTCTCGCAGGCCTCGCGCACGGCTTCGGATTTGTTCCAGCCCATCGGCACGATCACCAGCTCGAAAGGCGCGATGGCGGCCGGAAAGATGATGCCGCGCTCGTCGTTGCCCTGCTCGATGGCGGCGCCGACGATGCGCGTGATGCCGATGCCGTAGCAACCCATCTCGGCGGTCTGCTCCTTGCCCTGCTCGTTGAGAAAGCTGCATTTCAGCGCCGACGAGTAGCGGGTGCGCAATTGGAAGATGTGGCCGACCTCGATGCCGCGGCAGAGATCGAGCTCGCCCTTGCCGTCGGGCGAGGGATCGCCGGGGACGACGTTGCGGATATCGGCGACGAAATCGGGCTCCGGCAAGTCCCGGCCCCAGTTCACCCCGGTCAGGTGGAAACCCGCCTCGTTGGCGCCGCAGACGAAGTTGTCCATCTGCGCGACGGTCCGGTCGGCGACGACGCGCACCTTCGTCCGATCCACGCCGACCGGCCCGATGTAGCCCGGGCGGCAGCCGAGGGCCCGCTCGACTTCGTCGTCCGTGGCGAAGCGGAACGGATCGAGGCCAGGCAGCTTGGCCGCTTTCACCTCGTTGAGGTTGTGGTCCCCGCGCACCAGCAGCAGCGTCAGTTCGTCGTCATGCACCACGGCGATCGCCTTCACAGTTCGGCCCACGGCGCTGCCGAGGAAGTCGGCGACGTCTTCGCAGCGAATCTTGCCCGGGGTCGCCTTCTTCTCCAGCGTCTCCAGGGCGGCTCCGCGGGGCGCGGGGGGGGCGAGTGCCTCGGCCAGTTCGACGTTGGCGGCGTAATCGGAGGCGGGGCAAAAGGCGATGGCGTCCTCGCCGGAATCGGCGAGCACATGGAATTCATGGGAGCCCGTGCCGCCGATCGAGCCGGTGTCGGCCGCGACGGCACGGAACTTCAGGCCCAGCCTGGCGAAGATGCGGCTGTAGGTCTCGTACATGTTCTGATATTCGCGCTCGAGATCCTCGAAGCTGCTGTGGAAGGAGTAGCCGTCCTTCATGGTGAACTCGCGGCCGCGCATGACGCCGAAGCGCGGACGGATCTCGTCGCGGAACTTGGTCTGGATCTGGTAGAAGTGCTTCGGCAGCTGCCGGTAGCTCTTGATCTCGCGGCGCACGATGTCCGTGATGACTTCCTCGTGCGTCGGGCCGATGACGAAGTCGCGCGCATGGCGGTCCTTGAAGCGCAGCAGCTCGGGCCCGTACTTGTCCCAGCGGCCCGATTCCTGCCACAGTTCGGCAGGCTGTACGGCGGGCATGAACAACTCGATGGCGCCGGCGCGGTTCATTTCCTCGCGCACGATGTTCTCCACCTTGCGCACAGAGCGCAGCCCCATCGGCATCCACGTGTAGATGCCGGCGGCGCTCCGCCGGATCATGCCGGCGCGCAGCATCAGGCGCTGCGAGACGACCTCCGCGTCGGCCGGAGCTTCCTTTAGCGTGGAAATGAAGAACTGGGTGGCGCGCATGACTCGGTTCCGCTGAAAGAAAACGGCTATTTTACCGTCGCCCCGCCGCTTTCCACGCGCCGCCGGTTATGGAACAATGGCCGGCAGTCGAATATTGGAAACTTGCATCATGCTTGACCGTGAAGGCTACCGCCCGAACGTCGGCATTGTCTTGGCGAACAGCAGAAACGAGGTCTTCTGGGGCAAGCGCATTCGCGAGCATTCGTGGCAGTTCCCGCAAGGGGGCATCAAAAAGGGCGAAACGCCCGAACAGGCCATGTTCCGCGAATTGCAGGAGGAGACGGGGTTGTTGCCGGATCATGTCCGCATTCTCGGGCGCACGCGCGATTGGCTGCGCTACGACGTGCCCAAGCAATGGATACGCCGCGAGTGGCGCCACACCTACAAGGGCCAGAAGCAGATATGGTTCCTCCTCCGCATGCTCGGACGCGATTCGGACGTCTCGCTGCGCGCCTCGGAGAAGCCGGAATTCGATGCCTGGCGCTGGAACGACTATTGGGTACCGCTCGAATCCGTCATCGAGTTCAAGCGCGGCGTATACGAAATGGCGCTGACGGAGTTGGCGCGGTTTCTGTTCGTTCATCCCGCCGATCGCAAGCCGCGCTGGCAGGTGCAGGACGTGAATCGATGAGATGGCTGCGCTTCGCTGCTGCGCTGCTGCTTGTCGCTGCGCTGTCGCCCGCTTTCGCCGACATCCATTTCCGGCACTTCGAGGAGGACGACGAGCCGAAGTGGGAGGAGGGCGAAGTGAAGCTGCCCGAATACCCGAAGGACGAGGATCTGATGGAGTTCTACGTCAGCGCGGGCACCGCCAACAAGTTCTACATCGACGGGAAATCCATCAATCCCGGCAGCGATGGCGTCGTCCGCTTCACCATGGTCGTCAGGACCGCCGGAGGTGCGACGAACGTGACCTTCGAGGGCATCCGCTGCAAGACCATCGAAACCCGGCTGTACGCGACCGGAAGCAACGGGAAGTGGGTCAAGGCGCGCAAGAGCGAATGGCGCGACATCGAGAACAACACGGTGAACCGGCCACATGCCGCGCTAAGCCGCGACTACTTTTGCCCCAGCCAACTGCCTATCCTCACCCCGGAGGAGGGGCGCGACGCGCTGCGCCGGGGCAAGCATCCGAACGCCAAGTAGTCAGGCCTCGACGATTTCCCAGGTGTGCTGCATCTCGGCCGTCTTGCCGAGCATGATCGACGCCGAGCAGTATTTCTCTGCGGACAGCTTGATCGCGCGCTCGACTGCTTCGGGCTTGAGCGTCTTGCCGGTGACGATGTAGTGGAAGGCCAGCTTGGTGAAGACCTTGGGGTCCGTGTCGGCCCGTTCGGCGGTGATCTTTACTTCGCAGCCGCGGATGTCCTGGTGCCCGCGCTTGAGGATCATCACCACGTCGAAACTGGTGCAGCCTCCCGCGCCTGCGAGGACGGTCTCCATTGGTCGCGGTGCGAGGTTGCGCCCGCCTGCGTCGGGCGGGCCGTCCATGGCGATCAGGTGGCCGCTGCCCGTTTCCGCGATGAAACTCATGCCGTTGTGCCACCGAACCGTACATTCCATTGCCTTCTCCCATGCGAGCGAACGGCGGATTCTACGCTGTGGCCGACCGGGGCTGCGGGCTCCATACCTCCGCGCATTGATGCATTGCGACGTCAAATGAACGATTGCTTTGCGTACTCCGTTTTGTTAATGCCCGACTAATACCGTCGGCATTGCGAGGGGGCTGATATTCTATTGAATTAAATGGGCTTTATTCAATGCCGGGCTGCCGGTGCTGCCGTGCCCCAAAAATCTTGCATCGCACAAACGAATCTGCAATAATCGCCCCCAGTGAAGCCATGGGAATCCCGGCTTCTTCCAGTGTCTCCTCCACCCTCCTCCTTTGGTGTGGATTACGCGCAACCCCTAACCGGGTTGCGCTTTTTTTTCTACGTCGGCCTCCGGGGGTTTGACAGGGCCGAAAACTTCCGAATACAATGCGCGGCTTTCCGCAAAGCGCCGGTTCCCTTTTCGAGCCGGGCCTGTGAAGTTCGAGGAACATAATGAAAACCTTTTCCGCCAAGCCGCATGAAGTCAAGCGCGACTGGTTCGTCGTTGACGCGACGGACAAGGTGCTCGGCCGCGTCGCTACCGAGATCGCACGCCGTCTGCGCGGCAAGCACAAGCCCGAATTCACGCCCCACGTCGACACCGGCGACTACATCGTCGTGGTCAACGTCGAGAAGCTGCGCGTGACCGGCAACAAGGCGCAGGACAAGAAGTACTTCCGCCACTCGGGCTACCCGGGCGGCATCTACGAGACCAACTTCACCAAGCTCCAGCAGCGCTTCCCGGCGCGCGTCCTCGAGAAGGCCGTCAAGGGCATGCTGCCGAAGGGTCCGCTGGGCTACGCGATGTTGAAGAAGATGAAGTGCTACGCCGGCGCGGAGCATCCGCACACGGCGCAGCAGCCCAAAGCGCTGGAACTCTGACAGGATAAGACATGGCAGCCAACTACTATTACGGCACCGGCCGCCGCAAGACTGCGGTGGCGCGCGTGTTCCTGAAGTCCGGCAGCGGCAAGTTCGTGGTCAACGACAAGCCGGTCGATGAATTTTTCTCGCGCGAAACCGGTCGCATGGTCGTGCGCCAGCCGCTCGAACTCACCCAGCACGTGAGCACCTTCGACATCATGGTGAACGTCACCGGTGGCGGCGAATCCGGTCAGGCCGGCGCCGTGCGCCACGGCATCACCCGCGCGCTGATCGAATACGACGAGACGCTCAAGCCCGCGCTGTCGAAGGCCGGGTTCGTCACTCGCGATGCCCGCGAGGTCGAGCGCAAGAAGGTCGGTCTGCATAAGGCGCGTCGCCGCAAGCAGTTCTCCAAGCGCTGATCGGCGAGGTTTCGCAACAAAGCCGCCTTCGGGCGGCTTTTGTTTTTTCAGGCACCGCGCGGACGGAACCGTGCTGCGTTGCAGCGGCGAATCCGGGTTACCATTGGCGGCTCCAAGGAGAAAGGGCGACATGATCAAGGTTGGTATCGTCGGGGGCACCGGCTACACGGGTGTCGAGCTGCTGCGGCTGCTGGCCCAGCATCCCATGGTGGAGCTGAGCGCCATCACTTCGCGTGGCGAGGCGGGCACCGCGGTGGCGGACATGTTCCCCAGCCTGCGCGGGCGCGTCGGCCTCAGGTTCTCCGATCCCAAGGACGCGCCCCTCGATCGCTGCGACGTGGTCTTCTTCGCCACGCCGAATGGCATCGCCATGCAGCAAACCGCGGCTCTGCTGGCTGCCGGCGTGCGCGTGATCGATCTCGCGGCGGACTTCCGCATCAAGGACATCGCGCTGTGGGAGCAGTGGTACGGCATGAAGCACGCGGCACCGGAACTCGTGGCCGAGGCGGTGTACGGCCTGCCCGAGGTCAACCGCGAAAAGATCAAGGGTGCAAGGCTGGTTGCCAATCCCGGCTGCTACCCGACGGCGACGCAGCTCGGCCTTCTGCCGCTCGTGGCCGCGGGCTGCGTCGACGTCGATCATCTGATTGCGGACGCCAAGTCGGGCGTGTCGGGCGCCGGACGCAAGGCTGAGACGCACATCCTGTTCTCCGAAGCCTCCGACAGCTTCAAGGCCTATGCCGTCTCCGGCCACCGGCATCTGCCGGAAATCAGGCAAGGACTCTCGCTGGCCGCTGGGCGCGACGTGGGCCTCACTTTCGTGCCCCACCTGACACCGATGATTCGCGGCATTCATGCGACCCTCTATGCGCGGATCACCAAGGAGACCGACTTTCAGGCGCTGTTCGAGAGCCGTTATGCGAACGAGCCTTTCGTCGACGTGCTGCCGCCAAAGTCGCATCCCGACACGCGTTCGGTGCGCGCCGCCAACATGTGCCGCATTGCGTTGCACCGGCCTCAGGGGGGAGACACCCTGGTGGTGCTGTCGGTAATCGACAACCTGGTCAAGGGCGCCGCTGGCCAGGCGGTACAGAACATGAACCTCATGTTCGGCTTCGAAGAATGCTCGGGCTTGACGGGAATTCCGCTCTTGCCGTAAGGCTGCGCCGGCTGCGCGGCCGCTTCGGCATCACCGCGCCGCGCGTGACGGTGCGAACGCACGTGCCATGGTATTGGCGTGCTGCAGCGGTGGCGTTGACCGGGGGCGTGGCCATCGCGCTGGCTGGCTGGATGTACGACGCCGGGCGCCGTATCGCCGGCTTCGACAGCAGCGAGACGGCACAGGAAATCGCCAACCTCACCGAGAAGGTTGCATCGCTGGAGGCTGAGGTCGCCAAACTACGCTCGGCCAATGACGCCAGCGAAAGCAGCCTGCAGATCGAGCGCACCGCGCAGCAGCAGCTCACCGCGCAGGTGCAGGTGCTGGAAGCCGAGAACAATCGGCTGAAGGAGGAAAATGCCGTTTTCGAACGCCTGGCGCAGGGCGGCAACAAGGATGGTGCGGTCACTCTCAACCGTCTGCGCGTATTTCCAGAAGGCGCCCCCGGCCGCTATCGCTACCAGTTCCTCGCGTCGCAAAACATAGATCAGCGTGGGCGAGAATTCAGAGGCAGTGTTCAAGTGGTTGTCACATTGCCTAACGAAGGTAATGGTATTATCACGCTCCCCCGCCCCAACGACCCTGAGGCCGGACGGTTCGCCGTCACCTTCAAGAACTTCCGCAGCATCGACGGCTATTTCGTAATTCCAGGCGGCGCGAAGCCGAAGTCGGTCGAGATTCGCCTGATGCAGGACGGCGCTGTGCGCGCCGCCCAGACCGTCACTTTTTAGGAAGGAGTCGTCATGTTGTTTCACAAGTCCGGAAAGCCGCAAAATCGTATCGACAGTCTGATCGGCGCGGGGACGACGATTTCCGGAGACGTCACCTTCGTCGGCGGCCTGCGCATCGACGGGGAAGTGAAGGGCAACCTGCGCACGGCCGAGGGCCAGACGGGCACCTTGGTGCTTAGCGAGCACGCCCGGGTCGAAGGCGAGATCGACGTTTCCCATCTGGTCATCAACGGCACGGTGCATGGACCGGTGCGTGCGACCGAATTCCTCGAGCTCCAGCCGCATGCGCGAGTGACGGGCGACGTCGAATACAACAACATCGAGATGCACCTGGGCGCCGTGGTACAGGGCCGCCTGATCCATCAGGGCGTCCAGACCAAGGCCGTGGAGCTCAAGCTGGCGTCCAGCAACTGATTGACCGGGGCTGCCGATGGACCGATAATCGGCAAACCCCAACGCTTTACAGGAGATAACTACATGAACGCCCCCACCGATATGGCCGCACCGCTGATCTTCACCGACAGCGCGGCGAACAAGGTCAAGGAACTCATCCAGGAAGAAGGCAACCC
>DASVZI010000064.1:0-60678 GCA_036391735.1 Rhodocyclaceae bacterium
CTGCATTCGGCACGCCATTGTCGATGTGCGCTGCGGCGAGGACGGCGTTGCGGTGATCGTGAGCGACGACGGGCCGGGAATTCCCGCGGCCCAGCGCGAACGCGTGTTCGAGCGGTTCTACCGGCTCGCCGACCAGGACCAGCCGGGCACCGGTCTCGGCCTCGCCATCTGCCGGCGCATTGCCGAACTGCATCGCGCCCGCATCTCCCTCTCCGACGGGCCGAACGGCAAGGGGCTGGCCGTTACCGCCACCCTGCCTTGCGGACGGGCGGGGACATCATGAGCACTCGCCGCTGCGGGTGTCGGTCAGGATTGGCCAGAGGTACTCGAAGGCATTGCCGGTGCATTGCGCTTCGCAGTCGGTGAATGCCACCGTCACCCGCTCATGCTGCTGCCACAACCGTACCGCGCAGGTTCCATGGTTCGCTTTCAGCACCGCGATGGGAAGCCGGTCGGTCTGGCGGAAATCCTTGAGGTTGAAACTGCAGGTACCGTGGCGACCGAGCGCCACTTGGGCATCGAAGCGCTGAACGTCCGCGTCGGCGACATCCAGGGCCATGCTGGCCCGCGTGCCGCCCTCGTCCTGGTAACTGCATTGCGCATGCACGTTGAGCGGCCGCGTCGGCAGGGGCCCGGGCCGGTGCGAAGGCGCCGAAGCAATCGGCGCGGTTGATTGCCCCGCCGTCGGTTCAGGCGTAGACCTGAACGACGGCGGCATGCACGCGGCAAGAGACAACGCGAGGACCGCGCCCGATGTCGCCCGCAACGCGATTCGTCCCATGCCGCCTCCCCGAATGATATGGAGCAAGCATAGCCCCGCCGAGAACGATGTCTAACTGTCGGCTCCAGACGACAGGGTCATCATGCACCGGGAGAAAAAGAAGCGCCCGTGGGCGCTTCTTCCGTTCGGCGGATCCCGGCCGTCCTATTTCGGCGCAGCGACCCAGGCGACGCACCAGCCATTCGGCGAGACCTCGTTGTCCCCCGGAAATATCTTGCAGCCGCCCAGCGGCTTTCCAGGAATGAACTGGCCGCAGTTGGCGCAGCTCTTTCCGTCCTGCGGCTTATCCTGGTACTTCATGCTCGCGCGCAGGGCTGCATTGACGGCAGCGGACGCGCGATCGCTGAACGCCACCAAGGGGATGGCCGCCAGCGCAGCGGCGCCGCTTTTGAGCAGGTTGCGACGTGACATTTGAGCCATCTGTGATTCCTCCAAGCGGTTAAGGGAATGCTGACAAAAGACTGACGCAATAATACGCCGACCGATCGTAGGGGATTGTTTATTTGACAAATGCCCCCAATCCTGTGAGATGATGCCAACCTAGAACAAAAGTAATGCGGCCTCATCCCTGCCGCAAACCACGACGGAGACGAATCCATGAAGCCGATCGCCCCACGCGTATTGCCCCCATCCCATTCCCTGCTCGTCTGCGGCGCCTGTGGCGCGGCAGGCGGCGTTTCCCGTCAATCGGCGTAAATCCGCCGCGGACGCCAGTCCGCGACACGAGGATTTCGCATTCAAGAGGAGACGCCGATGAGCGCCGTGCTATCCAACGTACTGCCCCTTCGCACCGAACGCGACGGCGTATCGGCGCGTGCTGCCATCGAGGATTTCCCCTGGGTGCTCGCCAAGATCGAGCTGATGTGGAACACCCGCGAACTGGATGCCTTCCTCAGCCAGCTCATCCTCGACTCGCGGGACGGCACCCGGCGGGGATTCCCGGTGAGCGTTGCCGGCGAACTGATGTTCCTCGCCGAGACCAATCGCCTCACGCGTGCCCTCGGCACGGTCGAGCAACTCGGGATCGATCTGGCCGAAGCCTACCGGCTGATCACCGAAGGAGACGAGGCCGGCATCAGGAAGGACGTGCTGGACGATCCGGCCGTCTCGCACGATACGACTTCGCGCCAGGAGCGGGAAAGACCCCGCAAAGCGGTTCAGCGCAACGCTGCGGAAACCGAAAGGCCGATGTCGCTGCTGGAGCAGGCCATCTTGAACAAGTGGCTGCTGATCGCCATCGCGGGCATCGTGGCGGCCAAGCTGCTGATCGGCTGACCGCCTGAGGGAGGCGCCCGGAGAGGGCGCCTCTGCATCCCGTTCAGAACGGGATATCGTCGTCGAAATCGTTGAAGTTGCCGCCGCCGGAGGGCTGCTGGGCCGGCTTGGATTGGCCGCCGCGCTCCTGTCCGCCGCGGTTGCCGTAGCTCTCGCGCGGCGCATCGCTGTCGCCGCCGCCCGCTCCCTCGCGGCTGCCGAGCATCTTCATTTCGTTGGCGACGATTTCGGTGGTGTAGCGGTCGTTGCCGTCCTTGTCCTGCCACTTGTTCGTGCGGATGCGGCCTTCGATATAGACCTGGCGGCCCTTCTTCAGGTACTGGCCGGCAATCTCGGCGAGGCGGCCGAAGAACACCACGCGGTGCCATTCCGTCAGTTCGCGCTTGTCGCCCGACGACTTGTCCTTGATGACCTCGGTAGTCGCGATGCGGATGTTCGTCACCTGGTCGCCGTTCGGGGTGTAGCGGGTCTCCGGGTCTGCCCCGAGATTGCCAATCAGAATCACTTTATTGACCGAAGCCATGGTGGTATTTCTCCTCACCGCAATGTTGCAAAGGTCGCAAGCTTACCGGAACGCCGCCTCGCGCGCACACTTCCGAAACGGGCCGCAGGCGACTCGGCGGACTATACCATCCGCATAACCGGCATGTTCGCCCCGGATCGGAGCCGCGTCGGAATCCACCTACCCGGCGCACCATCGCGGTGCAGGAACTCCGCCTAGGACTTTCCCGACTCCATTCGCATAAGACTTAAATTAAAATGGCATCCGGAACTAGCCCCGCCCCAGCGAAGAGTCCAAAGGAGAACCCCAATGTCGACCCCA
This sequence comes from Rhodocyclaceae bacterium, assembly GCA_036391735.1. Taxonomy (GTDB): domain Bacteria; phylum Pseudomonadota; class Gammaproteobacteria; order Burkholderiales; family Rhodocyclaceae; genus Nitricoxidireducens. Next base: position 2,880 of record DASVZI010000064.1, read on the forward strand.
GACGCACTGCTCGACGATCGCCAGGAGAGCGACGAGCACAAGACCGGCCAGGCGCTTGCCGCCCAGCGTTTCCAAATGCTTTCCGACATCGCCAAGGAATTGTCCGGCGACGTCGTCTTCCCCACCTGCTTCGACGTCGCCATCCGGCTGCGCCAGGTGCTCGATTCGCCGGACGCCTCGGTAGACCAGGTGTGCCGCGTCCTCGTGCTCGATCCGCTCATCAGCAGCAAGGTGCTCGGCCTTGCCAATTCAGTGGCCTTCAACACCGGTTCCGGCGTCGAAGTGCGCGACCTCAAGAGTGCCGTGCAGCGGCTCGGCCTCAACAACGTCCGCAGCGTCGCCCTCGGCCTCGCGATGAAGCAGCTGGTCCTATCCAAGGAAATGGGTGCGTTCGAAACCCAGGCCAAGAATCTTTGGGACCACGCCATCCGCGCCGCCTGCGCCTGCCAGATCACCGCGAAGCGCCTGACCCGCCTCAATCCGGAGGATGCCTTCTTCGCCGGCCTGGTCCATGACATCGGCGCCTTCTACATGCTGTACCGCGCCTCGCGCTACAGCGAGCTGCGCAAGCGCCCCGATTCGCTCAAGTACCTCGTCATCAAATGGCACGAGAGCATCGGCGAATCCCTGCTGCATGCACTTGGAATGCCAGACCGGATCGTCGAGGCGGTGCACGAGCACGACCATCCGCGCCCCTTCCCCACGACGCCGCGCAAGCTTGCGGACCTCGTCTACCTGGCCAACATCCTGGTCGGCAATACGGCCGACTGCATCTTCCCGGACAAGATCGCCCCCAAGCAGACGATTCCCGAGCTCGAGCCCTATCTCGCCCTGCTGCCCGACATCCAGGCGAGCTCGCGCGAAATGATGGTGTTCTTCACCGCCTGACGGCGGCCGGGGGTCAGCCCCTTCCGGCGGCCGGGACCGGCTGCGCCGCCGGCCTTGCGGGCGCCCGCATCGAGGCCGCGAGCGCGAACCAGCCGGCGCCGAGGACGGCGCAGAAGCCATGCACCGCCGCCGCGCCGACATGCTTGAGCAGCCATCCGCCGAGTGCGCCGCCGAGCGCCAGGCCGATCGATTGCGTGGTGTTGTAGACCCCCATCGCCGCGCCTTTCGCGGCTGGCGGCGCAACCCGCGAGATCAGCGAGGGCTGCAGCGCCTCCATGATGTTGAAGCCGACGAAGAAGAGCATCAGCAGGATGCCGATCTCGTACTTCCCGGAGGCCAGCGACAGCCCACCCTGCACCAGGATCAGCAGGGCGATGGCGCCGAGGAAGACTTCCTTCATGCGCTGGTGGCGTTCGGCGGCGATGATCGCCGGGATCATCACGGCAAACGACGCGAGCACCGCCGGCAGGTAGATCTTCCAATGGTCGGCGAGCGGCAGGCCGCTGCTCACCAGGATCGGCGGCACCACCACCCACAGTGCGGTCTGCATGAGGTGCAGCGCGAGCACCCCGAAGTTGAGGCGCGCCAGTTGGCCGTGGCGCAGCACGGCCGAGAAGGGCAGCGGCGCGCCGTGCGAAGGCGTCCCGGGCGAGGGCACCGCTCTGACGAGCAGGACGATCGCCGCCAGCGCCAACGCGCCGGTCAGGGTGAAGATGCCGTGCATGCCGACCCAGGCATAGAGCGGCGGCGCCGCCACCAGCGACACCGCGAACATCAGGCCGATCGTCGAGCCGATCATCGCCATCGTCTTGGTGCGGTGCTGCTCGCGCGTGAGGTCCGCGGCCAGCGCCGTCACCGCCGCCGAAATGGCGCCGGCACCCTGGATCACCCGCCCGCCGATCATCCAGTAGATGTCCGGTGCGGCCGCGGCGACGAAGCTGCCGGCGGCGAAGATCAGCAGGCCGGCGACGATGACCGGCTTGCGGCCGATGCGATCGGAAGCCAGTCCGTACGGAATCTGGAACAGCGCCTGCGTGGCGCCGTAGGCACCTAGCGCCAAGCCGACGAGTTGCGGATCGGCACCGCCGGGCAGGGTGTGCGCGAATACCGCGAATACCGGCAGTATCAGGAACAGCCCGAGCATGCGCAAGCCGAAGATCGCCGTCAGGCTGATCGCGGCACGCCGCTCCTCGCGGGTCATGGGATCGCTGCTGGGGGAACGCATATGTTTTCTTCTGTGGGTTGGGGCGGGACAGCGTATGTTAGCTCAGCGCAGCAGTCGCCGACGGAACAGCCTATCCCATTCAGCGAGCGCGGGTTTCGGCCGGAAATCGGCGTCGACGACGCCGATCCGCGTGAAGAGCGGAAGGATCGCAGGATGCGGTCCCGGGAAGCTGCCGAGGTCGATGTCGGCGAAGACCAGCTGGATCACCGCCTGCGCCCGGACGCTGTCGGCCAGTTGGGCAAGGCGTGCGAAATAGCGTGCCTGCAAGGCCGGCGACGAGCGCACCGGACCCGCGCTTGAACTCGTCCAGCCGCCCTCCACCACCATCACGGGCAGGCGCCGGCCGGCCAGCAGGCGGCTGAAGTAATCGTCCGGCACCTCTTCCGGCGTCGGGTACGAAGCCAGGTAGGGATAGGCGGAAAGCCCGAGCACGTCCGCGAACGGAAAGTCGGCAAGGTCCTGCTCGATACCGGCATAGCGGCCGCCGCTGGCCAGCCGCCCCCATGCCGCATCGACCTGCACGCTGACGACCAGCTGCGCGGCGTTGCCGGCGGCACGCAGGTCCTCCGCGGTGTCGCGGGCCACGCGCCTGACGGCCGCATAGAGCGCAGGCGATGCCATCTGGCGTACCAGGTTGGTTTCGGCGGCGACGCCGATGTACTCGGGGCGGAAACGGCGGGCGAAGGCGGCGACGTAGCGGCGATACGCCTGTTGCACCGACGGCTCGCCAAGGCTGCGCCCGAGTGCGCGCAGCTGCGGGGCTTCCTGCCCGCGCGAAAGACCGTCGGTGGGGTCGGCCATCACGTAGAGTTTCAGCCCCTTGCTGCGCACGTACTTGACCAGGCCCGCCTTGTCGCGATCGAGGATGGCGTCGGCGTCCATGCCGGCAAGCAGGTCCTTCCAGGGCAGTTCCTCGTGGATCGCGGCGATCTCCGCCCGCTGGCCGATCAGGTCGATGGCCCTGACAGCGGCCGCCACCTGCGGGCGGGGCGGCACCAACCCGAAGCCCATCGCCCAGAGGCGGGGCGGTTCCGCCGCTGCCGGCGGCGGGGCAGCCGTTCCGGCCGCCCGGGCCGTGACCGCCCCGGCCAGCAATCCGAACAGCATCAGGCAAGCGCGCAACCCAGTCATGATCCGCCCTCCCGGATGGCCCGTCCGCCGCGATTTCTTTGGCGGGCGAAGCCGCGTATATTTACGGGTTGCCCTTTCCAAAGCAAGCCCCCAATGGACGAAATCCGGATTCGCGGCGCCAGGACCCACAACCTCAAGAACATCAACCTGGATCTGCCCCGCAACAAGCTCACCGTCATCACCGGCCTGTCCGGTTCCGGCAAGAGCTCGCTCGCCTTCGACACCCTCTACGCCGAAGGCCAGCGCCGCTACGTCGAGTCGCTCTCGGCCTACGCACGCCAGTTCCTGCAGCTCATGGAGAAGCCCGACGTCGACCTCATCGAGGGCCTCTCTCCGGCGATCTCCATCGAGCAGAAGGCGACCAGCCACAACCCGCGCTCGACCGTCGGCACGGTCACCGAGATCCACGACTACCTGCGCCTGCTCTACGCGCGCGCCGGCACGCCGCACTGCCCCGAGCACGGCACCCCGCTGGAGGCGATGAGCGTTTCGCAGATGGTCGACGCCGTGCTGGCGCTGCCCGAGGACACCAAGCTGATGGTGCTGGCGCCGGTCGTCGCCAACCGCAAGGGCGAGCAGGCCGAACTGTTCGCCGAGCTGCGCGCGCAGGGCTTCGTGCGGCTGCGCGTCGACGGCAAGGTGCACGACATCGACGCCCTGCCCAAGCTCGCCAAGACCACCAAGCACTCCGTCGACATCGTCGTCGACCGCGTCAAGGTGCGCGCCGACATGCGCGGCCGGCTCGCCGAATCCTTCGAGACCGCGCTGCGGCATGCCGAGGGCCGGGCCGTGGCGGTGGAAATGGACACCGGCAAGGAACACCTGTTCTCCGCCAAGTTCGCCTGCCCGCTGTGCGGCTACGCGCTGCAGGAACTCGAGCCGCGGCTGTTCTCGTTCAACAACCCGATGGGCGCCTGCCAGGAGTGCGACGGGCTGGGCAATATCCAATTCTTCGACCCGGCGCGCGTCGTCGCCTATCCGCACCTCTCCCTCGCGGCCGGCGCCATCCGCGGCTGGGACAAGCGCAACCAGTTCTACTTCCAGATGCTGGAGTCGCTGGCCTCGCACTACAAGTTCGACACCGGCGTGGCTTTCGAGGAACTGCCGGCCGCCATCCAGAAGGTCGTGCTCTACGGCTCCGGCAAGGAGCAGATCAAGTTCCGCTACCTGAACGAAAAGGGCACGCGCTTCGACCGCAGCCATAGCTTCGAGGGCATCATCCCCAACCTCGAGCGGCGCTATCGCGAGACCGATTCGATGATGGTGCGCGAGGAATTGTCGAAGTACCTCAATGCCAAGCCCTGCCCCGAATGCGAGGGCACCCGGCTGCGCAAGGAAGCGCGCCACGTCTTCATCGGCGACAAGCCGCTTCCCGAGGTCAGCGGCCTGTCGCTCATCAACTGCCGCGACTTCTTCAACCTGCTCAGCCTCACCGGCCACAAGGCCCAGGTCGCCGAGAAGATCGTCAAGGAGATCACCACCCGGCTGACCTTCCTGATCGACGTCGGCCTCGACTACCTGTCGCTCGACCGTTCGGCGGAGACGCTCTCCGGCGGCGAGGCGCAGCGCATCCGGCTCGCCTCGCAGATCGGCTCCGGCCTCACCGGCGTCATGTACGTGCTCGACGAGCCGTCGATCGGCTTGCACCAGCGCGACAACGCGCGCTTGCTGCAGACGCTGCGCCACCTGCGCGACATCGGCAACACGGTGATCGTCGTCGAGCACGACGAAGAGGCCATCGAGACCGCCGACCACGTGGTCGACATGGGCCCGGGCGCCGGCGAGCACGGCGGCAGCGTCGTCGCCGAAGGCACGCCCGCGCAGGTCACCGCCAACCCGGCGTCGCTGACCGGCGCCTACCTGTCGGGCCGGCGCGCCATCGCCGTGCCGAAGAAGCGCGCCGCGCCCGATGCCGAGCGCCGCCTGACCGTCGCCGGCGCCACCGGGAACAACCTGAAGAACGTGGACATCGACATCCCGGTCGGCCTGCTCACCTGCATCACCGGCGTCTCCGGCTCCGGCAAGAGCACGCTCATCAACGACACCCTCTACGCCGCCGCGGCGCGCCACCTCTACGGCTCGGCCATCGAGCCCGCGCCGCACGACGAGATCCGCGGCCTCGAGTTCTTCGACAAGGTCATCAACGTCGACCAGTCGCCGATCGGCCGCACGCCGCGCTCCAACCCCGCCACCTATACCGGCGTGCTGACGCCCATCCGCGAGCTGTTCGCCGGCGTGCCGCAGGCGCGCGAGCGCGGCTACGGGCCGGGCCGCTTCTCCTTCAACGTCAAGGGCGGCCGCTGCGAGGCCTGCCAGGGCGACGGCATGATCAAGGTGGAGATGCACTTCCTGCCCGACATCTACGTGCCCTGCGACGTCTGCCACGGCAAGCGCTACAACCGCGAGACGCTGGAAATCCGCTACAAGGGCAAGACCATCTACGAGATCCTGCAGATGACGGTCGAGCAGGCGCGCGAGTTCTTCGACCCGGTACCCGTGGTGGCGAGGAAGCTGCAGACCCTGGTGGACGTCGGCCTGTCCTACGTCACGCTCGGCCAGTCGGCGACCACGCTGTCGGGCGGCGAGGCGCAGCGCGTCAAGCTCGCGCTCGAGCTCTCCAAGCGCGACACCGGCCGCACGCTCTACATCCTCGACGAGCCGACCACCGGCCTGCACTTCCAGGACATCGAGATGCTGCTGTCGGTGCTGCACCGGCTGCGCGACCACGGCAACACCATCGTCGTCATCGAGCACAACCTCGACGTCATCAAGACGGCCGACTGGATCGTCGACCTCGGTCCCGAGGGCGGCGACGGCGGCGGCCGCATCCTGGTGACGGGATCGCCCGAAACCGTGGCCGCGAGCGCCGCCAGCCACACCGGCCGCTACCTCGCGAAGGTTCTCAAGTCCGCCCAGGCCAAGGCCGGGAAGCGCAAGAGCGCATAGGCGGCACCGCGGCGGCAATGCGGCGGTCGCCTGCCGCGAGTTGCGCGGCGTCGAGCTTGCCGCCGCGCAGCGCCTCCATCGCGCCGAACATCGCGCGGTAGTACTGATCGGGGTCGTACGCGACCAGCACCATATCGACGCCGGCCTCGAGCGCTTCGGCCGCCGCCGTGCCGATGCCGCGGCGGAAGACGGCACCCATGTTGAGGTCGTCGGTCACCAGCAGGCCGTCGAAGCCCCATTCGCCGCGCAGCAACCCGCGCACCACGGCCCCTGACAGCGACGCCGGCATGTCGGGATCGATCTCCGGCACCACCACGTGGCCCAGCATCATCGCGGCGCCGTCCTTCACTGCCGTGCGAAAGGGCCGCCAGTCGGCCGCGGCAAGCCGGGCCACGGGCTCATCGATGCGACCGGGGAAATGATGCGTATCGGTCGCCACGCGGCCGAGACCGGGGAAGTGCTTGAGCGTAGGCCGCACGCCCTGCGCGAGAAGGGCCGCGTCGTAGGCCGCCACCACGCGCTCGACCACCGCCGGGTCCGCCGCGATGGCGCGGCGGCGGATCAGCGTGTGGGTGTCGATCAGCGGCCCACGCCCGCTCGGCCGCAGGTCGGCCACCGGGCCGAAGTTGAGATTGACGCCGAGCGCCGCCAGCCCGCAGCCCTGCGTCGCGCCGTAGGCCCGCACGCGGGCGTCCAGGCCGGTCCCGTCCTGCGCGTCCTCGACCAGCTGCGCCAGCGGCGGCAGCGCCGCCAGCGGCGGCGTCATATGCGCGACGCTCCCGCCTTCCTGGTCGGCCGCCACCAGCAGCGGCGGCAGCCCTGCCCGGCGGCGCAGGGCCTGCAGCCTGTCGACCTCGGCACGGATTTCTGCGCCGCTGCGGCCGTGCACGTTGGCACGGCTCAGATAGACGCCGCCGATGAGTCCGCGCTGCGCCAGCATCGCCACCTCGTCGAAATCGCGGTAGCCGACCATGAAATGGCGGCCGAGCGCCCGGGCGTCGCCGTCGGCGAGCACCGCCCGCCGCTCGAGGCGGTACCCCACTTCGCCCACCCCCGCCGCCGCGAAGGCGACCGCGAGCACCCCCACCAGCAGCCCGCCCTCGAGCGGACCCAGGCGCCGCGTCCGGAGCCGCCGGACGGCGACCGCGATCCCCACGGCGCAAGCGAGCAGCAGGGCCGCGGTCTCGACCGGCCGCCACACCAGCAGGTAAGGGCTGCGCAGGTGGAAGGCGACGTACAGCACGGCCATCGCCCCGCACCATGCCAGCCCGCGCACTAAGCGCCGCCGCATCTCAACGCGCCTCCTCGGCCGCAGCGCCGGCGCCGTACCAGTCGATGCGCCGCGTGGCGAGCATGGTCGCCCCCAGCGCGGCGAACAGCAGCAGTGCGCCCATCAGCAACGCGTTGTCCTCCGACAGCAGCACGCCGTAGAGCACGCCGTACAGGGCGGCGATGGCCGCGCCGAATGCGGCGCCCTGCAAACGGCTGCCGAAGACGCCGGCGAGGTAGGTCCCGACCAGGGCCACGCAGGCCGCCGCCGAAATGCCGTAGGCGAGCACGAAGGCCACGTGCTCCGACAGGGCGATCAGCAACAGGAAGAAGATCGCGAGCGCCAGCCCGACCAGCAGGTATTGCAGCGGATGGATGCGCAGGCGGCGCAGCACCTCGGTGACGAAGAACGCGCCGAAGGTCAGCACCACGAACAGGATGCCGTACTTCACGGCACGCTCGGACTTGAGGTACACGTTGACCGGGTCCATGAAGCTGACCGAAAGCGTCTCGGGATTTCCGCGGGAGGCCTCGCGCACGGCGTCGAAATCGCGGGCCAGCTGCGAGACCTTCCAGCGCGCCTCGAAGCCCTGCGGCGTCACGGAGCGCTCGATCGGCAGGAAGCGGCCCTGGAAGCTCGGATGCGGCCAATCGGACTTGAGGCTCACCGTCGTCGCGTTGCCGGCCGGCGCGATGGCCAGCCGCTCCGAGCCGGTGAGATCGAGCGGCAGCGAGAAGTCGAAGCTGCGGCCCGCCGCCACGTCGATTTCGCCGAGCGGGACATGCATCCCCTGTCCGCCCAGCGCGCCGTCGGTGCCGGTCACGAGCCGATGCACGGCGCCGTTGACGCGCACCTCAGGGTCGTTGCCCACCCCGCGCGGATCGGAAACGCCCATCACCAGCGTCGCCTGCGCGCTCACGATGTCGTGGTCGCGATCCAAGCCCAGGTGCGGCGGAATCGCAGCCTTGCCCGTGAGCTGCATGGCGAGATGATAGAGGCGCGCCTGATAGAGCCCGCGGCTGCGCGTCTCGACGCGCGCCGCGCCGCCGATGTCGAGCTGCTGCGGCGGCAGCACCAGGGTGCGTTCCACGACGCTGAAACGCGCCTCGCCGGCGTCGCGCCGCGGCGCTTCCACCCGCTCGCGGTAGCGCACCGCGAGCACCGGCCCGATCACCACCTGGCTGCCCGCCGCCGATTCGGCGATGTTGCGGACAACCTCGTTCTGACGCGCGCTGCGAGACGCGATCTGGCTCTCGATCATCTGCAGCGGAACCAACAGCAGCAGCGACAGGAACGCGATGACGAGCAGCTTGAAACCCAGCTTCTTCTGCATGGCAAACCTCCCTTGTTCGTGACGACGCAAGGGTAGGAACCGGCGGCGAAGCGACGATGAAGCGAATGTGAAGTCAGCAGCGGGGCAGGCTGAGGCGGACGGAGGCGCCGCCTTCCGGCACGTTGGCGAACTCGACGCGCCCGCCGTGAAGGCCCGCCACTTCGCGCACGAAGGCGAGCCCCAGCCCCGTGCTCTTGCGGCCCGTCGCCGGGCGCGGCAGCGAATAGAAGCGCTCGAAGATGCGCGGCAGCGCATAGTCCGGCGCGCCCGGGCCGTGATCGCGCACGGTGACGGCGCATTGCCCATCGTCCGCCGCGATGTCGATCGCGATCTCGCCGCCGGCCGGCGAAAACTCGATGGCGTTGTCCACGATGTTGCCCAGCGCCTGGCGCAGCAGGAAGCCGTCTCCCGCCACCCGGACGGCGGCGTCGCCGGCGACGCGGCAAGCCAAGCCGCGCTCCTCGATCTGCGCCGCGCGCGCGGCAACGACCTCCTGCGCGAGGGCGACCAGTCCGAGCTCGACCCGCTCCTCCGGCACCTGCATCTGCTCGACCCGCGCGAGCACCAGCAGTCGCTCGATGATGAGACGCATGCGCTCCGCCTGCTCGTCGATGCTGGCCACGAAGCGGCGGCGATCGTCGGCCGGCGGATCCTCGCGCAGCAGTTCCGCCGCGCCGTGTACCGCAGTGAGCGGGCTCTTCAGCTCATGCGCCAGGTTCTGCACGTAGCGCTCGATGTACTGCTTGCCGTCGAGCTTCTCGCGCATGCGGTCCAGCGCACGGGCGAGTTCGGCCAGTTGATGCCCGCCCAGGGTCGGCGGCAGGACCTTCTCGCCGTCGGCGACGGCGCGCGCGTAGTCGCGCAGGCGGTTGAGCGACCAGGTCAGCCAAAGCGTGAACAGCACGCCGATCGCGGCCGACACGCCGAGCAGGACGAAGCCGGCATGCTGGACGCGCTCGCGCGCCCGCTCGGCGTAGGGCGCGAGCGCCGTCGCCGGCTTGGCCACCGTCAGCACTCCGGCCAGCTTGCCCTGGCGGAATACCGGCGCCGCCACGTACATGACGGAACTGGCCGGATCGGTCGGGTCCTCGCGCGTGCTGCGCGCTCCATACTCGCCGTTCAGCACGCTGTGCACGTCTCGCCACTGGCTGTAGTCGGCCCCCAGCGCCGTCCCTTCGGAATCGTAACGGACGATGCCTTTCGCGTCGGTGAGATAGACGCGGAAGTCCACCGTCTCCTTGGCGACGCCCCAGATGCGCGCCTGAGGCTCGCGCTGCAAGGCCCTTTCCACCGCCGCGGCGAAGCGTCCCTTGGCGATGGTGCCGCCGCCGAGCTCGTCGGCCGCGAGTTCCGCCAGCAGGTTGGCGGTGTCGACCATGGTGTCCTCGGTCGCCTGCCGCACGCCGGGCTCGACTTCCTTGGTGAAGATATTGACCACGAACCAAGCCGCCACGCCGACGATGAGGAAGAAGCCGGCGAACAGGCGGATGGAGATGTTCACGCCGCGTCGGCCCGGATGCTGTAGCCCATGCCGCGGTGCGTCTCGATGGGATCGTCGCCGCAGGCCGCCCGCAGCTTGGCGCGCAGCGTCTTGACGTGGGCATCGACGGTGCGGTCGAAACTGTCCTCGGCGTCGCGCCAGACCGTCTCCATCAGGCGGGCGCGACTGAGGATGCGGCCCGGCTTCTCTAGCAGGCTCGCCAGCAGGCCGTATTCGTAGCGAGTGAGCGGCAGCCACGTTTCGCCCCAGGCGATGCGCGCGCCCTCGGCGTCCACGCGGAAGCGCGGCGGCGGCGCCGGCCGGGCCGCCTGGGTGCGCCGCAGGATCGCCCGCACGCGCGATGCGACCTCGCGCGGACTGAAGGGCTTGGGGACATAGTCGTCGGCGCCCAGTTCGAGTCCCACGATGCGGTCCACCTCGTCGGCCCGCGCCGTGAGGAAGAGCACCGGCACGTCCGAACCGCGACGCAATTCCCGGCAGACGTCGAAGCCGCTCATGTCCGGCAGCCCGACGTCGAGGATCACCAGCGCGATGTCGCCGGCCTGTACGGCTTGCACGGCCTGGATTCCCAGCCCCGCGCAACGCGTTTCGAATCCCTCGGTACGCAACGCGTACTCCAGGGTGGCGACAATGCTCGGCTCGTCGTCAACGATCAGGATGGTCGCCAATGCCCGGCTCTCTTTACTCTTGGGCCGCCACGGGCGCTTCCGAAGCCGGTGCCGGCGGCGCCGCGATCTCCTTGCGCACGGCATCGACCAAGCCATTGAGGTCGCCGCCCTTCATGCCGATTTCGCCCAGCACGGCATCGAGGATCGGCTGCTGCGCCCGGTAGGACAGGGCCGCGGCGACGGCCTGCTCAGCCAGGTTGCCGCTGCCGTTGCCGCCCGCAATGATCGGCGCCGCGCCGCCGCGGTTGAGCCCGTCGACCTGCACGATCTTGATGCCGTCGATCTTCTCGATCGGCTTCACCGAGGCTTCGATGATCGTCGGCAGCGCTTCGAGCAGCTTCATCTTGATCTGCATGGCGATCTGCTCGGCGGCCAGGGTATTGAGCGCCGCATTGCGCATTTCGATGCCCTTGGCGTCCACCTGGTACTGCACCTGTTGCGCCTCGGCCTTGATCTTCACCGCCTGGGCCTGGTTCTGCGCGGCATCCTTCTCGGCCTCGGCCGAGACGCGGATGCCGATGGCCTGCTGCTGCGCTTCCTGGTCTGCCGCCACCAGCGCGATCTGCTTCTCGCGCTCGGCGATCGCGACTTCGCGCGCCGTCTTCACCTGCTCCTCGGCGCGCGCCGCAAGCGCACGGGCTTCGTTGGCCTGCTTCTCGGCTTCGGATTGCGACTTGGATTTCTCGGCGATCGAGATCAGCTTGTCCTGGTCCGCGAGGGTGGTCTGCTTCTCCTGGTCGATCTTGGCGACCTGGACTTCGCGGTCGGCCTGAATCTGACGCTGGCGGATGGCCCGGTTCTTTTCGACCTCCGCCTCCTGCACCAGGCGCTCGGCATCGATCTTCGCCTGTTGGGCTTCGCGCTCGCGCTGCGCCGTAATGCTGGCGACTTCGGCCGTCTGCTGCGCCTTGCGGGTGGCCACTTCCTGCTGCTGCTGCAGCGTGGCGAAGGTCTGGTCCTTCTCGATGGTGAGCTTGAGCTGCGTCGCCTCGAAGTTCTTCTTGGCAATGGCGACTGAAGTGTCCTGCTCGATCTCGTTGCGCTCCTTGGCACGCTGCTGCGTCTGCTGGGTGAGCTTGGTCAGGCCCTCCGCGTCGAAGGCGTTCTGGGCGTCGAAGAACTTGATCGGCGTCTGGTCGAGCCGCGTCAGGCTGACCGATTCCAGTTCGAGGCCGTTCTTCAGCAGGTCCTCGGATACGGCGTTCTGCACAGCCTGGATGAAGTCGGCTCGCTTGTCGAGCAATTGGTGCATGCCCATGGAGACGGCGGCCGCCCGCAGCGCATCGACGAACTTGTCCTCCACCAGTTCCTTCAAGGAATCGGGATGCATGGTGCGCTGGCCGAGGGTCTGCGCCGCATTGGCCACGCCCTCCACGCTCGGGATGACGCGCACGAAGAAGGCCGCCACGGCATCGACGCGCAGCCGGTCCAGCGTGATCAGGCTATCGGCCCCGGCGCGGGAGACCTCCAGCTTCAGGGTGTTCATGTTGATGTTCACGCACTCGTGGAACACGGGGAGGACGATGGCGCCGCCGTCCATGACCACCTTCTGCCCGCCCAGACCGGTGCGCACGAAGGACAGCTCCTTGGAAGAACGGCGATAGAGGCGCGAGAAGACCACGCCGACCGTCAGCAGGCCCACCAGCGCGATGCCCGCCATGATGCCCGTTTGCAGCAACTGATCCATTATTGTTCCTTCCCTCTTTTCAAAGAATGTCAGGCCTCGGATTGGCGATCGCCAGGAAGCGCGACCCCGAAATCTGCTTGACCAGCAGCACCGATTCGCCGGCGCCGAACTGCTGGTCCGCGGCCTCGGGTTCGACGCGCACATAGAGCGTCTGGCCATGGTCGTTCTTCACCTTGGCTTCGGCCGGATAGTTCGCGCGCGCCGTGCCGTTCACCACCACCGCGACGCGCCCGACCAGCGTTTCGAGCAGCACCGCCGACGTCTCGTCGCGGGGAATGATGCGTGCGATGGCCTCCCCCGACGCGCGCACGACCGGCAGCGCGCCGAGAAACGCGGGCACCGCGGCCAGAGCCGTTGGCGGATATGCGCCGAACGCGCCGTGCACCAAGGCGTTGATGGTGTAGCCGATCATGGCGAATGCCGTCAGCAGGATGACCAGCGAGACGAGCAGCGGCACCTTGCCGATGTGGAGCCAGCCCAGCCAGGAATCGGAGAGTCCTTCGAGGCCGTGCGACGCGTCAGGCAGCATATGGTCGAGCCAGCCAGAGAAGCTGAGCCCGACGACCAGGCCCATACCCTCGATCACCGCAATGGCCAACAGCATGATGACCGCCGCGGTGAACGGCCATGACTCGTTAGCGATGAAGAGTTCCATGGACGCGCCTCATTCGCGCTGGCGCGACGCCTTGATCGCCGCCAGGCGCTCGGCGATGCGGTTGCTGCGCTGCATGTCGGCGAGGTCCTTGAGCTTGCCGGCGTCGGTGCCGAGTCCCGGAACCATCGCGGCGCCGGTCTGCCGCGCCAGCACCCGCCCGAACGAGGATTCGGCGTCGTCGACGCGGGCCTGCCTGCTCGATCCGCCCGCCGGTGCGGGCGAGGCCGCCTGGTTCGCCAGCGTCGCCTGATAGTCGGCGAGAACCTGTTCCAGCTCGCGCTTCTTCGCCAGCAGCGCGACGATGTAGCTCTCGAACTCCTTGCTGCGCTCGGTCTGCTCGTCAAGCGACTTCTGCAGTACCGGCAGCAGGTCTTCGATGTCCGCCTGGCGGCCGATGGCGGCCACGGCGAGATCGTCCCGCTCCTGGCCTACCGCGAGGTCGACCTGCTCGGCGAGCTTCTCATGCTCGCCGTTCAGCTTCGCCATCTGCGACAGCACGAGGTGCTTGCCGGCTTCGGCCTTGCCCAGGTCGACGCGCACCTCGGCGACGACTTGGTCGATTTCCCGGATCGACTGCGCCATCATCGCTTCCGGCGCCATGTTCTCCGCCTTGTCGAGCAGCGCATGCGCTCCGCCGGCGATGATGCGGGAGACGCGGGTTGCGATGGTGTCAGCCATTTTCCGACTCCTTCCTCTTGCGGTTTGAAATGATTTCGGCGATTTCCATGATGTCCGGCAGGTGTCGCTCCAGGGCACGCGCGTCATAGGCGGCAGGCGTGGAGGTAACGGCAGCGCGGAGCAGACCGCTCAGCAGACGGAAGCACTGCTGGCCGACGATCGCCTCCAATTCGGCCGCATCCTCGGGCTTGCTGTCTTCCGCAAGCCGAGACGAAACCAGGGTTGCCATCACTTGCGGTATCCATTCGAGCGCCGCGGCGATGAGATCGGAATGATCCTTCCGCCTGCGCTCGAAGGCGCCCACGCCCTGGGCGAGCGGCTGGACCATGGAGCGCATCCAGACCGAACAGAGCGCGGGATCGGCCATGCCGGCCTCCTGCTGGCGGGCCCAGGCGAGCAGTGCCCTGAGCTTCTCGCTCGGCGTCTTCGCCCCCTTGTCCTGCAGCGACAGCAGCCATTGAAAGTCCTCGTCCGGGATGCGGATCGATACGGTCTGCATCTGCGCCATGGCAACCTCCCGTTTCGGACCCCTCGGTCCGACTGCATACAATTGCATACACCTGCACACCGCATGCTAGGCGCAACCCATTACCATGTCAACCGCATACCGTTTCGGCATTATGTCCGCAATTCGGTCAGGGTTGCCAGCACGGCCTTGCCGTAACGCAAAAATGCTAGAGTGGGCACCTTTCCAGCATTGATCGATGTTCCATGCCCGCTTTCGAGAACTACATCCGCGAAGCCGAGGAGATCGAGCGCGAGATCACGCGCCGCGGCCTAGTGCTGGGCATCGACTGGACCGATGAGGTCCAGGTCCACGCCCTGGCGCGCGAGGCGCTCGACTACAAGGACGCCGAGCGCACCAAGCTCGAGGCCCACGGCCGGGATGCCAAGACGCTGGCGAAGATCGAGATCTTCGGCCTCGCCCAGTTGATGCTGTCCGTCATGCGCCAGAGCGCCGACGAAGGCATGTTCACCCACGGCGGCGACGTCTGGAAGACCCTCGCCCGCGCCCTCTGGAAGGAAGCCAAGGGCTCCTGAGCGGTTGTCCGCCGCCGCGCTTCACTTTCGCTTCATCGTCGCTTCTCCACGCCGCGCCAGACTCGGCGCATCTTCAAGGGAGACGACCATGAGCGACCGCGACTGCAGGATCCTGCTCCTCAACCCGCCGCATACGGCCATCGGCAGCCGGGTGCCCGACGACCATTTGCCTCCCCTGGGCCTGCTGGCCATCGGCGGGCCGCTGCTCGACGCCGGCTTCGACGTCGAACTGCTAGATGCCGAGTTCGGGCCGCTGAAGCAGGACGAGATCGTGGCGCGCATCGTTCGCGCCGCGCCGCGCGTCGTCATGACGGGCCACTCCGGCTCGTCCTCCGCCCATGCGACCGTCGCGACACTCGCCGAGCTCATCAAGGCGGCATTGCCCGAGACCCTGATCGTCTACGGCGGCGTCTTTCCGACCTTCCATTGCCGCGAGGTGCTCGAACGCTGCCCGGCCATCGACTTCGTCGTGCGCGGGGAAGGCGAGCGCACCGCAACCCGCCTGGCGCTGGCGATCGCCGCCGGCGCCAGGCCGGGAGACGCCGCACTGGCGGCCATCGAAGGCATCGCCTACCGCTGCCGCGGCCAGGTCGTAGTGACGCGCCGTCCGCTGCCGATCGAGAATCTCGACGACTACCGCGTCGGTTGGGAGCTGATCGACCACACGCGCTACTCGTACTGGGGAGGCCGCCGCGCCGTGGTCGTTCAGTTCTCGCGCGGCTGCCCCTACCTGTGCAGCTACTGCGGGCAGCGCGCCTTCTGGGTGCGCTGGCGGCACCGCGACCCGGTGCGCTTCGCCGCGGAACTGGCACGCCTGCATCGCGAGCACGGCGTCGAGGTCATCAACTTCGCCGACGAGCTGCCTACGGGCTCGCGGGCCGCCTGGCAGGCCTTCCTCGAAGCGCTGATCGCCGAGGACGTGAAGTTGACGCTGGTCGGCTCCACCCGCGCGGGCGACATCGTGCGCGACGCCGACATCCTGCATTTATACAGGCGCGGCGGCGTCGTGCGCTTCCTGCTCGGCATCGAAACCTACGACGAGAGCACCCTGCACGGCATCCGCAAGGACACCTCGACGGCGATGGACCGCGAAGCGATCCGGCTGCTGCGCGACCACGGCATCATCTCGATGGCGACCTACGTCGTCGGCTTCGAGGAGGAACGCGACGGCCACTACTGGGCCTCGCTCAAACAATTGCTGCGCTACGACCCCGACCAGATTCAGCTGCTCTATCTCACGCCGCATCGCTGGACGTCCTACTTCGCGAGCGTCGCCCATCGCGAGGTGGTGCAGCCCGACACGCGCTTGTGGGATTACAAGCACCAGGTATTGGCGACGCGCCACGTGCCCGCGTGGCGCGTGCTGCTCTGGGTGAAGTTCATCGAAGCGGCGATGCAGCTGCGGCCGCGCGCCTTGGCGCGGACCTTTCTGTCCACGGATCCCGAATTCCGCCACGGCATGCGCTGGTACGTCCGCATGGGCCGCCGCGTCTGGCTGCGCGAGGTCGCCGAGTTCTTCCTCGGCAAGGCTGCGCGGCACACCGGGGTGGCCTTGGCGGACTTCGCCGAGGTGCCGCAAAGAGACTCTCGCGCATGCTGCAACATGCCCGCTCGAGGCGTCGTCCCGCAATCATGACCGGGCCCGCCGATTTGCAACTAAGGCGGCGATAAGAATCCGCAGGCAAGCTGGGCTTCACGTCGTTCAGCAACCGAAACAGCCCCGGGAGATCGCCATGCGCCGTCCGCTCCTCCTGCTCGCACTGCTCGCCGCATCCGGAATGCCGCTTGCCGCGGAAAGCCCGGCGGAAAGCTGCGGGCAACTGCGTTCCCAGATAGGCGCCCTGCCGCCCGGCGATGCCGACCTGCTGCGGCGGCTGGCGGCACGCAATCAGGAATGCGGTTTCTCCTCGGCCGATTTCTACAAGGCCGCTTACGGAGACCGACCGCCGGCCCGCGAAGCGGAGCGGCCTCGCCGCTCGAGAGAGCACGATGAGGATGACGACGATTAGGCGGGGCGCCCGAAGACCCCGATGCCGCAACGGTAACAACCAGCAACAATATTCCCGCCGTCCGGTGGCGCGAAACCGATAGCATTCATCCTGCCGGGATGGTCTTTGCGGCCATCGCCCGGCAAATCGGACAAGGATGCGCATGAACAAGAAGAGAATCGGATTCGCGCTGGCGGGCATGGTCCTCGCCGCGGCTGCGGCATTCTGGTACTTCGGCAAGCCGGGCGAAGGATCCGGCCAGCAGGGCGGCATGGGGCGGCGCGGCTTCGGCGACCGTCCGCTTCCGGTACAGGCTGCCGCCGTCACCAAGGGCGACATCGAGGTGGCGATCACCGCGCTGGGCACCGTGACCGCGCGCAACACCGCCACGGTGAAGGCGCGCGTCGATGGCCAGTTGATGCGCGTGCCCTTCCGGGAAGGCGAGGTCGTCAAGGCCGGGCAACTGCTGGCGGAAATCGACCCGCGGCCGTTCCAGGTGCAGTTCGACCAGGCCAAGGGCCAGCTCGCCCGCGACGAGGCCCAACTGGCCAACGCCAAGGTCGATCTGCAGCGCTATGCCACGCTGCTCGCCAAGGAATCGATCGCCAAGCAGCAATACGACACCCAGGAAGCGCTGGTGCGCCAGTACGAAGGCGTCGTCGCCGCCGACCGCGCGGCGGTCGAGAGCGCCAAGCTGCAGCTCGACTTCACGCGGGTCACCGCGCCGGTTCCCGGGCGCGTCGGCCTGCGCCAGGTCGACGCCGGCAACATGGTGCATGCATCGGACGCCAGCGGCATCGTGGTCATCACCGAGACCCAGCCGATCAACCTGGTGTTCGCCATCCCGAGCGAGAACCTGAGCCGCGTGCTGGCGCGGATGCGCGCCGGAGACACCCTGGCCGTCGAAGCCTTCGATCGCGACGGCAAGACCAAGCTCGCGACGGGCAAGCTGCTGACGGCCGACAACCAGATCGACGTCGCGACCGGCACGGTCAAGCTGAAGGCGGAGTTCCCCAACACCGACAACGCCCTGTTCCCCAACCAGTTCGTCAACGTCCGGCTGCGCGTGGAGACGCGGCACGATGCCACGCTGATGCCGATCGCCGCCATCCAGCGCGGCACGCAGGGCACCTTCGTCTATGCCGTCACGCCCGAGAAGACCGTCGCCATCCGTCCGGTGACGCTCGGGCCGACGAGCGGCGAGATCGTCGCCGTCGAGAAGGGCGTCGAGCCCGGAGAGCAGGTGGTCACCGACGGCGCCGACAAGCTGCGCGACGGCGCCAAGATCGAGGTGACGACGCCGGGCGCCGGCGTTGCCGCCGCCAAGGCCGGACCCGCGGCAGGCGCGCCGGGCACCGGCGCCGGTCCCGGCGGCCTGTCGGCCGAGGAACGCCAGAAGCGCTGGGCCGAGATCAACGCCCGCATCGACCGCGGCGAATTCGGCGAGGAAATGAAGAAGCTGCCCGAAGAGGAACGCAAGAAGCGCATGCGCGAAATGCGCCACCCGGGCGGCGGTCCCGGCGGACCGCAGCAGTAACGGATCGCCCGCCGCATGAATCCGTCGCGTCCGTACATCCTGCGGCCGGTGGCGACCTCGCTGCTGATGGTCGCCATCCTGCTCGCCGGCCTCGTCGCCTACCGCGTGCTGGCGATCTCGGCGCTGCCCGAGGTCGACTATCCGACCATCCAGGTCACCACGCTCTATCCCGGCGCCAGTCCGGACGTCATGACCTCGTCGATCACGGCGCCGCTGGAACGCCAGTTCGGGCAGATGCCGGGCCTCAACCAGATGTCGTCGTCGAGCTCGGGCGGCGCTTCGGTGGTCACCTTGCAGTTCTCGTTGGCGCTTTCGCTCGACGTCGCCGAGCAGGAGGTCCAGGCGGCCATCAACGCAGCCAACTCCTTCCTCCCGAACGACCTGCCGATGCCGCCGGTCTACAGCAAGGTCAATCCCGCCGACGCGCCCATCGTCACGCTCGCCATCACCTCGACAAGCCTGCCGCTGCCCAAGGTCGAGGACCTCGTGGACACCCGCCTGGCGCAGAAGCTGTCGCAGCTGCCGGGCGTCGGCATGGTCTCCATCGCCGGCGGCCAGCGGCCCGCCGTGCGCGTGCAGGTCAACCCGAAGGCGCTGACATCCGCCGGGCTCAACCTCGACGACGTGCGCACCGCCGTGGCGAACGCCAACACCAACATGGCCAAGGGCAGCTTCGACGGGCCGATGCGCGCCTCCACCATCGATGCCAACGACCAGCTGCGCTCGGCCGCCGAATACCGGGACCTGATCGTCGCCTGGAAGAACGGCGCGCCGATCCGCCTGCGCGACATTGCCGACATCGTGGACGGCGCCGAGAACGCGCGGCTCGCCGCCTGGGCCAACAAGACCCCGGCGATCATCCTCAACATCCAGCGCCAGCCCGGCGCCAACGTCATCGAGACGGTCGACCGCATCAAGAAGGCGCTGCCCGCCCTCCAGGCCGCCCTGCCCGGCTCGGTCGACGTCAAGCTGCTGACCGACCGCACCACCACCATCCGCGCCTCGGTGCACGACGTGCAGATCGAGTTGCTGTTCGCCGTCGCCCTGGTGGTGATGGTGATCTTCCTGTTCCTGCGCAACCTGCCGGCCACGGTGATTCCCGGCGTCGCCGTGCCGCTGTCGCTGGTCGGCACCTTCGGCGTCATGTACCTGGCCGGCTTCTCCATCAACAACCTGACGCTAATGGCGCTGACCATCGCCACGGGCTTCGTGGTCGACGACGCCATCGTGATGATCGAGAACGTCGCCCGCTACGTCGAGGCCGGCGACTCCCCGCTGGAGGCTGCGCTCAAGGGCTCCGAGCAGATCGGCTTCACCATCATCTCGCTGACCTTCTCGCTGATCGCCGTGCTGATCCCGCTGCTCTTCATGGGCGACGTCGTCGGCCGGCTGTTCCGCGAGTTCGCCGTGACGCTGGCGGTGTCGATCCTCATCTCCGCGGTGGTCTCGCTGACGCTCACGCCGATGATGTGCGCGCGCCTGCTGCGCCACATTCCCGAGGAGAGGCAGAGCCGCTTCTACCATGCCAGCGGCGCCTTCTTCGACCGCGTCATCGCGCGCTACGGCGAGATGCTCAACTGGGTGCTCGACCGCCAGCGCGCCACGCTGCTGGTCGCCGTCGGCACCCTGGCGCTCACGGTGCTGCTCTACGTCTTCATCCCCAAGGGCTTCTTCCCGGTGCAGGACACCGGCGCCATCCAGGCGATCACCGAAGCGCCGCAGTCGATCTCCTTCCCGGCCATGGCAGAGCGCCAGCGGGCGCTGGCCGATGCCATCCTGGCCGATCCGGCGGTCGACAGCCTGTCTTCGTTCATCGGCGTCGACGGCGTGAACGTGACGCTTAACGCGGGGCGCATGCTGATCAACCTCAAGCCGAAGGCCGAACGGGACGCGGACGCCTCCACCGTGATCCGCCGGCTGCAGCCGCAGCTCGACAAGATCGCCGGCATCACCGCCTACATGCAGCCCGTACAGGACCTGACCATCGAGGACCGCGTCAGCCGCACCCAGTACCAGATGAGCGTGACCGACGCCGATCCGGCCGAGCTTTCCTCGTGGGTGCCGAAGATCGTCGACCGCCTGGCCGCGCTGCCCGAGCTGCGCGACGTCGCCAGCGACACCCAGGATCGCGGGCTGCAGGCCTACGTCGACATCGATCGCAGCAGCGCCGGCCGGCTCGGCATCACCCCGGCGATGATCGACAACGCGCTCTACAACGCCTTCGGCCAGCGCCTGATCTCGACCATCTTCACCCAGTCCAACCTCTACCGCGTGGTGCTGGAGGTGAAGCCCGACCTGCAGCAGGGCATCGGCGCGCTCGACAGCATCTACATCGTCGCCGCCGGCGGCGCGCAGGTGCCGCTGTCCTCGATCGCGCGCATCAGCGAGCGCCCGACGCAGCTGGCGGTCAACCACATCGCGCAGTTCCCGGCGGCCACCGTCTCGTTCAACCTCGCCCCGGGCGCATCGCTGGGCGATGCGGTCAAGGCCATCAAGCAGGAACTGTCGGCAGTCGACCCGCCGGCCAGCGTCGAGACCGAGTTCCAGGGCGCCGCCCAGGCCTTCCAGGCCTCGCTGTCCAACACGCTGCTGCTGATCCTCGCCGCGGTGGTCACCATGTACATCGTGCTGGGCGTGCTCTATGAGAGCTACATCCATCCGGTGACCATCCTGTCGACGCTGCCCTCGGCCGCCGTCGGCGCTCTGCTGGCGCTGATGATCTCCGGCAACGACCTCGGCATCGTGGCCATCATCGGCATCATCCTGCTGATCGGCATCGTGAAGAAGAACGCCATCATGATGATCGACTTCGCGCTGGACGCCGAGCGCAACCAGGGCAAGAGTCCCCGCGACGCGATCTTCGAGGCCTGCCTGCTGCGCTTCCGGCCGATCCTGATGACGACGTTGTCGGCGCTGCTGGGCGCCCTGCCGCTGATGCTGGGCACCGGGGTCGGCTCCGAATTGCGGCATCCGCTGGGGATCACCATGGTGGGCGGTTTGTTGGTGAGCCAGGTGCTGACCTTGTTCACCACGCCGGTGATCTATCTGGCGTTCGATCGGGTGGCGCGGAGGTGGAAGCAATGATTTCGGTCTCGGTCGCGTCGCGGGCCGGCAGGGTGCCCTGCTGCGCTCCGTGTCCCCCGGCGGACAAGATCGATAGAGCGTCCGCCTCCTCCTTTACCTGCGCGCAGCAGGGCACCCTACCGGCCCTGGAACGGTGGCAGCCACCCGTCGCAAGAACGCCAAGCCGAGGGTGGCGGGGGGTTGCTGCACTCGGAAGGCCCTCCCCAGGTAGAGCCGAAGAAGGCCTGGCATGAACGTCTCCTCCCCCTTCATCCGCCGCCCGGTCGCCACCACGTTGCTGACGCTGGGAGTCGCCATCGCCGGCATCATCGCCTTCACCCTGCTGCCGGTCGCCCCGCTGCCGCAGGTCGACTTCCCGACCATCTCGGTCAACGCCTCGCTCCCCGGCGCCAGTCCCGAAACCATGGCCGCCACCGTGGCGACGCCGCTCGAGCGCACCCTGGGCACCATCGCCGGCATCACGGAGATCACCTCCTCGTCCTCGCTCGGCAATTCCCGCATCACCCTGCAGTTCGACCTCTCGCGCAACATCGACGGTGCCGCCCGTGACGTCCAGGCCGCGCTCAACGCCGCCCGCACCCTGCTGCCGACCGGCATGCCGAGCAACCCGACCTACCGCAAGGTGAACCCCGCCGACGCGCCGATCATGATCTTGTCGCTGACGTCCGAGTCGATGTCGCGCGGGCAGATGTACGACGCCGCCTCGACCATCCTGGCGCAGAAGATCTCCCAGGTCGACGGCATCGGCCAGGTCACCGTCGGCGGCAGCTCATTGCCCGCCGTGCGCGTCGAGCTCAATCCGCTGGCGCTCAACAAGCTCGGGCTCTCCGCCGAGGACGTGCGCACCGCCATCGCCACCACCAACGTCAACCGCCCCAAGGGCTTCGTCGAGGACGACGCGCGCCACTGGCAGATCCTCGCCAACGACCAGGCGATGCGCGCCGCCGACTACGTGCCGGTGATCGTCGCGTACAAGAACGGCGCCGCAGTGCGGCTGAGCGACGTCGCCGACATCCAGGACTCGGTGCAGGACCTGCGCAACGCCGGCCTGGCCAACGGCAAGCCGGCCGTCATGATGATCCTGTTCCGCCAACCGGGCGCCAACATCATCGAGACGGTCGACCGCGTTCGCGCGCTGCTGCCTTCCCTGCGCGCCTCCATTCCCGGCGCCATCGACCTCAACGTCGCGATGGACCGCACCCCCACCATCCGGGCCTCGCTGCGCGAGGTCGAGCGCACCCTGATGATCTCGGTCGTGCTGGTGGTGCTGGTGGTGTTCGCCTTCCTGCGCAACGTGCGCGCGGCGCTGATCCCAAGCGTCGCCGTGCCGGTGTCGCTGGTCGGCACCTTTGCCGCCATGTACCTGTTCGGCTACAGCCTCAACACACTGTCGCTGATGGCGCTGACCATCGCCACGGGCTTCGTGGTGGACGACGCCGTCGTGGTGCTGGAGAACGTCTCGCGCCACATCGAGGAAGGCATGAAGCCCTTCGAGGCTGCGCTGGCCGGCGCCCGCGAGGTGGGCTTCACCGTGCTGTCGATGAGCCTGTCGCTGATCGCCGTATTCATCCCCATCCTGCTGATGGGCGGCATCGTCGGCCGGCTGTTCCGCGAATTCGCCGTGACGCTATCGGCGGCGATCCTGATCTCGCTGGTGATGTCGCTGACCACCACGCCGATGATGTGCGCGCGGGTGCTGCGGCCGCGCGGCGACGAGAAGCCCGGCCGCCTCAACCGCGCCGCCGAGCGCGTCTTCGCCGGCGCGCTGGAGGGCTACCGCGTATCGCTCGACTGGGCGCTGCGCCATGGGCGGCTGATGATGCTCCTGCTCGCGGGCACCATTGCGCTCAACATCGTGCTCTACCGCGAGGTGCCGAAGGGCTTCTTCCCGCAGCAGGACGTCGGCCGCATCTCCGGCATGATCCAGGCCGACCAGGCCATCTCCTTCCAGGCCATGCGCGAGAAGGTGGCGAGCTTCGTCGAGATCGTGCGGCGCGACCCGGCGGTCGACACCGTGGTCGCCTTCACCGGCGGCGGCCAGCGCAACTCCGGCTTCATGTTCATCGCGCTGAAGCCGATCGCCGAGCGCAAGATCTCCGCCGACAAGGTGATCGCGCGGCTGCGCCCGCAGCTCGGGCGCGAGCCGGGCGCCAGCCTGTTCCTGCAGCCGCAGCAGGACGTGCGCATCGGCGGCCGCATGTCGAACGCCCAGTACCAATACACGCTGCAGGCGGACACGCTGGACGAATTGCGCACCTGGGAGCCGCGCGTGCGCCAGGCGATGTCGCAACTGCCGCAGCTCGCCGACGTCAACACCGACCAACAGGACAAGGGTTTGCAGACCAGCCTGGTCATCGACCGCGACGCCGCCGCGCGGCTCAGCATCCCGGTCGTCCTGATCGACCAGACCCTGAACGACCTGTTCGGACAGCGGCAGGTCTCGACCATCTACCATCCGCTCAACCAGTACCGCGTGGTGCTCGAAGCCGCGCCCCAGTACTGGCAGAGCCCAGAGATCCTCAAGCAGATCTTCGTCGTGGCGCCGGGCGGATTGCAGGTGCCGCTGTCCGCCATCGCCCACTACGAGACGACGGCCACGCCCCTGGCGGTCAACCACCAGGGCCAGTTTGCCGCGTCGACCATTTCGTTCAACCTGCCCGTCGGCGTATCGCTCTCGGACGCGACGCGCGCCATCGACGACGCCATCCTGCGGCTCGACGCCCCGACCTCGGTGCACGGCAGCTTCCAGGGCACCGCCAAGGCTTTCCAGGCCTCGCTCGCCAGCCAGCCGCTGCTGATCCTGCTGGCGCTCGTCACGGTGTACCTCGTGCTCGGCATCCTCTACGAGAGCCTGATCCATCCGCTGACCATCCTGTCGACCCTGCCCTCCGCCGGCGTCGGCGCCCTGCTGGCACTGCTGGCCTTCGGCTCCGAGCTTTCGATCATCGCGCTCATCGGCATCATCCTGCTGATCGGCATCGTCAAGAAGAACGCCATCATGATGATCGACTTCGCGCTCGAGCTCGAGCGGCGCGAAGGGGTCTCCCCGCGCGAGGCCATCCACCGCGCCTGCCTGCTGCGCTTCCGGCCGATCATGATGACCACCATGGCCGCGCTGTTCGGCGCCATCCCGCTGGCCATCGGCTTCTCCGAAGGATCGGAGTTCCGCCGGCCGCTCGGCATCTCCATCGTCGGCGGCCTCATCCTCAGCCAGTTGCTGACGCTCTACACCACGCCCGTCATCTACCTCTACCTCGACCGCTTCCGCCTGTGGATGCTGGCGCGGCGCGCCGACAGCGGCCGCACGCCGCCCTCGCAGCTTGCCCGAGACCCATCATGAAACCTTGCCGCCTCGCTCTCCTGCTGATCCCGCCGCTGCTCGCCGGCTGCGCCGTCGGGCCCGACTACAAGCGTCCCGACGTCGAGACGCCCGCCGCCTACAAGGAAGCCGGCAACTGGAAGCCCGCCGAGCCGAAGGACGAGGCGCCGCGCGGCAACTGGTGGTCGCTCTACGGCGATGCCGAACTCGACAAGCTCATGGCCCAGGTCGAGGTGTCGAACCAGAACGTGAAGGCGGCGGAGGCACAGTACCGCCAGGCGCAAGCCCTGCTCGGCCAGGCTCAGGCCGCCTGGTTTCCGACGCTGACGGGCAACGTCTCGGCGACGCGCTCGCAGGGCACCTCGTCCTCGCTCTCGGGCGGCAGTTCCGGAACCGCGGTGACCCCCGGTTCCCCGATCCGCAACAGCGTGCGGCCTTCGCTGACGGCTAGCTGGGAGGCCGACGTCTGGGGCAGCATCGCGCGCAACGTCGAGGCGAGCCAGGCCTCCGCCCAGGCCAGCCAGGGCGACCTGCAGGCCGCCCTGCTGTCCGCTCAGGCTACGCTTGCGCAAAGCTACCTGCAGCTGCGCGTGAACGACGCCCAGCAGCGCCTGCTCGCCCGCACCATCGCCGCCTATGAGCGCTCGCTGCAGATCACCCGGAACCGCTACGAAGCCGGCGTTGCCGGGCGCGTCGACGTGGCCCAGGCCGAGGCGCAGCTGAAGTCCACGCAGGCGCAGGCCATCGACCTGCGCGTCCAGCGCAGCCAGCTCGAGCACGCAATCGCCGTGCTGCTGGGCCGCGCGCCGGCCAGCTTCTCGCTGCCCGCGGTCGACGGCGTGCCGCGGCTGCCCGACACGCCCGGCGGATTGCCGTCCGAACTGCTGGAGCGCCGTCCCGACATCGCGGCCGCCGAGCGCCGCATGGCCGCCGCCAACGCGCAGATCGGCGTCGCCCAGGCCGCCTTCTTCCCGACGCTGACGCTGGGCGCCACGGCTGGCTACCAGAACTCCAGCCTGGCGCAGCTGTTCACCCTGCCCAACCGCTTCTGGTCGATCGGCCCGGCGCTCGCCATGACGCTGTTCGACGCTGGCGCCCGCTCCTCCCAGAAGCAGGCCGCCGTGGCCGGCTACGACAAGAGCGTGGCGACGTATCGGCAGACCGTGCTCGGCGCCTTCCAGGAAGTCGAGGACAACCTCGCTGCGCTCAACGTCCTGGCGGACGAAGCCGAGATGCAGGCAGCGGCGGCGCGCGCCTCGGACGAGGCATTGCGCTTGACCGAGAACCAGTACGAGGCGGGCACCGTCAGCTACCTCAACGTCGTCACCGCCCAGGCCACCGCCTTGTCGGCGGCGCGCTCCGAGCTTGACGTCGCCGGGCGTCGCCTGGTGGCCAATGCGACGCTGCTGAAGGCCCTCGGCGGCAGCTGGCGGCCCTGAACGACCAATGACAGGCTCCTAGACCCCACCCCACCACGGGGTATTTCACTATACTCGAAGCACCGGCAACGCCCGACGGGCCAGCGCCCGCGGGAAAAATAGGGGGTGAGTCCGCGTGGTCGCAGGAGGTCCCTGGTCATCGGGAACATTCCGCTCGACGCTGAGCGCCGCGCTCATCGGCATCGCGGGGGCGTTTGCGCTGATCGTCGCCGCGCTCGTCGAGGAGCGCGCCAACCGCATCCAGGCCGCGACCGAACAGGCCGAGAACATCTCGCGCCTGGTCTCCAGCTACGTGCAGCAGGCGGTCGAGAAAACCGACATGACGGCGCGCGACGTACTCGAGCATGTCCGGCCGGCCGACATGCGGGTGAAGTACGGCCAGACCGGCGCGCGCGCCGAGGAGTTGCATCGCATGCTCGCCCGCAAGCTTGCCGCCGTACCCGAAGGCAGCGTGCTGCACTTGACCAACGCCGAGGGCGACCATGTCTATAGCTCCCTCGAGCGCTTGCCGCACATCAACATCGCGGACCGTTACCACTTCACGCGTCAGAAGGAGAGCGCCGACGCGGGGCTGGTGATTTCTCCCCCCATCGTCTCCCGCACCACCGGCAAGTGGGCGTTCGCGGCAACGCGACGGATCGACTTCGAGGACGGCAGCTTCGCCGGCGTGGTCAACCTGGTCGTCAATCTGGATGGACTCGAGAAGTTCTTCGCCACGGTCAACGTCGGCGAGCACGGGGTCGTGAACATGCGGGAGGGCGACAAGCTGCGGCTGATGGCCCGCTTCCCGCCGGCGCAAGCATCGATCGGCACGCCGGTGCCCGACCATCCCGCGCTGCCCTACATCCGAAGCGGGCTGAACAACGGCGTCTACCAGGCACCGGGCTCGGTCGACGACATCATGCGGCTCTACAGCTTCCGCCGCGTGGACGGCCTGGGCATGTACGTCTTCGTGGGCCTCTCGGCCGAAGACTATCTCGCCGACTGGTGGCTGCACGTCAAGGTCTACAGCCTGTCGGGCCTCGTGCTGACGATGGCGACGCTGCTGATGGTCGCGCTGGCCTGGCGGGGCGTGCGCGAACAGCAGGTCGCCCAGGAAGCCCTGGCGCGCGAGGAGGAGAAGTTCCATACCATCGCCGACCACACCTACGACTGGGAGTACTGGCAGGGTGCGAACCAGGAGATCGTCTTCATGTCGCCCTCCTGCCAGCGCGTCACGGGCTATACCCAGGCGGACTTCACCGCCGACCCGGCACTGCTCCACACCATCATCCATCCGGACGATCGGACTTCGATGCAGCGGCACCTCGACGATGCCCGCTATGCGGACGAAGGGACCATAGACTTCCGCATCGTGCGGCGCGACGGCGAGATCCGCTGGATCGCCCACGGCTGCCGCGCCATCTTCGGCGCCGACGGCCGCTTCATGGGCCGCCGCGCCAGCAACCTCGACATCACCGAGCGCAAGCAGGCGGAGCAGCGCCTGCACGGCGCCTATGCGTACACCCGCAGCCTGATCGAGGCGAGCCTCGATCCCCTCGTGACCATCGGCCGCGACGGCAAGATCACCGATGTCAATGCCGCGACCGAAGCCATCACCGGCCGCAGCCGACAAGCGCTCATCGGCACGGAGTTCTCGGACTACTTCTCGGATCCCGACAAGGCGCGGGCGGGCTACCGGCAGGTCTTCAGCGAAGGCCGGGTGCACGACTACGAACTCGAGATCCGGCACCACGACGGACACCTGACGCCGGTGCTCTACAACGCCGTGGTCTACCGCGACGACGAGGGGGCGGTCGTCGGGGTGTTCGCCGCGGCGCGCAACATCACCGAGCGCAAGCGTGCCGAGGAAGCCGCCCGGCGCCTGAACGCGGAACTCGAGAGCCGGGTGGCGCAGCGCACCGCGGAACTCGAGGCCACCAACAAGGAACTCGAGGAGTTCTCCTACTCCGTCTCGCACGACATGCGCGCCCCGCTGCGGGCGATCGACGGCTTCACCGGCATCGTGCTCGACGAGCACGCGGAAGCGCTCGGCGAGGACGGCCGGCGACTGCTGACCGCCGTGCGCGACAACGCGCACCAGATGGGGCAGCTCATCGATGACATCCTGCATTTCCTGCGCATGCGCAAGCGCAAGATGGCGCCCGGCGTCGTCGACGTCGCCGCAGCGGCACGCGAAGCATTCGCCGAGCTTGCCGCTGCGCTGCCGTCCGCGCATAAGGCAAGGCTGCTGATGGGCGACCTGCCGCCCGCCTGGGGCGACCGCGACATGATCGAGGAGGTGCTGGACAACCTGCTCTCCAATGCCTTCAAGTTCGCCTCTGCCGATCGCCCGTTGGTCGTCGAGGTCGGCGGCACCTCGGACCCGGACGAGACCAGCTACTACGTCCGCGACAACGGCATCGGCTTCGACATGCAGTACGCCAACAAGCTGTTCAGGGTGTTCGAGCGCGTGCATCCGACCGGGCAGTTCGAGGGCACCGCCATCGGCCTTGCGCTCGTCAAGCGCATCGTCGAGCGCCATGGCGGACGCGTTTGGGCCGAGGGCAAGGTCGGCGAGGGCGCGAGCTTCCATTTCAGCCTGCCGACGGGCGCGCAGCATCCCAGGGCGTGAAGCGGCGGAGCGCCGCTTCCCTATTACCTTCGCTCGATTTTCCGCTTCAATACGGGACGCTACAATTCCGCCCGATTATCCGAACGGGTTATGTCGAAAGACTATGCCCCGTCCAATCGGGCAAGACGGGCCACGCCGTCCGGCGATGCGTCTGCCGGCACCCAAGAATCGGGAGAGTTGAATGTTGAAGCCGCGTTTCCTTCTGCTGCTGCTGCCGCTCGTGCTGGGCGCTTGCGCCAGCCCCCTGCGCATCAACCTGGCGTCAGAGCAGCGCGCCAAGCTGAACGAGGTCCAGGCCAAGATCATCGTCGTTCAGGACGAAGTCATCGCTGCCGTGCAGCCGTCGATGATAAGCATGGCCACCGGCGGCGGACTGCTCATGGCCGCGATCGACAGCTCGATCACCAATTCGCGCGTCCAGGCGGCACAGAAGGTCATGGGACGCTTCTATGCCGAAATCGAGGACGTCGACTATCGCAAGGAATTCAATGCCGCCATGCAGCAGGAACTGCAGAAGTATCCGATCAGGCCCGGCAGCGTCGTAACCACTCCTCGCGGGCTGAATCGCCAGGAATTGCAGCAGGCGGTGGACAAGCTGGAACCGGGACAGGCTCTGCTGGTCATCATGCCGCGCTACTTCCTCTCGATGGACTTTCGCAATCTGGACGCCGAAGCATGGGTGACCATTTGGACCAAGGGCGACACGAACGCTCCCGTCCATCGCGGCGTCATCTACTACCAATCCCAGCCCGTAGGCCCGGGCGGTCCGGCGTCGATGGAACAGTGGGCCGACAAGAAGGCCACCCGGTTCCGCAGCGTGCTGCGCGAGTCGATAGCCGAATTGTCGCGCCTCGCCGTCATGGAAGTCGATGTCGTCGCAGAACCGCCGAAGCGGGAGGAGGCGCGCAAGTTCGGCTTCAGCACCGGCGCTGGCCAGATCGAAATCGCCGGCAACTTGGTGCACGAGACCGCGGATCGCGTGCTTGTGCTGGGCACCGACGGCAAGCTGTATTCGCTGCCCCGTCCGCAGGACGCCAAAGTGGCGCAACGCTAGAGGAACGGATCGACATGAATCGAAAACTGCAAATCGCGCTGTTGTGCGCGCTGCCGACCCTTGCCGGGGCGGCGACCGATGAGCGGCAGCCCCTCGACATGCAATACGACGCGAAGATGCGCGAGGTGCCGCAGGAACATCTCGACGGGTTGTGCCATGTACGGGTCACCGTGAAGGACGAACGGCAGAACAAGGAGACGGTGGGGCTCTCGTTTCGCGGCGCGCTGCTGACCACCGACATGAGGACTTGGGTCGCGAACGGACTCTCCGACCTCAGGAACTTCGGCGCCGAGGTGGACACGGAGGAGGGCGTGCCGCTTCCCGCCGGCGGCGGCGTCGCCGTCGAGGCAAGCCTGACCCGCGCCTACATCTGGCAGGTGGGCTTCAAGATCTTCAGCATGGTCGCGCTCAAGGCCCGCTTCAGCAATGGCAACGGCCTCATACAGGAGAAGTACTACCGCGCGCACGGCGACAAGACCAACATGTGGGGCGCCGACTCGGAGTATGTCGATACCCTGAACTACGGAATGAACAACCTGGTTCCCGTCATGGCGCAGGACCTGGTTTCGCTCTGCCGGGGCGTACCGGTCGAACAG
Organism: Rhodocyclaceae bacterium; assembly: GCA_036391735.1. GTDB lineage: Bacteria > Pseudomonadota > Gammaproteobacteria > Burkholderiales > Rhodocyclaceae > Nitricoxidireducens. The sequence continues at coordinate 33,534 of DASVZI010000064.1, forward strand.
TACAGCTACGCCGGCCCTCCGGAAAAGAAGCCCAAATAGCAGCCAGGGACCCACGGCGGCGACACCAGGGAGCCCCGACCTCGTCTGGGCTTGCCCCGCAGGAGCAGCGTCAAACGGCTCGCCGCAGCCGGATCTCCGCCACGAACCCGGCCGGCTCGAGCCGCCGCAGCCGCAGCCGGCCGCCATGGCTCTCGGCGATCTGGCCGACGACCGCCAGCCCGAGTCCGCAATGCCCCTTGCCGCCGCGCGCGCCGTCCAGACGCGTGAAGGGCCGCAGGGCGCGCGCCATGTCCGCCTCCGCGATGCCGGCGCCGCCATCGCGGACGCCGAGCACCACCTCGTTGCCCTCCTCCCGCACGCCAACCTCGACCGGCGCGGCGCCATACTCGAGCGCGTTCTCGATGAGATTGATGAGCGCCCGCCGCAGCGCGTTCGGCCGCACCTCGGCGATGATGTCCGCCGGCCCGGCAGCCACAGTCACGCCGCGTTCGCGGAAGGGCGCGGCCACCTCCAGTGCGAACAGCCTCAGGTCGTGCGGCGACGCCTCCTCGTCGTCGTAGCCGCTCGCGAAGGCGAGGAACTGCTCGGTGATGCGCTCGATCTCGCCGAGGTTCTGCTGGAACTCGGCCTGCCGGCCGCCCTGCTCCAGTTCGAGCAGCAGGCGCAGCCGGGTGATCGGCGAGCGCAGGTCATGGGCGACGCCGGCCAGCATGATCGCCCGATCCTCCTCGTAACGCCGCTGGCGAGCCGCCATCTCGTTGTAGCGCTCGATGACGATGCGGCTGATGCCCACGCCGCCGACGTCGAGCTGCTGCGGCGGCGCCGCCGGCCCAATCGCCTCGAACGCGCGGGCGAGCCGCTCGAGCGGCCGCTGCACCTGCCACAGCAGCAGCATGCCGCCGACGAAGACCACCAGGAAGCCGACGACCAGCGCCACCACCAGCGAGTCGCTGCGCCGATACACCAGCCGCGGCGTCGGCAGGAACAGCCATTGCGTCGCCTGGCCAGGGGGATGAAGATCGACCCACAGCCCCGCTTCGGGCGACAGCGCCGCGATGACCTGCACGGGCCGTTCGAGCTCCCCGTCGAGCCGATCCTTGATGAGCGCCGCGCGCTGGGTCCTTTCGGCGTCGTCCGGCTTCAGCTGCGGCGGCAGCGCCGCTGCGATCCGCAAGCCCTTGAGCGCCGGCAACTCGGCCGCCGGCCGCGTCTCCAGGAACTCCTCGAGCAGCCGCACCTGGACGGCAATGGTGCGCGAGAAGCTGTTCAGGCGCGTCTCGTCGAGGTGCGAGAGGAACAGCGCGTACATCGTGCCGTAGCTGACGGCCAGCGCCACCAGCAGCACCAGCGCCAGGCGCAGCGTCAGCGAATCGCGCAGGTGCGCCATGGCTTTCACGACGCCGGCGCCTCGTTGCCGTTCGGCACGAACACGTAGCCGAAGCCCCACACCGTCTGGATCAGCCGCGGCGTGCCCGGATCGGTCTCGATGGTCTTCCTCAGCCGCGAGATCTGCACGTCGATGCTGCGCTCGAAAGACTCGGCGCTGCGTCCGCGCGCCAGCTCGATCAGCCGTTCGCGCGACAGCGGCTTGTGCGGGTGGCGCGCGAAGGCGGCCAGCAGGGAGAATTCGCCCGAGGTGATCTCGACGGCCTGCTCGCCGCGCCACAGCGTGCGGGTGGCGAGATCGAGGCGGAAGTCGCCGAAGCGCACCTCCTCGCCGTCGGCCACCGGCGTGCCGGGCGGCAGCGCCGCGCGCCGGCGCAGCACGGCGTTGATGCGCGCCGTCAGCTCGCGCGGCAGGAAGGGCTTGCCGAGGTAGTCGTCGGCGCCGGTCTCGATGCCGACGACGCGATGCAGCGCTTCATTGCGGGCGGTTAGCATGATGATCGGCACGTCGTCGCCGGAGGCGCGGATGCGCCGGCACGCCTCCAGTCCGTCCACCTCCGGCATCATGACGTCGAGGACCAGCAGATCCGGCCGGTTGCGCTGCAGCCGCCGCTCGATGTCGCGCGCATCGGGAATGGCCTTGACCTCGAACCCCTGGGTGGCCAGGTACTGTTCGAGCAGCTTGCGCAGTTCCGGATCGTCGTCGACGACCCAGATCCAGGGGGGGCGTTTCATGGTCGCTAGTTTAGCCGGGGGCGGTTGGGGCCATGCTTGTTGGATTGTTGCGGGATGTTTCTGTTGGGTACTTGGCCGGCGGCGTCGTTGGCGGGCCGACGGGGTGCCCTGCTTCGCTTCGTGTCCCCCGGCGGACAAGGACGATAGAGCGTCCGCCTCCTCCTTTACCTACGCGAAGCAGGGCACCCCATCGGCCCGGGGACGGTGAGAGCGTCCTGGGGCAAAGGCATCAAGCCGAGGGTGGCGGGGGAGTGCCGACGCGTAGGTAAAGGAGGAGGAGGCCGCGCCAGCGGCCGACGGGGGACACGGAGCGTCGGAACTCCCCCGTCGCCCTCGAGCGGGTCGCCAGCCGGCTGCCGCGCTCGGAACGCCGTACCTACTACGTCCCCGCCCGCTTGAACGCCCCCGGATCCAACCCATGCCGCGCCAGCAGCTTGTAGAACTCCGTCCGGTTGCGCCGCGCAACCCGTGCCGCTCGCGCCACATTCCCCCCCGTCGTCCGCAGCAACTGCACCAGATAGTCGTATTCGAAGGCGCGGCGCGCCTCGTCGAAGGCTTCCATCTCGCGCTCGTTCTCCTCCGACAGCAGCCGCTGCACCAGCGAAGCCGGCACCTGCGGCGTCACGCTGTGGCTCAGCGCCTGCTCGACCACGTTGCGCAGCTGCCGCACGTTGCCGTGCCAGTCGGCATGTTGCAGCAGGGCAAGTGCGTCGGGTGCGAAGCTGCGCGGGCCGAGCTCGGCATTCGCCGGCGCGGCGGCGACGAACTGCGCCACCAGCAGCGGGATGTCCTCGCGCCGGTCGGCCAAGGCCGGCACCGTCAGCACGTTCCGGCTCAGCGCGTAATAGAGGTCGGCGCGGAAATGCCCGGCGCGGATGGCCTGGTTGAGCGGCTGCGCGGTGGCGGCGACGACGCGCACGTTGGCGTTCTCCTTCGGCTTGCCGAGCACGGAGAACAGTCCGAGGTCGCGCACCAGCGGCAGCAGGCGCACCTGCGCGCCGGGCAGCAGCTTGTCGACGTCGTCGATGAACAGCGTGCCGCCGGCCACGTCGACGATCGCCTGGGCCAGCGGCGCATCCTCGCCGGCGCGCCCGCCGGGCAGCTCGCCGCCGCGCAGGGCGACGAAGGGCTTGTCGGCGCGCCGGCCGGCGTCGTGGATGGCGCGCGCCACCGCCTCCTTGCCGGCACCGTCCGGCCCCATGATGAGCACCGGCTCGTCGCCGTCGGCGATGCGGCGCGCCTGCCGCTGCAATTCGTTCATCGCCGCACTGGCGAAATGGCCGCCGAGCGCCGTCGCGTCCGCAGAGCCGGTCTTGAGGGGCGACGACAGAGCCACGGCCGAGGCGACGCGCTCCAGCAAGTCGCGGCCCTCGAAGGGCTTGGTGAGGAAGCCGAAGACGCCGCGCTGCGTCGCGCGCACCGCCTCGGGAATGGAACCGTGGGCAGTCAGGATGATGACCGGCAGGGACGGCGCCTCCGCGTGCAGCTTCTCGAACAAGGCGAGGCCGTCCATGCCTTCCATGCGGAGGTCGGTGATGACCGCGCGCGGCGCGTGGGCATGGAACAGTTCGAGGGCCTGTTCGCCGGACGCCGCGGACGCCACGCGATAGCCCGCCGTGGTCAGCCGCAGGCCGATCAGGTGGAGCAGGTCGGGGTCGTCGTCGACCACCAGCACGGTGGCTTGTTCCGTCTTCACAGCCTCGTTGACCGGCGCCGCGCCGCGCCGTTCGGGATCGAAGTGCGCGGCGGTCATGCCCCGCCGTTCGGCAGCGGCAGCCTGACGCGGAAATGGGCTCCCGCCGTCGACGCCACCAGGGTCAATTCGCCGCGATGCGCACGCGCGAACTGGCGCGACAGGGCGAGGCCGAGGCCGGCGCCGGCCACGCCGCGCGCCGCAGCGCCCCGATAGAAGGGCTCGAAGACCTGCTCGCGCTCGGCGGCCGGGATGCCCGGCCCCTGATCGACGACGTCGATCGCGGCGTGGCCGTCGTCGCGGCTGACCGAGACGTCGACGCGGCCGCCGTCCGGCGAGAACTTGATCGCGTTGCCGATGAGGTTGTCCACGATGGCCGTCAATTGCTCCGGCCCGCCCTTCACCTCGAGCGGCGCGAAGCTGCCGGTGACGAGCAGGTGCTTGTTGCGCGCCAGCAGTTCGTGCGTCGCCAGCACCTGCTGCACCACGGCGTCGAGCCGCACCGGCTGCGGCTCGACGTGCTCGCTGCGGAAGCCCGCGCGCTGAAGCTTGAGCAGGCTTTCCACCAGCGCCTGCTGGCGCAGCACGTTGCCGTGCATGATGCCCACGATGCGTGCCTGCGCGGGCGAAAGCGGTCCCGCGGCGCCCTCGGCGAGCAGGCTGGTGCCTTCCCGGATCGCCGCCAGCGGCGTCTTCAGCTCGTGGGAGGCGTGGCGCAGGATCAGCGTGCGCTGTTCCTCGAGCGACTTCAGGCGCCGGCGCAGCCATTCGAGCCGGCGGCCGACGCGCTGCAGATCCTTCGGCCCCTTGAGCCGGATGCGGCGGTCGAGCCTGCCTTCGCCGAGCGCCAGCACGGCACGCTCGAAGCGGCTCCACACGCGTTCCAACGTGCGCCGGCTCCACAACAGCAGGATGCCGGCCGCCGCGAGCGCGGTGAGTCCCGCGTACTGCAGGTGGCGGCGCGCGTTCTCGGCCTGGGCGCGGAAAGCCAGGCTCTCGGCCTCGGCCGCCCGTCCGACCTGGACGAGCAGCGGGCCGAGCTGCAACCGAATGGCGCCAACGGCGGCCCGCAGCGCGGCCGGTCCGCCGCGGCCGCCGAGCCGGCCATACGCCGCCGCCTCTGCGTCGCGCAAGCCGTCGAGCCGCTGCACCACCGGCGCCGCCAGCGGAATCGCCCGATAGGCCTCGCCGTCGGCCCGCCAGTCGCGGCGCGCCGCCGCATAGTCGCCGAGCAGCGAGGGATCGTGCAGCACCTCGTATTGGCGCAACGCCCGGTCCATGCGGTCGAGGTCCTCGGGCAGGGCGCGGCCGAGCCGTGCCGCCTCCGACGCCTGGCGCATCACCTCGCCGCTCTGGCGCGCCAGGTCGTCGAGCTTGAACGACGCGTAGCCTATGGCGGCGAGCAGAGGCAGCGCGACCAGGACGTTGCTGAGCAGGATCAGCTGCAGGAACGAGCGCGGGTAGGGGCTGAAGGCGCGCAAGCGGCGGTGTCGCGAAGGGGACGGCGAGTCTGACCGCGAACCCGCGTTGCGGTTCCGGGGAGCCGGCCGGACGGCCGGCGGCATGCTGAACTTCACCTGCGGCGTCCGGACTAACCGGGGTGCAACGAGCGCATTGAAGGAGGCATCCCATGTCCATACGCATTGGCGACGAGGCACCCGATTTCGTCGCCGAATCCACCCAGGGCACCATCCGCTTCCACGAATGGATCGGCAACGAGTGGGTCGTGTTCTTCTCGCATCCGAAGGACTTCACCCCGGTCTGCACCACCGAGCTCGGCGCCGTCGCGCGCATGGAACCCGACTTCCGCAAGCGCAACGCCAAGCTGCTGGGCCTCAGCATCGACACCGTGGCCGACCACCGCGAATGGACCAAGGACATCGAAGAGACTCAGCAATGCAAGGTCGGCTATCCGCTGATCGGCGACCACGACCTCACGGTGGCCAAGCTCTACGACATGATCCATCCGAACGCCAGCGGCGATCCGAAGACGCGCACCGCGCAGGACAACGCCACCATCCGCTCGGTGTTCATCATCGGCCCGGACAAGCGCGTCAAGGCGATGTTCACCTACCCGATGAGCACCGGCCGCAATTTCGACGAAGTGCTGCGCACGCTCGACTCGCTGCAGCTCACGGCACGGCACAAGATCGCGACGCCGGCCAACTGGAAGCCGGGCGAGGACGTCATCATCAGCCCCGCCGTGTCGGACGAGGAGGCGAAGAAGCAGTATCCGCAGGGCTGGCGCAAGCTGCGCTCCTACCTGCGGCTGGTGCAGCAGCCCAAATGAGAGCCGCGGCCCTGACCGGCACGGCATTCGCCGCGGCAGCTGCGCTCGCCGCGGCGAATGCCACGGCGGCCGACAGCGCCGTCACCGCGCCGCAGGTGGTCGACGGCTTCGAGAAGAGCTTCGGCGTGCACGCCGGCCAGCGCCGCAATCACACCAAGGGCACGTGCGCGCTCGGCGAGTTCGTCGGCACGCCCGACGCCACACGGTACAGCCGGTCCGCCCTGTTCGCCGGCAAACCGGTGCCGGTGGTGGCGAGGTTCTCGGTGGCCGGCGGCAATCCTCAGGTTCCCGACACCGCGAAGAACGCACGCGGCATGGCCCTGGAGTTCCGCCTGCCCGGCGGGAAGCTGCAGCACATCACCATGATCAACACGCCGATGTTCGGCGCCGCGACCCCGCGCACCTTCTTCGACAACATCGTCGCCACGCGCCCCGACCCGGCCACCGGCAAGCCCGACCCGGCGAAGGTCAAGGCCTTCCTGGCAAGCCATCCGGACGCCGTCGCGCAATCGAAGTTCCTGCAGGAGAACAATCCGCCGCCGAGCTTCGCCAACAGCGCCTTCTTCGGCATCCACACCTTCAAGTTCGCGAATGCCGACGGACAGACCACCCTGGTCCGCTGGGAGTTCGTGCCCGAGGACGGCGAGAAGCGGCTGACCGACGCCGAGCTGAAGAGCGCGCCGCACGATTTCCTCGAGCAGCGCCTGATCGAGCGGACGCGCAAGGGCCCGGTGCGCTGGAACATGGTGGTCACCGTCGGCGAGCCCGGCGATCCGCAAGACGATCCCACGCTGCAGTGGCCGCCCGGGCGCAGGCAGTTCCAGGCCGGCACGCTGACCATCAAGTCCGCGATGCCGCAGAAGGGCGCCGAGTGCGAACCGATCAACTACGATCCGCTGGTGATGGCCGACGGCATCGCGCCGACGAACGATCCCATCCTGCAGTTCCGTTCGCCCGCCTACGCGGTGTCCTTCGCGCGCCGTCGCGGCGGCTCGTAAGGCGATCGGGCGCCGCGCCGGCGCGGCGGGGACGCGGACATGATGCTCGGCATGGCGGCGGCGAAGGATCGGCAGCTCGCCTGGGTGAGCGCCAGCAGCCTGGTACTGATCGGCGCGGCCGCGATGGCGCTGCCCGCCATCGGGCAGTCGTGGGGCGAACGGCCATGGTTCGAGGCGGTGTTCCTCGCCGGCGTGTTCCTGCTCGACATACAGATCGCCCTGTTTCTCGCGCTGCAGGCGCTGGCCGCGCCGCCCTCGGCGCGCGCGCTGGCGTGGCTGGGCGGCGGCTACGCCTTCGCCGCCGTGGCGGCGGCGGCGATGTTCTTTTCGCTGCCCGACATCGTCGAGCCGCTCGGCATCGACCGCGAGGGCCTGCCGGCCGTTTCGCAGTGGTTGTGGACCCTGTGGCATGCGGGATTTCCCTGCTTCGTGCTGCTGGCGCTCCAGGCCAAGGCGCGTTCGAGCGGTCGGCCGCGCGACGGCGTCGCCGCCCGCCCGGCCTTCGACCTGTATCCGCTCGCAGTCGGCATCGGGGTCGGGCTCGCCGGCGTCGCGGCGACGCTGGCCGAGGCCAAGGCCCTGCCGCTGATCGGGACGGGCGGCGACATCGGCCTCACCGGCAACTACCTGGGCGCCGCGGTCGCCGTGCTCAACGTCTTCGCGCTGATGGCGGTCGTCTACATGACGCGGCTGCGCGAAGTGCTCTACCTCTGGCTCGCGCTCGCCGTGCTGGCGTTCACCCTCGACGTGCTGCTGTCCCTCGCCGGCATCGCCCGCTACACCGTGGGCTGGTACGTCGGGCACGGCCTCAGCCTCGCCTCCGCCTCGGCCGTCATGGGCGCGCTGCTGATCGAGAACTTCCGGCTGCATCGCGACGCCGAGATCCGCGCCGCCTTCCACGAGCAGGAGGCCATGCACGACCCGCTCACCGGCCTGTTCAATCGCCGCTATCTGATGGAGAAACTGGTCGAGGAACTGGGGCGTGCCGAGCGCTACCGCTATCCGGTCTCGGTGCTGATGATCGACGCCGACCATTTCAAGAGCATCAACGACGAGAACGGCCACGGCGTCGGCGACGAGTGCCTGCGCGCCCTGGCCCGGGCGATGGTGCAGCGCGTGCACCGCTTCGGCGACTACTCGGCGCGCTACGGCGGCGAGGAGTTCGTCGTGGTGCTGCCTGAGTGCAACCTGCTGGGCGCCATCGAGGTGGCCGAGGAGATCCGGCGCCGCGTGGAGGACCTGCATGCGCGCGGCGCCGCGCCGCTGCCGCTGACCGTCAGCATCGGCGCGGCCACCGCGCCGTTCAGCACTCCGCAGTCCGCGGAGGCCCTGCTCGCGACGGCCGATGAATGTCTCTACCGCGCCAAGCGGCAGGGGCGCAACCGCGTCGCCTGGCCCCAGGAGCCGGCGGCGCCCCACGGGCTGCAGCCGACGCCGATATGAAGGGCGACGAAGCTCCGGTCAGCGAGGTGCGGCAGCGCGCCAGGGCACGCGGCCTGCCGGCGCGCGGCGAGGTGGTGATCCGCAAGACGACGCGCCAGCGGCGCCTGTGGAGCGACCCCTACCACCTGATCCTCACCCTCAGCTGGCCGCGCTTCTTCGCGCTGCTGACCGGCTTCTTCGTCGCGCTCAACCTGGTCTTCGCCACCGCCTACCGGCTGGTGCCCGGCAGCGTCGACCACGCCGCCTCCTTCCTCGACGACCTGTTCTTCAGCATCGAGACCCTCGCCACCGTCGGCTACGGCGAGATGAGTCCGGGCAACCTGCCTGGCCACGTGCTCTCGTCGCTGGAAATCCTGTCCGGCCTGATGAGCCTGGCAGTGGTGACCGGGCTGGTCTTCGCGCGCTTCTCCAAGCCCACCTCGCGCGTGCTCTTCAGCAACAAGGCGGTGGTGCGCGAGTTCGACGGCCGGCGCGTGCTGATGCTCCGGCTGGCCAACGAGCGCCACAATCGCATGGTCGAACCGTCCGCCCATCTCGGCATGGTGCGCCTCGAGACGACGGCGGACGGCGAGCGCTACTTCCGCCTCCACGACCTCGCGCTGGCGCGCGAGCGCAATCCCGTATTCGCGCTGACGTGGACGCTGATCCATCCCATCGACGCATCGAGCCCGCTGGCCGGGTGGACGCGCGAGGCGCTCGAGCAGGCGCAGACCCGCATCATCGTCTCCATCCTCGGGCACGACGAGACCATCGCCGCGGCGGTGCACGCGCTGCACGAGTACTCGGCCGAGGACCTGTTCTTCGATCACCGCTTCGTCGACATCATGGCCGACAGCACCGACGGCGCGCGCATCATCGACCTGACGCGCTTCCACGACGTGGTGTCCTGTTCTGCGCCCGGCCGGGCCCCGCGGCGACAACCGGAAAGGAAACGCACATGACCACGCTGATCGGCATCTCGGGCAGCCTGCGCAAGGGCTCCTTCAATTCGGCGCTGCTGCGCGCCGCGGCCGGCATGATGCCGGCGGACTGCGAACTGCGCATCGAGTCGATCGCCGACGTCCCGCTCTACGACGGCGACGTCGAGAGCGCGGGCATCCCGGCCGCGGTGGCGCGCCTCAAGGACGCCGTCGCCGCCGCCGACGGCCTGGTGCTGGCGACGCCCGAATACAACAACAGCGTGCCCGGCGTCGCCAAGAACGTCATCGACTGGATGTCGCGGCCGCCGGCGGACAGCGCACGGGTGTTCCGCGGCAAGCCGGTCGCGCTGCTCGGCGCCTCGCCGGGCAGCTTCGGCACCGTGCTGTCGCAGAGCGCCTGGCTGCCGGTGTTCCGCATCCTCGGTTGCGACTGCTGGGCCGGCCCGCGCTTCGCGCTGGCCCGGGCGGACAACGCCATCGGCGCCACCGGCGACATCACCGACGCGACGACCCGCGAGCTGCTGCGGAAGTTCGTCGCCGGATTCGCCGCCTACGTGCGGCGCAACGCGAGCTGAGGAGACCGCCATGCTGCTCGACCGCAAGACCGCCTTCGTCACCGGCGCCGCGCGCGGCATCGGCCGCGAGATCGCCGCCGTGTTCGCCCGCGAGGGCGCCAACGTCGTCATCGCCGACCTCGACCGCCAGGCGGCGGAAACCGCGGCATCGGAACTGCGCAGCGCCGGCGGCAGGACGCTCGGGGTGGTCGTCGACGTCACCAGCGAGTCCGAGGTGGAGGCTGCCGTCAAGACAACCGTCAAGACCTTCGGCGGCGTCGACATCCTGGTCAGCAACGCCGGCATCCAGACCGTGCATCCCGTCGAGGAGTTCGAGTTCGCCGAATGGCGGCGCATGATCGCCATCCACCTCGACGGCGCCTTCCTCACCACCCGCGCCTGCCTCAGGCACATGTACGCCTCGGGCCGCGGCGGCACCATCATCTACATGGGCTCGGTCCACTCGAAGGAAGGCTCGGCGCTGAAGGCGCCCTATGTGGCCGCCAAGCACGCGCTGCTCGGGCTCGCCAAGGTGGTGGCGAAGGAAGGCGCGGCCCGCGGCGTGCGCGCCAACGTCATCTGTCCCGGCTACGTGCGCACCGAACTGGTCGAGAAGCAGATTCCCGAGCAGGCGAAGAAGCTGCGCATCAGCGAGCAGGACGTGGTGAAGAAGGTCATGCTCAAGGAGACGGTCGACGGCGAGTTCACCAGCGCTGCCGACGTCGCCAGCGTCGCCCTGCTGTTCGCCGCCTTCCCCAGCAACGCCCTCACCGGGCAGTCGCTGGTCGTCAGCCACGGCTGGTTCATGCAGTAGCCCGGTTGACAAGGTCGCCGGCGCGGCTAGAATGCTTTCACATTTCCATAATCATGGAACAATGAAAGCATGGACGAGAAGCAGGCAGTCGACAAGTTCGCCGCACTGGCACAGGAAACCCGGCTGAAGATCTTCCGGCTGCTGGTCGAGGCCGGCGATGCCGGCCTGAATGCCGGCGCGATCGCCGAAGCGCTGGGGCTGGCGCCCGCCACGCTGTCCTTCCACGTCGCCCAACTCGCGCGCGCCGGGCTCGTCGCGGCGCGCCAGGAAAGCCGCTACATCTACTACTCGGCCGATTACGCGGCGATGGACGAGCTCATCGCCTATCTCGCGCACAACTGCTGCCAGGGCAGCACCTGCCTGCCCAAGACGAACGCGGTCGACACGCGCGCCAAGCGCCGCGCGCCGGCCAAGACCAGGAATTGAAAGGAACACGATGAAGACCGTGCTCGTGTTGTGCACCGGAAACTCCTGCCGCTCCCAGATGGCGGAGGCCATCCTCAACCACGACCTCGCCGGCCGGGTGCGCGCGCTGTCGGCCGGCATCCGCCCCCAGCCCAAGGTGGCGGACGGCGCCATCGAGGCGCTGCGGCTGGCCGGCCTGCCCGGCGACGGCCTCTACCCCAAGGACATCGACGCCGTAATCGACGAGGACATCGACCTCGTGGTCACCGTCTGCGACAACGCCAAGGAATCCTGCCCCGTGTTCCCGCGGCCGATACCGCGCATCCACCAGCCCTTCCACGACCCGCACGGCGAGCCGCTGGAGAGCTTCGTCCGCGTGCGCGACGACATCCGGGCGCGCCTGGTTCCCGCCGTCGTTTCGGCATTGGGTCTTTGAGAGGAGCTGCCATGTCCGCACAATGCGAAGCCACCGCCAAGCTCGCCGCCGGCGCGCCGATGAGCGTCTTCGAGCGCTACCTGACCGTCTGGGTATTCCTCTGCATCCTCGCCGGCATCGTGCTCGGCCAGGCGCTGCCCGGCCCCTTCCAGGCGCTCGGCCGCATGGAGGTGGCGCGGGTGAACATCCCGGTCGGCCTGCTGATCTGGGTGATGATCATCCCGATGCTGGTGAAGGTCGACTTCGGCGCGCTGCACGAAGTGAAGCAGCATGTGCGCGGCATCGGCGTCACCCTGTTCGTGAACTGGCTGGTGAAGCCGTTCTCGATGGCCTTCCTCGCCTGGCTGTTCGTGCGCAACCTGTTCGCGCCGATGCTGCCCGCCGACCAGCTCGACAGCTACGTCGCCGGCCTGATCCTGCTCGCCGCCGCGCCCTGCACCGCAATGGTCTTCGTCTGGAGCCGGCTGTCGAGCGGCGATCCGCTGTTCACCCTGTCGCAGGTGGCGCTAAACGACAGCATCATGGTGTTCGCCTTCGCGCCCATCGTCGGACTGCTGCTCGGCATCTCCGCCATCAGCGTGCCCTGGGACACGCTGGTCACCTCGGTGGTGCTCTACATCGTGATCCCGCTGGCGCTCGCCCAGGCCTGGCGCCGGTCGCTGCTCGGCCGCGGGCAGGCGCATTTCGACGCCGCCATGGCGAAGATCGGCCCCTGGTCCATCGCCGCGCTGCTGGCCACGCTGGTGCTGCTGTTCGCGTTCCAGGGCAAGGCGATCATCGGCCAGCCGTTGGTGATCGCGCTGCTGGCGGTGCCGATCCTGATCCAGGTCTTCTTCAACTCGGCGCTCGCCTACTGGCTCAACCGCAGCGTCGGCGAGAAGCACAACGTCGCCTGCCCGTCGGCCCTGATCGGCGCCTCGAACTTCTTCGAGCTGGCCGTGGCCGCGGCCATCAGCCTGTTCGGCTTCGAATCGGGCGCCGCGCTGGCGACCGTGGTCGGCGTGCTGATCGAGGTACCCGTGATGCTGCTGGTGGTGAAGGTGGTCAATCGCAGCAAGGGCTGGTACGAACATGCCGTCCCCGCCTGAAGACCTCAGCTTCGTCGCGGCAACGCCGGATCGGCTGCCGGAACTAGCTGTCCTGCTCGGCGGGCTCGGGCTGCCGGCCGACGACCTGGCGCCCGCCTTGCTGCCCGGCTTCGAACTGGCGCTGGATACGGCCGGCCGCCTGATCGGGGCCGCGGGCATCGAGGTGGCGGGCGGCGACGCGCTGCTCCGCTCGGTCGCAGCCGCCGCCGATTGGCGCGGCCGCGGCCTCGGGCGGCGCCTGGTCGAACGGCGCGAGGCCGCGGCGCGCGCCGCCGGCATCCGCCGCATCTATCTGCTGACGACCGGCGCGGACGCCTTCTTCCGCCACCTGGGTTACTGCGACATGGCGCGCGACGAGGTCCCCGCCGCGATCGCCGCCCATCCGCAATTCCGCACGCTGTGTCCGAAGAGCGCGACGTGCCTGGCCAAGGAGATCTGATGGATCGAGAAGAGTTGTTGCGCCGCTATCCCGGCGAACGCGAACGGCTCGTCGCCGCCGCGGCGCGCCTGGTGGGGCCCAACGAGGCGGAAGACGTCGCCAACGAGGCGCTGCTGCGCGCGCTCGCAGCCGTGGACGAGTTCCGCGGCGAGGCGGCGCTGGGCACCTGGCTGCATCGCATCGCGATCAATTGCGCCTACGATCACCTGCGCCGCCGGAATCGGGCCGCCGAGGTCTCGGCAGAGCTCGAAGACTTGCCCGAACCCGCCGGTGACGAACCGGACCCGCTAGAGCGCCGCCAGATGACGCAATGCGTCCAGGCCGTGCTGGCGTCGCTGCCCCCTGCCCAGCGCCATCTGCTGGTGCAGGCCGATGTGCTCGAGCGCACGGCACCGGAGATCGCCCGCGACGCCGGCATCACCACCGGCAACGCCAAGATCCGCCTGCATCGCGCCCGGCGCAGCCTGCAGGCCGCGCTCGAAAGCCGTTGCGACTTCCACCACCGGGACGGCGGCGTCCTGTGCTGCTCCCCGAAGGCCGAATGATGGCTTGTATCCAAATGCCGGTGCCGCACGTCAGAAGGACGTACCAATCGGGTACTTTGACCATGGAGCCAATCATGCTGGATGAGAAGACCAAGGAACTGATCGCCGTCGGCGCCACCATCACCGCGAACTGCCAGTCCTGCCTCGAGTACCACGCGGACAAGGCCGCCGAGTGCGGCGCGACGCCCGCCGAGATCCAGGCTGCGGTGGCCGTCGGCCGGGAGGTCCGCATCGGCTCGGGAACCAAGATGGACGGTTTCGCAGCCAAGTGCACCGGTGCAAGCGTGGCCGCATCCGGCTGCGGCTGCGCCGCTTAGCGAGAGGGGCCGGACCCGCCGGGGTCCGGCCCCGACATGACGACAATGGATACGCCCCTATGAACGAGACACTGACCCGCCCCGCCGATACCCCGCGCCGATTTGCGACCGTTGCCGCAGCGACCGTCCTCTGGATCGCCTGCTATGCCTATCTCGACGAATTCGCCGATGCGGGCATCGCGCTCGCGGGACTCGACCGCGCCACACGCCTCGGCGAGGCGGTCCACTTCTTTTTCTTCGACACCCCCAAGGTGCTGCTGCTGCTCGCCGCCATCGTCTTCGCCATGGGCGTCGTCCATACCTTCGTCGCTCCGGAACGCACCCGGGCCCTGCTGTCCGGCAAGCGGCTCGGCATCGGCAACGTGCTGGCGGCGGCGCTGGGCATCGTCACACCCTTCTGCTCGTGCTCGGCGGTGCCGCTGTTCATCGGCTTCCTGTCGGCGGGCGTGCCGCTCGGCGTGACCTTCTCGTTCCTCATTTCCGCGCCGATGGTCAACGAGGTTGCGCTGGCCCTGCTGTTCGGCATGTTCGGCTGGAAAGTGGCTGCGCTCTACCTCGGACTCGGACTCGCGGTGGCGATCGTCGCCGGCCTCGTCATCGGCGAACTGCACATGGAAGCGCACCTCGAGGACTGGGTGCGCGAGATGCAGAACACCCAGCCGGCGGACTACGCCGCCGAGCGCATCGACTGGGCCGCCCGCATCGACGCCGGCACGAAGCATGTGAAAGACATCGTCGGCAAGGTCTGGCCCTACATCCTCGCCGGCATCGCCATCGGCGCCGGCATCCACGGCTACGTGCCGGAGGATTTCATGGCGGGCATCATGGGCCGCGACGCGCCCTGGTGGTCGGTGCCCGTCGCCGTCGCGATCGGGGTGCCGATGTACTCGAACGCCGCGGGCATCATCCCGGTGGTCGAAGCGCTGATCGGCAAGGGCGCAGCGCTCGGCACGGTGCTCGCCTTCATGATGAGCGTGATCGCCTTGTCGCTGCCGGAAATGATCATCCTGCGCAAGGTGCTGCGGCCGACGCTGATCGCGGTCTTCGCCGGCGTCGTGGCGGCCGGCATCCTGGTGGTCGGCTACGTCTTCAACTGGATACTGTGAGGTGATGCGATGAAACAAGTCAAGGTGCTGGGAACCGGCTGTGCCAACTGCCGCAACACGGCGAAGCTGATCGAGGAAGTGGCCGCCGCGCGCGGCGTCGCGATCGTGCTGGAGAAGGTGGAGGACCTGCCCTCCATCATGAAGCACGGCGTCATGAGCACGCCGGGCGTGGTGATCGACGGCAAGGTGGTGCACGCCGGCGGCGTGCCGGAGCGGAGCAAGGTGGAAAGCTGGTTCGGGAAACCGTGCTGACGATGCGAAGGAACCCGCGCCGGATGTTCGCCGCGAACCAGGAGACGCCGGAAGCCGCGTGAAAGCAGTTGCCATCGGAAGCCCCCGCTGGTCAAATGGCGGCCTTCCATGGATGCCGTCAGCCCTCTTCCCGCATTGGCCGCGCTATTCGCCGCGATCGCGACGATCCACGTCCTGACCCGGCTGTTCGGCACGCCTCCCGGCAACGAACGATACTCCAGCATTGCTGGCCTGCGCGGCTACTTGGCCTTTCTGGTCTTCCTCCACCACGCGGTCATCTGGTACTTTTATCTGCAGACCGGCAGATGGGACGTGCCGCCGTCGCGGCTCTACACGCATTTCGGACAGACCAGCGTCGCGCTGTTCTTCATGGTGACCGCCTTCCTGTTCAGTTCCAAGCTCCTCGAAGGCCGATCGCGCCCTATCGACTGGCTGCGCCTTTATGTCTCGCGCGTCCTCCGCCTGGTCCCGCTCTACATGCTGGCGATGCTGGTACTGTTCGCAATCGTCGGTTTTGTCTCAGGCTGGCAGTTGCGCGAGACGCCCGGCAAGCTCGCCGGCGGCGTGGTGAAGTGGTTGTTCTTCACCGTTCGCGGCCACCCCGACCTCAACGGCGTCCGGGATACCAATCTCATTGTCGCCGGCCTGACCTGGACGCTGGCGTATGAGTGGTTCTTCTACTTTTCACTGCCGCTGCTGGCGCTCATCGTCGGCGCCGCTCCGCCGCGTCGCATGATCGCCCTTGGTGTCGGCGGCGTCCTCCTCTATTTCGCAATCGCGGATCACCATGCCGAATACGCCGCTCCCTTCCTGGGCGGCATCGCGGCCGCGCTGCTCAATCAGCGCCAGAGCTTCAAACGCTTCGCCGTGACCCGCACCGGCTCGTTCATCGCGCTAGCCTGTCTTGGAACCACGGTCTACGGATTCGCCACGGCTTACCAGGCCGCGCCCATCGCGCTTCTATCGGTCACCTTCGCGCTCATCGCCTGCGGCAACGACTTGTTCGGAATCCTGGTCAGCCGCACTTCCCGCTCCCTGGGCGAACCCGCCTACAGCATCTACCTGCTGCAGGGACTGCTGCTCTATGCCGTCTTCTCGCTCGTGATCGGCCCGGCCGAGGCCCGCGCGTTGTCGCCGGAGGGCTACTGGACGGCCATCGTGCTCCTCACGCCGCTGCTCGTCACGATCTCGTTCGCAAGCTTCCATTGGGTGGAGCAGCCCGCGATGAAGAGCGTTGCCCGACTGACGAACCGCTTGCGCGCCGCCAGGACCGGTCGACCGCGAGCAGCGTCGTAAGCCGGCTGAAGACGGCGGGATTCGGGATCCGTAGATGATCGGCATGGAATAGGCGGCAGGCGCTTACCGCTGAGCCTGCGCGGCGCCGGCGGCGATGCGCTGCTGTTCCGCCTTCTGCGCCGCATCGATGTCGGCCTGCATCTTCTCCATCGTCTGCTGGCCCTGCTTGGCTGCGTCGGCCTGAAGCTTGGCGGTCGTCGCGGCCGTGGTACCGACGTCGGCGACGCCGCAGCCGGACAAGCTCAGAACGATCGCGATGGCGGCGATGCGCATGGTCATTCTCCTGAACGGAAGGTGCGCGGAAAGAGGGTCGCGCGGGCTCTGTCGCGAATACTGTAGCCCATCGCCGGGCGGCCGAACCTTCCCTCGATCATGCCGGTCTCGTCGAGGAAGCCTGCGTCGAGCATGCGCTTCCTGAAGGCGCTCTTGTCCATCGGCCGGCCCAGCACCACCTCGTAGACCTGCTGCAGTTCCGGCAGCGTGAAGGGCTCCTGCAGCAGGAAGGCCGGCAGAGAGGTGTATTCGACCTTGCCCCGCAGCCGCGCGATCGCAGCCGCGAGGATGGCGCCGTGATCGAAGGCGAGCGGCTGCCGGACGGCCGCGTCGGCCTCCTCCCAGCGCGACTCGGCGGAGCCCGCGGCCATGGTCGCCGCCACATCGGCCGGGGCCGCGATCAGCGCGAAGTAGGCGTGCGTCGTGGACCAGCCGCGCGGATCGCGCGCCGCATCGCCCCAGCTGCCCAACTGCTCGAGGTAGGGCGCGGCGACGCCGGTCTTCTCCCTGAGCTTGCGCAGCGCGCAGTCGAGCAGGTCGCGATCCCGCGCGGTATCGATGAAGCCTCCGGGCAGCGCCCAGGCGCCGGGAAAGGGCTCGGCCTTGTCCGTGGGCCGGCGCACCAGCAGCACCTTGAGGCGGTCGTCGAGCACGGTGAACACCACGACGTCGACCGTCACCAGCGGGCGCGCAAAAGAAAGTCCGGAAGGCTTCGGGGTCCTGTTCATGAAATCGCTTGACATTCCGAATGTGGGTTGTACTATACCACTCACATGGGTTGTACTGTACAACTCACAAGGAAGGAGAACATCATGTTCGGCATCCGCTACCTCAAGTCGCAGCCCACCTCCTACCTCATGGTGTTCCGCAAGGGCCAGCTGGTCCGCCAGGGCGCCGGGCTTTCCTTCTTCTATTACGCGCCGACCACGGTGCTGGCGGCGGTGCCGATCGGCAGCCAGGACTGCGGCTTCATCCTCGAACTGGTCACGGCCGACTTCCAGGGCGTCACGGTGCAGGGCCAGGTGACCTACCGGGTGATGGACGCGCGCCGCACCGCCCGGCTGATGGACTTCTCGCTCGCCGCCGACGGCCGCAGCTACGTGTCCGAGGACCCCAAGCGTCTGCGCGACCGCGTCGTGATGCAGGTCCGGGTCATTGTCCAGCAGGCGATCCAGGCGCTCGAGCTCAAGCAGGCGCTCAAGGCTTCTGCCGCCATCGCCCGCGCGGCCCAGCAGCAGCTCGGCGCCCAGGCGGAGATCCAGGCGCTGGGGCTCGAGATCCTCGGCGTCTCCATCGTCGCCGTGAAGCCGACGCCCGACATCGCCCGGGCGCTCGAGGCCGAGGCGCGCGAAGCCAACCTCAAGGCCGCCGACGACGCCATCTACCAGCGCCGCATGGCCGCCGTGCAGAACGAGCGCGCCATCCGCCAGAACGAGCTCGACACCGAGGTCGCCGTCGAGGAGAAGCGCCGCCAGATCCAGGAGGCGCAGATGGACGCCAAGGCCTCGGTGATCCGCCGCGAGAACGAATTGCGCGGCGAGCAGCTGGGCGCCGACATCGAGCTCGAGCAGCGGCGCAAGGCGCTGGTCGCCAACCAGGCCGAGAACGCGCGCGAACTGGCGCAGGCCGAGGCCTACCGCGTGGGCGCCGTGATGGAGGCGCTCGAGAAGGCCGACCCGCGCATCGTGCAGGCGCTTTCCGCCGTCGGCATGCAGCCGGCCCAGCTGATCGCCCAGGCCTTCGGCGGCATCGCCGAGAAGGCGGAGCGCATCGGCCAGCTCAACGTCTCGCCCGAGCTGCTCGGCTCGCTTCTCGGCGCGCAAGGGGCGGGAGGCGCATCATGAGCGCCGGCCGCCGGAGAGTAGTCCTGGTGACCCGGCGCACGCGCCTCGAGGAACTCGTCGCCCGCTACGGCACGCTCGAGCAGGCGCGCTTCTACCTCGAGCACCTCGGCGCCGACTTCGCCGACTACCAGGCCGAGAGCGACGCCTACGGGCGCAGCCTGCGCACCGCGGGCGCGATCCTCGAAACCTGGGGCCGCTACCAGATCGTGGACCGGGCGCTGCTGTCCAACTTCGTATTCGCCGAGGACGACATCGTCGTCGCCCTCGGCCAGGACGGCCTCGTCGCCAACACCATGAAATACCTGAACGGCCAGCCGCTGGTCGGCGTGAACCCCGAGCCGAGCCGCTGGGACGGCGTGCTGGCGCGCTTCGACGCGCGTCGCCTCGCCGAGGTCCTGCCGGAGATCACGGCCGGCGGCGGCAGCTTCCGCGGCGTCACCATGGCGGAAGCCGTCCTGTCGGACGGCCAGCGCCTGCGCGCGGTCAACGATCTCTTCGTCGGTCCGCGCAGCCACACCTCGGCGCTCTACGAACTGCAGCACGGCGGCCGGACGGAATTCCAGTCCTCCTCCGGCGTCATCGTGTCGACCGGCCTGGGATCGACCGCCTGGCTGCGCAGCATCGTCACGGGATCGCTGGCCGTGGCGGCATCCTTCGGCGCGGGCGTACGGCAGTCGTCCTATGCACCGATGCCCTGGGACGGCCGCGAGCTGGTGTTCGCCGTGCGAGAACCCTTCCCCAGCCGCGCCTCGGGCACCAGCCTGGTGTTCGGACGCGTCGGACCCGATGCGCCGCTGCGCATCCGCTCGCGCATGCCCGACAGCGGCGTCATCTTCTCCGACGGCATCGAGTCCGATTTCCTGCGCTTCACGGCCGGCGTGGAAGCGACGATCACTCTGGCGCCGGCACAAGGCCGGCTGGCCATTTGAAAAGGAAAGCATCATGGACGGCAAGGTGGAGCTCCTCATCATCGACCCGCAGAACGACTTCTGCGACCTCCCGGCGGCGTGGCGGCCGACCGACCCGGTCACCGGCGCCGCAATCGCCCCGGCGCTTCCGGTGGCCGGCGCGCACCAGGACATGATGCGGCTGGCGCGCTTCATCGCGGCCGGCGCCTCGCGCATCTCGGGCATCACGCTCACCCTCGATTCCCACCAGCGCATCGACGTCGCCCATCCGACCTTCTGGCGCCGCGCGGACGGCGGCGCGGTGGCGCCCTTCACGCCCATTACCGCGGCGCAGGTGCGGGCCGGGGAGGTCCAGCCGCGCGACGACGCGGCGCTGCCGCGCGTGCTGGGCTACCTCGACGAACTCGAGCGGCTCGGGCGCTACACGCTGATGGTGTGGCCGGTGCACTGCGAGATCGGCAGCTGGGGACACAATGTCCACCCGGCGGTGAAGGCAGCCGCAGAAAGCTGGCAGGAGTCGGCGCTGCGCAACGTGAACTACGTCGCCAAGGGCGCCAATCCCTGGACCGAACACTACAGCGCGGTGCTCGCCGAGGTGCCCGATCCCGACGACCCCGCCACCCGGCTCAACGCGGCACTGCTCGACCGGATCGACCAGGCCGACCGGATCGTCGTCGCCGGCCAGGCGAGCAGCCACTGCGTGCGCGCCACCGTCGAGCACATCGCCCAGTATCTGCCGTCGGGCCGCATCGACAAGCTGATTCTGCTCGCCGATTGCATGAGCCCAGTGGCGGGGTTCGAGGATGCCGGCCGCGCCTTCCTCGACGCCATCAGCAAGCGCGGCGCGGTGGTGTGCAGCAGCGAGGAACTGCTGGCGCGCCGCGCCTGAACGACAACGAAAGGGAGCAACCATGGAAGCCGTCATCGACAGCCTGCTGGACACCGATCTCTACAAGTTCACCATGTGGCAGGCCATGCTGCACCGGCTGCCGCAGGTGCAGGCCGAATACAGCTTCGTCTGCCGCAACCGCCCCGAGTATCCGCTGGCGACGCTGCTCGCCGAGGTCGACGCGCAGCTCGACCATCTCTGCTCGCTGAGCTTCCGGCCCGATGAACTCGCCTACCTGCGCGGCCTGCGCTTCATCAAGAGCGACTTCGCCGACTTCCTGCAGATCTTCCGCTTCCGCCGCGAGTTCGTCCGCGCCGAGGCCGACGGCGACAAGCTGCGCATCGTCGCGCGCGGGCCGCAGGTACACGTGACGGCGTTCGAGATCTTCGTGCTGGCGATCGTGAACGAGCTCTACTTCCGCCGCTTCGAGCGCGAGCCGGCGCTGGCCGAGGGGCGCCGCCGGCTCGACGCCAAGATCGCCTGGCTCGCCGACTTCGCCGGCAGCGCCGGGCGACGCCATCCCTTCGAACTGTTCGACTTCGGCGTCCGGCGGCGCTTCTCGCGCGACTGGCAGCGCGAGGTGGTGGCGACGCTCAAGCAGCGCATGCCGCGGATCTTCCGCGGCACCTCCAACGTGCTGCTGGCGCGCGACCTCGACCTGGTGCCGATCGGCACCATGGCGCACGAGTACCTGCAGACCTATCAGGCGCTGCCTCATGTGCGGCTGCGCGACTTCCAGCGCGCCGCGCTGGAGGACTGGGTCCAGGAATACCGCGGCGATCTCGGCATCGCGCTCACCGACGTCGTGGGCATGGACGCCTTCCTCGCCGACTTCGATCTCTACTTCGCCAAGCTGTTCGACGGCCTGCGCCACGACTCCGGCGACCCGATCGCCTGGGGCGAGAAGGCGCTCGCCCACTACGAGAAGCTCAAGATCGACGCTCATACCAAGCGGCTGGTGTTCTCCGACGGCCTCGACATCCCGACCGCGGCGAAGATCTACGACCACTTCGCCGACCGCACCCAACTGGGCTTCGGCATCGGCACGAATCTCACCAACGACGTCGGCCTCACGCCGATCAACATCGTGATGAAGCTCACCGCCTGCAACGGGCAGCCGGTCGCCAAGCTCTCGGATTCGCCGGGCAAGATACTGTGCGACGACGCGACCTTCCTCGCCTACCTGCGGCAGGTCTTCGGCGTGCCGGCGGGAGCCGCGCCATGATTACCCTCACCCTCGCCCAGCTCAATTTCACCATCGGCGACCTCGAGGGCAATGCGGCGCGCATGATCGCCGCCGCCGAGCAGGCGGCCGCGGCAGGCGCCGAGCTCGTCGTCTTTTCCGAGCTGTCGCTGACGGCCTACTACCCGGCCGACCTGTTGGAGGAGCCGGCCTTCCTCGGGCGCGTCGATGCGGCCTTCGCCGGGCTGCTGGCAGCGTCGCGGCGCCTTCCGGCGCTGCACTGGGTCGTCGGGCTGCCGGCGCGGCGTGGCGGTCCCGGCAAGCGGCTGCACAACGCCCTGCGCGTGGTCCGCAATGGCGAGGTGCTGCTCGACTATGCCAAGCAACTGCTGCCGACCTACAACGTCTTCGACGAGCATCGCCACTTCGAGCCCGGCCCAGACGTCGCGGCAGTCCTCCGCGTCGGCAACGCGCGCATCGGCTTCATGATCTGCGAGGACGGCTGGAACGACGAGGGCCGCGACTACCTGGTCAATCCCTTCGCACGCATGCGCGAGGCGTCGCCGGACCTCGTCGTGTCGATCAACGCCAGCCCTTCCGACGTCGGCAAGCGCGAGCAGCGCCATCGCATCTTCGCGGCCGCCGCCCGGCGCAACGGCCTGCCGATGGTCTACGCCAACCAGGTCGGCGGCCACGACCAGTTGGTGTTCGACGGCGCTTCCTTCGCCGTGGAGCCGGAGGCCGGCGTGGTGTTCGAGGCGCGCCGCTTCGAGGAAGACCTGGCGACGCTGCAATTTGCGGACGGCCGCTTCCGCGCCGCCGACGGCGAGGCGCTCCACACCCCGGCGCCCCCGCTGCCGGCGCCCGAGTTCTACCGCCGGCAGATCGTCCTCGGCCTGCGCGACTACGCGCGGCGCTGCGGCTTCGCCCAGGCCGTCGTCGGCTCCTCGGGCGGCATCGATTCCGCGCTGACGCTGGCGCTCGCTGCCGAGGCGCTCGGGCCGCAGAACGTCGCCGCGGTCACCCTGCCCTCGCGCATTTCGTCGGCCGGCTCGGTCGCCGATTCGCGGGCGCTCTGCCGCAATCTCGGCTTGCGGCTCTACGAGCATCCGATCGGCGACATCGTGGACGCCTATGCCGGCGAGTTCGGCAAATCCTTCGACGCACCGCTTCAGGGCCTGGCGCTGGAGAACCTGCAGGCCCGCATACGCGGCACCGTGCTGATGGAATTCTCCAACCGCTTCGGCCATCTCCTGCTGACCACGGGCAACAAGTCGGAAATTTCGGTCGGCTACTGCACGCTCTACGGCGACACCAACGGCGGCCTCGGCCTGATCGGCGACCTCTACAAGACGGAGGTGTTCGCGCTGGCGCGCCACCTCAACGATTCCGCCGGCCGCGAAATCGTCCCGGCGGCGATCATCGACAAGCCGCCCTCGGCCGAACTGGCGCCGGGACAGCGCGACACCGATTCTCTGCCGCCCTACGAAACCCTCGACGAGATCCTCAAGCTGCTGATCGAGGGCGAGCGGCTGCCGCGCGAGGAATACCGGTCAGCCCAGGCCTTCGTGGCGCGGCTCGCCGGGGAGCCGGCGGGCCGCGCGCTGGTCGCTCGCGTGAAGCGCATGGTCGACCGCAGCGAGTACAAGCGCCGCCAAGCGCCGCCGATCATCCGCCTGCGCGCCCGCGCCTTCGGGTCGGGCCGCCAAGTGCCGATCGCCGCCGCCTATCCGCCTGCCGCCGTCATGGGCTAGCGTGGGTCCTGGCGGCGGAATGCTTCGGACGCGGCGCTGTCCTATCGATCGTCCAGTCGCCACGGAGGGAATCGCCATGCCGAACGCCATTCGTCTTCACCGGGTGCTGCGCGCATCGCCCGACAAGGTCTATCGCGCCTTCCTCCAACCCGAGGCCCTGGTGAAATGGCTGCCGCCCAACGGCTTCACCTGCCGGGTGCATGAGCTGGATGCGCGGGAAGGCGGCCGCTACCGCATGTCCTTTACCAATTTCGGCACCGGGCACAGCCATTCCTTCGGCGGCGAGTACCTGGAGTTGCGCGCCGGCGAACGCATCCGTCACACCGACGTCTTCGACGATCCCCACCTCCCGGGCACCATGGAAACGACTATTTCGTTGCGGCGGGTTTCCTGCGGCACGGAAGTGGATATCGTCCAGCAAGGCATCCCGGACCCCATTCCGCCCGAGGCCTGCCATCTCGGCTGGCAGGAGTCCCTGATCCTGCTGGGCAAGCTGGTGGAGGCCGAGATTCCCGATTGATCCTGCGCCCGTCCTGTCGTTTACCGACGACAGCTTGCCGCCCCGCGAGGCGTCGTTATGCTCGCCGAATGCCGGTCACGGCATATCGCACGGAGAACGACAATGGACAAATCGCTGGTCAAGGGAATGGTCATCGGCGGCATCGCGGTCACGGCCGCCACCGCCATCGCAGTCACCGGAGTGGAAGTGGCGAAGAAGCCCGCCTACGCGGACGTGCTGGCGGTCAACGAGGTGCATGAGACCGTGAAAACGCCGCGCGAGGAATGCGCCGACGTCGCCGTCCAGCGGCGCGCGCCGGTCAGCGACACGCACCGAGTCGCCGGCACGGTCGTCGGCGCCCTTGCCGGCGGCCTGCTGGGCAGCACCATTGGCGGCGGCACCGGCCGAACGGTGGCGACCGTCGCAGGCGCAGCCGCCGGCGGTTATGCCGGCAACACCATCCAGAAGAACATGCAGGACGGCGACGTGCGGACGACGACGGAACGCCGCTGCAAGACGGTCATGGACACGTCGCACAAGGTCGTCGGCTACGACGTCACCTACCGCCTCGGCGCGGGCGAGGGCACCGTGCGCATGTCGCACCGCCCCGGCGACCGCATCCCCGTGAAGGACGGCAAGCTGGTCCTGGACGAGCCCGCCGCAGGCTAAGTCTTGCCGGTGCAAAAGCCGGCACGGGGCAGCGCCAGTTCGAAGGGCGCAATGCCGGCGCTGCCCCGCATGTCTTCGGGAGCCGCGTAGGTCAGCGAACGGCGCTCGTCGGTCCATGCCGGCAGCGCACCCGTGTAGGGGTGCAGCAGTTCCGGATGTTCCGCCACTGCCGCCTTCACGAACGCGGCATCGCAGTTGCGGTCGGCGACGAGTCCCACGCCGAAGCGCAGCAGCCGGCGCTCGGCGGCCAGGCTGTCGCGGCGGTAGAAGTAGGAGGAGAAGTCGGGACCTCCCACGGCTGCGAGAACCCTGCCGATCGGATTCCGGTAGTGGAGGAATGAACCGTCGCCGCCCCTACGCGCGGCCAGCGCACTGCGCATGGCGCGATACGCACCTCCTTCCAGCGCATCCAGCCGCACCCATTCCAAGGTCTCGCCGGCCACTTCGTTCATCGTGGCCGTGCGCTTGAAGAATGGGTCGAGCAGCACGGCCAGCACAGCCGGCATCGCAACGTCCGCACCCGTCAATGGGTTCAGCCCGTCATCCGCCGCGAAGCTGCGCACCGTCATGGCGATCTCGCTTTCCAGCGCCGGCGCGAGGGTCAATTCCGCGCGAGACAGCGGCCGCAGCATGTCGAGGATCCTGCCGGCATTGGCCTGCGCCGCCTCAGGATATGCCTTCAGGTATTCCGCCAGCAGCACGTGCTGCCGATGCAGCGCGGCGATAGCGATGACCTTGGCCAGCAGGCTCCAGGAACCGGCCGCCTGGCGGGCCGCGAACTCCGTCAGCCTTCCCCATTGCCGCAGCGCCTCTTCGTGGCGGCCCTCGGCGGCCAGCAGCGCGACCCGCGCCTGCGCCAGCTTCTGCGCCGTCATCGCGGGGCCGAGGGACGCGAACTCGGAGCGATAGTTGAGCTTGCGGTCGGGCTCCTGGTAGCGCGCGTCGAGCACCGCATCGAGGCGGCGCAGGACGATTGCCTCGGCCTCCAGGATCCGCCGCGCTGCCTCCGCGTCCGCCGCGACGTCGTTCAGGCAGGTCTCCGCCTTGGCGCAAGGAAGCTTCGACTTGTCGATGCCCGGCTTTCTCGCCGCCCGGGCCGTCGGCGCCTGGCCTGCATCCGTCGCAAGGTATGCCTGGAAGCGCGCCAGCCCCCAGGCATGCGCATCCTGATCGTCGGGCGCGTCGATGCCGATGGCGTCGAAGTAGGCGTTGTTCTTCGCATCCAGTTGCGGCGGCGCTTCCGTCGACAGGATGCGCGCCACGGCGGGATCCAACTCGTCGTCCCAGAGATTGCCGCTCAGCCACCCCAGATAGGCGGCGACGGGAATTCCGAATAGAACGGCGGCGCTCCAGGCGAGGATCTTGGCGGGTCTCTTCATGCGGCGATGATACTCTGCCGGCATGCAAGACGAAGCGGCGCGGGGGGCCCGAAGAGCCCCGCGCCGCGTGCCCGCCGAGCTTCAGCGGCTCACTGGGTCCGTGGGTGATTCCACCAGCCGCCGATCTCCCGGTCCGTGCCGAGCGCCCAGAGCGCCAGGGCGGCGATGACGATACCGAAGATCACGGCGTTCGCCGTCGCGGCGGCGCTGAAGCTGAACTTCAGCACCCAGGGCGAGATCACCATCCAGATGCCGAGAACCACCGCCGCCCATTCTTCCCAGGCGGCGACCTGGAACAACTCGAGCGCGGCGAGGACTGCGATCACCGCGCCGATGATGACCGCGTCGGCCGGGGCCCTCGGCACATTGGCATAGCCGAGCGCCCAGGGAGACGCGATCAGCCAAAGGCCGAGCAGGATGTTGAGCGGATCCTGCCAGTGCTTCATCTTCGCAGACATGACGTCCTCCTCCGTTCCTAGTGAACCGTCAGCTTGTGCGATCCCGCCCCCGCCTTCTTGGGCAGCGTGAGCGTCAGGATGCCGTTCTCGTACTTCGCGTCGGCCTTCGCATCGTCGACCGCCGACTCGAGCGTGAAGCCGCGGAACATCTGGCCATAGAAGCGCTCGGCGCAAAGCATGTTGTGCGATTCGCCGGTCTTCTGCTCCTGCTTCACCTCGGCGGAGATGGTCACCTGGTTGTTGTCGATCGACACCTTGATGTCGTCCTTGGCGACGCCGGGCATCTCGGCCTTCACCGTGTAACACTTGTCGTCCTCCGACACCTCGAGCCGGACGTCGCCGAAACCGGCAGCGCCGGCCAGCGGACGCATGCGCATGCCTTCGAGCATGCGCTCGAGTTCCTCGAAGGGGGAAAAGCGCTCCATCGCGCGGAAGGGTGACATGCGGGTGATATTTGCCATGGTTGCCTCCTTTCGAATGGAGACGGAGCGGCGAGCGTCTGAGACTTACGCCGGCTCGCAGCGTCCGCCCCAACACAGGATTAGAAAGCCCGCCCGGACGACGAGTTCCGC